>JAAYCS010000022.1 GCA_012729655.1 Desulfovibrionales bacterium | reverse complement strand
GTCCCCGAGATCGCAACCGGCCCTGTCGTTGCGGTTGGTATCGGCTCGGTCTCGGTGCGGATTAGGCCAGACCTGACTGTACTTGTCCCGACACAGGCGCCCTACGCCGTGGGGCAAATGGTTAGTGTGGCGATACCGTCAGGCAATCTCTCGGCTGCGCAGATTATTGGCAGCGCGGCTGGGAATGCGCCAAGGATCAGGCAGGTTGTTGTTTAGCGTTTCCGCTCGAAGGTGAGCTCCCAATTGCCCGTGGCTAGCACGTCGAAAAAGATCTCGTCATCGGCCTTGAGTACAACAGTCCGCTCTCCGCGCTGTGCCCCGATGTTGTTGAGCACGAGGTCCTTTTGGCCCTTCCTGGTGTGCATCCAGACTATGAAGTTCCCGCGGCCCTTGTAGGCATATCCGAGTGTATAGACCCCAGCTCTGTACCCGAACGGCTTCGTGTACTCGGAGTTCCGGCCCGAGTATGCCCCGCGGCTTTGGCGCCATTCCACGCCGCTCATGTCGACGTTGTCTCCCGGATCGATTCTATTCACAGGGACTGTTGGTCGCGCCGGAACATGGGGGACATAAGTCTCTGCAGGAGACGAGGAGCTTTTTCCCGGTTGAGGTGGCTCCGTGCTGTTCATGTATTGGCCGTTTGGCCCGAACATTTTAAACCCTGCATGTGCTGGCTGCGCGAACATGATCAGGAAGACCAAGATGAAACGGGTCATGATTTCCCCCAGTCCATCCCGCAGACGCTACAGACATTCGATTGCCCGTGATTTAGGGCCATGCAACATGGGCACGCTACCGGTTGGCTGTGGGGCTTCCAGATACATACACCCACAAAGATGACGGCCAGCAACACGGTCATGCCCGCTATCATGTACATCAGCCCCAACTCCTTTTTGTCGCGCCGATAACACGATTTTTCGGATTTGTCAGCAACAAAAGATGTCAGACATCAGGGCATTCGAAAGATGGGTAATCGAGGGGTGTTAGACAGGTCCAGGTTTGATCGATTTTTACGGGAGATGTTGCGGCCGATTTGGCACACGAACGAGTTGGGGGTTGCGGCTGAGGTCTGCGCCAAATAGCGCGCAAATCTGCGCCAAACGCCGCGCGCGCTTACAGGGTCAGGATACTTCGGCCAGGGCCCGCTCCAGGGCCCGGGGCAGAAAGGGCAACAGGTCGGCCACTCCCCAGGCCGGGGTGGGGCTGGCCAAAGAACCCACATGGCGGTTGGCCAATGCCGCCACGCGACAGGCGGTGGGCACACTGAGGCCCGAGGCCAACAGGGCTGTCACCAGTCCGGTCAGGGTGTCTCCCGTCCCGCCGATGGGCTCCAAAGCAGGAATATCCGGGTCGCTGATGGCGGCGATGATGGCTCCCTCGGCGACCACGTAGTCAGTGCGCCCCTTGATTAGGAGGTGCCGGGCCGCGTTCTCGGCGGCGTAAGCCAGGGGAATGAGTTCCGGAATACGCTCCTCCTCCTGCAGGAGGAAGCCCCGCGTGTAGAAGGGATGGGGAGCGACCTCGTCGGCCAGAAAAGCCATTTCTCCCGCGTCCGGTGTGAACAGATCATAGTGTGCGGCAAAGCCGCTCATCTTGGCTGCGTACATGAATCCTGCGTCGGCCACGAGCAGGGGACGACTCGGCAGGGCTTCCAGAATCCAAAGAATTTTATTGTGCCAAACCACGTCGGGCATGAGATAATGAAACGTTACCCCGTCGTAGGCAGAGCCTTCCAGCCCGGCTGTCATCCGGGCGTACGCTTCCCGGCTGCCCGCACCCGAACCTGTGTCCCCGGCGAGCAATGCTTCTGGCTTTTCCGCGCCAAGCACCCCGGTTGCCACTGCGGCCGTGGCCATGAGGGCGGACGTGCCCCGGGCCACGTTCACAACCCGCCCCTCCATCTCCAGCACATTCCCGCGCAGGGCGTAACTTCCCCACGTCAGACCGTAATCAGCCCTAGGCACAGTGCCCACGATCAGCCACGACATTGGCGATGCGCCTCCTCGAACGCCAACTGCAGGGCATAGCCACACAATGTCTGCCCCAGGGAACGCGGCTCCGGGGCTTCGTCCAGCGTTTTGCCCACCAGCGCATCGGCCAGAAAAGGCACGTCCGGGCAGCCCCCCCCCGAGACATTGACGATACGACGATCACGCCGGTCCACGGTGATCTTCATGTTGGCGGCGCGGACCATGACATAATCCCCCAGTTCCTTGACATGGTACAGTGAAACCGGCTCCAGGAGATGATCCTGCGCCACGGCCACGCGCAAAGGCAGAAGATTGCGCTCGGCCAGCACCTCCCGCACACGCATCTCCTCCAACAGGGGAAACTCGATGACCATGTCGCAGCCCTGGCGCAGATCCGGAGGCGGTCCCTTGATGGTCACCCGCACCCCGGCCTGACGCAACGCAGCCTCGGCCCGGATGACCTCGCCCGTACTCGGGTAAACGAGCATGCCTTTGTCCGAAAGACTCCGATCAACGCGTTCCCGACCTGAGAACACGCCACGCAGCCAGCCCGCTATTTTGCCAGATCCAGCCGGCATTCTCCACCCGCCATCTCCGTCACGGCTACGCTCCACCCCTGGCTTTGCGCTGCTCGGGCGACATTCTCACGGCTGGCTTCGTTGTCTACCAGCACCTCGATAGCCCCGGATCCTGTCCCACGCATGGCCTGCATGGCTAAGAGTACGGGCTGGGGACAGGACAGTCCCCGTGTATCAACTGTCTGTTTCATCGTGTCCTCCCCTATTTTCGATTCGTAACGCCAATGAAAACCAGCACGGCCATCCCCACGATTACCGCTGCCATGCCATGCGGCCCGATGCCTTGAGGCGAGCTAGCCAAGCCAAAATTATGAGCCAGGCCGGCGCCGGCAAGCATTCCCAGAACAAACACTCCCGCATCGCTGTTGCCTTCGCCACTCATGAACAGCTGTCGTCCCGGACACCCCCCGGCCAGGGCAAAAGCCAAACCGGCCATGAGCATGCCCGCAAAGTTCCAGAACCACATGGTGTGGGCCACGGGCTGCCCATCAAAGCCAGGCTTGAACTGGCCCAGGGCTATGTTGGTCGCAAAGGCCGCCACAAGCAAGGCCACAAAGCCGTAGAGCAGGTAAAACTGCCTGAAGAGCAGGGCGTCGCGGATGGCGCCCATGGTGCAAAAGCGGCTGCGCTGGGCCAAAAATCCGATGCCCAGACCCGCCCCGAGGGAAATGAACAGCGGCGCATAGGCTGCGCCCGGCCCCTTGATAGAATACCACAGCACTCCACTCTGGGCCTCGCCGGGCACAGGCGGAAAGAGCAGACGCAGGGCCAGCAGCCCCAACATCATCAGGGGCAGCATCAGCCCCGTGCTCGTGGATTGGACTTGGCTGCGGCCCAAGGAGAATCCGCCCTTGAAGAACAGGGTCCCGATCCCAACCCCGGAAACCAAGCCCAGCAGGCCGAAAATCGCGTTGCCGTCCCCACCGGCCAGGCGCAGAATGACGCGCCACGGGCAGCCAAGGAAGACCAGGGCGCCGATCATGGCGATCATACCCAAAAAGAAGCGGATCACGGGTGCAGAGCCGCCGCTCGGCTTGAATTCCTTGAAGATCAGGGCCGCCGCGAAGGAACCGAGAACAAAGCCGATGATCTCCGGCCGCAGGTACTGGACCACCTCGGCCCGGTGCAGCCCAATGGCGCCTGCGATATCCCGTCCGAAGCAGGCCACGCAGATAGCCATATTCGCCGGATTGCCCAATTTCTGCAGAAACCCGGCCACAACCCCGATCACCGTTCCCACGACGATGATTCCCACCGTGGTGGCAAAAACGTTTTTAACTCCCGCTGACATCACTCTCCTCCTTTGCTGTTCGCTCCATGTTCCCGATCCTGCTCACGGACGCTCAACGGGCAGAGCAGCTCATCCGGCCCGAAGACATGCTCCCCGTTGCACAACGGACAACTCACCCGCACCGATCCCTCCAGATATCTGCTCCCTCCCTGGCCTTCGCGTACCGCGAGCATTTCGTTGACCTCCCACAGCGCGGAGTAAAAAAAGCGGCCCTTAATGGGACAGACAAAACACAGCTCCACGCGCCTCCCTCCAACGGTTACACACTGTGGCACATTCGTGTACGCCAAAAATTTGTTGTCCGTCCAATAGATTGCATCAATATCGAGGCAACCAACCGATCTGTTTTTTTCGGTCTTGTCTACGCCCTGGCCTTGCTCACTGACCCTTTCAGGCCGTGGCAAGTAGTGGAATAGTGAGAAGCGCTGGGTCAGTACGTCGTGAGGGTTTCCCCATGGGAGTCCGGGCCCCTCTGCGCATCAACAAAATTGAAGGGGTTGCAGCGAACTGCAACCCCTTTTTTTCGATGGAGCGCACGGGCATTCTCCGTCCCTGCAGACCTCGGATTGGGCCTTCCAGGGGCTTTTGGCGTGAAACTGTTGCGGTCGCCCTCACAAGTCCTTGAGGACGATATCCATGCGCATGTCCACCCATTTGCCATGCACTTCCTCGTCGCAGTCGGCCAGGGTGGCAGTGATGATCTTGCCCGCGTCCATGAGCCGGGCCAGGATGGGATTGGATTTGCGCGGCACGTAGCCGAGCTTTTCGCCGTCCGGCGTGAAGACCTCGATGGCCAGTTCGTCATGGGGATTGTCCGGCTGACGTTTCAGGATCAGGGTCCTGGCCTGGCGGATGCGCTCCAGGGCTTGTGGCGCGTCGTAGTAGGCCGTGCCCGCGACATGGGTGTTGATCAGAAAAATATCCCGGCCAAAGGGCAGGGTCAGCTCTCCGCCGTCCACGGACACGCGCATGAGCAGGCCGGTCAGGCCATCCTTGATGACAATATCGGACATCAGTGCACCTGTACCGCACCCTGGGCCATGAGCTGGCCGCAGAGGGCGCGCAGCTCGTCGCACCGGGCCTGCATGGCGGCGCAGGCCGAGCGCAGTTCTTCCTGTTTGGCCGCGATCCAGGCCGGGTCGCGCAGCTCCCGCTCCAGGCACAGGGGCGGGTTTTTGCGCCTCTCGGCGATGCGGCGGGCATGTTCCAGGGCCAAGTGTTCCAGGCGGTCCCGTTCCTCTGCCAGGGCGTCCAGGCTTGAGCGCTCGTCCACCCTTTCGGAACGTCCGTCCCGCGCCGCATCCCACAGGGCTTCCAGCGCATTGAGGTCGCCGGCCGCGTAGGCCGCCTGGGCATGGTCCCAATAGGTTTCGAGCAGGACCGGATCGCCATGCATGTCCGGATGGAGCAGAAAACACAGGGCGCGGTAAAGCTTTTTGATCTGCAACTCCTGATCCGGACTCAGGTATTTGACCTCCTTAAGAAAATCCTGGGCCGCGTCCACCTGCCGGGCCTTGTCCGCCATTTCCCGTTGCCACACGGCCTGCAGTTCGCGCACCTCGGCGTCGATGCGCTCCAGGTCGCCCGCCTCGACGCGCCCGCCCCGGTTGATGATCCGCATCAGGCTTTCGACCCGGAATTTCAGCCCACCCGCCTCGACGCGCACGGCCAGCAGGGCGTATTCGTGCGCGCCGATCTCCTTTTCATAGATGGCCGTGAGGATGGGAATGGCGTGGGCGCGAAGGTGGGCCTGCTCCTCCAGCAGGTCGCCGATGCGCTGCCTGAGGTCGTCGATCTGGGCCAGCAGACGGGCGGCTTGGGGGTGGAGTTCAAGGTGCATGGCGGTTTGGGCTAGGCTCCGTGCTCGGGACTTTTTGTTGAGTCCAGGTACAGGGTGTCGGCCAGGATGTACGGCCCGGCGGACAGCCAGCAGATTTTCGGTTTTCCAGCGCGGATCATAGGATACCTCCTACTTCAGACCGCCCAAGAGCGTGGTCACCACGGCCCAGCCCACGAACTCGGCCACCATGATCACAGGCAGGAGCATAATCGCGCCGACGAGCCAGCCAAAGCGGTCCGGCACCATGGGCGCAATCATGACGCCAAGGCCGATGGCCGCGCCAATATCTGACTGGTCGTATCTTTTGCGGTGGCGCATGGCGACAACCCTCCGTCAGTTCCGGACATACATTCCAACAGGGAGGCCGCCAAGGGTTGGGTGAGGGCTGGATTGCCACGGCCGAAGCGGCCCACGCAGAGCCTGGCTTCTCGCAATGACGAAATCATAAACAGCAATGTCAAAGAAATGCGCTCCTCAGCAGCCACATAATCGCGACGCGGAAAATGCAGTGCGTCACGGCGCGGCGTTATGCATCGCGTGGGGACGATAAATTTTTCGCCCCCACAATTTTTCATGTGTGGGCCACGGCGTCGCGAACAGCCTCGGCAATGAACTGGTTCAGGCTCTTGCCGTTGGCCGCCGCCGCGATGCTGGCTTGGCGGTAGGTCTGCTGGTCCAGGCGCAGGGCGAATTTGCCCTTGGCCTTGCGGGGTTCGATGCCGCGCGCGGCACATTCGTCCAAAAACACCTTGAGCGACACCGCGCCTTCACGCTTCAGCCCGTCCAGGTCCGTGGCATAGAAGTCGGCCCCGCCGTTCAGATCGACAAATTCGCCCCGAAACATTTCTAATTGAGGGTCAAAGGTGATGACCGCGGCATACCCGCCGGGAAATTCCAGTACGTTCTTCATGGCTTCACTCCATTTATTTCCAACCACTTGCGGATGCTGGCCATGGCGCCTTTGTCCGTGTCCGGCGACGGATGCGGACGATGAAAGACCCGGACCTCGCCAAAGAGAAACACGCTGATGCGCGACCCTTCCCGCTCCGCGACCTCGGCGCCCAATTCCAAGAACAAAGCCTCGATGTCCGCCCATTTGACGCCGCCTGGAGTTGGCCGGTCGAAGATCCGGCGGAGCGTGGCTTCGTGTTTGCGTTTCATGGATTTATAATATTGTTTTTTGATATCACGTCAAGGCCATGGGCGCGAAATGGATTGATATGTTGCGCAGCTACCCCAAATACCCCCGCTCGCCCTGGCGGATCAGGCCGCGGGCATGGGCGGCAGGCCCAGGGCGGCGATGAGTTCGGTCAGGAAACGCTGGCTGTTGGCCGCTCGTATCCGTGTGAATCGCTCCAACGTGTGATGAATTCTCCCATGGCGGCCATATTCCCTCCCTGCAATGGGACGTCTTAACGCGAGCAACGGGGAAACAAAAGGGGCTGACCGTAGGCGGTCAGCCTGCCTTCCTGCTGGACTCCTTGGGTGACGAACGCCTTGGATCAGGATATAATGAAACTGTGTGAAATCCGGTATTCCCCCACGAACCCGGGCCACAGCGCCGATGGTCCACATGGCTGATGCACCTGTCCTCCACGCCCCGACACCGGTCGAGACCCTGGCCCCGTCGGAGGTCTTTGCCGCGCTGCGCACCACCCCCCAGGGGTTGAGTTGGGAGGAGGCCGCCGTACGTCTGGCGCGCCATGGCCCCAACGTCATCAGGGTTGTCAAAAGGACATCCCTGCTGCTCAAATTTCTGGCCAACTTCATCCACCTCATGGCCTTGCTGCTCTGGGCCGCCGGGACCGTGGCCTTGGTGGCGCGCATGCCACAACTGGCCGTTTCCATCTGGGCCGTGAACATCATCAACGGCGCCTTCAGCTTCTGGCAGGAATTCAAGGCCGAAAAAGCCACCGAGGCCATGCGCCGCATGCTCCCGGAACATGCCAGCCTGTTGCGCCAGGGAGTCACGCAGCGGGTGGAGGCCCGCACCCTGGTGCCGGGCGACCTCATCCTGCTTGCCGAGGGGGACCGCATCTGTGCCGACGCCAGGCTGGTGACCTCGGCCGCCCTGCGCGTGGACCAGTCCACCTTGACCGGGGAATCCCTGCACGTGCCCAAGGCCCATGATCCCATTCCGGGCCAGGGCCTGACCCGCCTCGAAATCCCCAACCTCGTCTTTGCCGGGACAAGCGTCATCTCCGGAACGGGCCAGGCCGTCGTCCTGGCCACGGGCATGGAGACCGAATTCGGCCGGATAGCGGGATTCACCCAACGCCTGGGGGATGATCTCAGCCCGCTGCAGAGGGAAATGCAGCGGGCCACCAAGCTGGTCACGGTCATCGCTGTCTGCGCCGGGCTGGCTTTCTTCGTGCTGGCCGCCACCGTGGCGGGCGTCAACCTGGCCGAGAGTTTCATCTTCGGCATGGGCATGGTTGTCGCCTTTGTGCCCGAGGGCCTGCTTCCCACCGTGACCCTTTCCCTGGCCATGGGCGTGCAACGCATGGCCAGACGACATGCCCTCATCAAACGTCTTTCGGCGGTGGAAACCCTGGGCTGTACCTCGGTCATCTGCACGGACAAGACCGGAACCCTGACCCAGAATGAAATGACCGTGCGACACATCTGGATGGCCGGATGTTCCCTGAACGTCACCGGCACGGGATACGTCCCGGAAGGAGGCATCCTGGACAACGGCCGCGACCTGACGGACTCCTGCGCCGACGACGTGCGCCACCTCCTGCTTTCCGCAGGTCTGTGCTGCAACGCCCGGCTGCTCCCTCCGGACGCGGAACGGCCCGGTTGGACCGTTGTCGGCGACCCGACCGAAGGGGCCCTGCGCGTCCTGGCCCTCAAGGCCGGCCTCGACCTGGAGGCGGAGGAGCGGCAGGCCCCCAGACTCAAAGAACTGCCCTTTGACTCCCGGCGCAAGCGCATGGGCACCGTGCATGCGGCTCAAGGGCAGACGACTGTGCACGTCAAGGGCGCCCCCAAGGAAGTGCTGGCCCTGTGCACCCGGATTTTCGGGTCCGGGGCGGACCAGCCGCTGGACGAGACCACGCGGGAGCGGATCATGGCCGCCAACGACGGCTACGCGCGCAGCGGGATGCGTGTTCTGGCCGTGGCCCGGCGGGTCATCGCGTCTGGCGGCGCGGCGACCAAAGCGGATCCGTCCCGAGACCTCCCGGAATCCCTGGAACAGGACCTGACCTTCCTGGGACTCTTGGCCATGCTGGATCCACCCAGACCTGAGGTGCACGCTGCCGTGGAAACATGCCGCCGGGCAGGAATCCGCATCATCATGATCACCGGGGACTACGGCCTGACAGCCGAAAGCATCGCCCGCCGCATCGGCATCATCGACGGCCCGCATGCTCATATCGTGAGTGGTGCCGATCTCGACGCCATGAGCGACGAAACCCTGCTGCAGATGCTGGGCGGGGAGGTCATTTTCGCCCGTGTCGCTCCCGAGCACAAACTGCGCATCGTCACGGCATTGCAGCACCTGGGCCACGTCGTGGCCGTGACCGGGGACGGGGTCAACGACGCCCCGGCCCTCAAGAAGGCGGACATCGGCGTGGCCATGGGCGTTTCCGGAACCGACGTGGCCAAGGAAGCCGCGGAGATGATCCTCACCGACGACAACTTCGCCTCCATCGTCAGCGCCATCGAGGAAGGTCGGGCCGTCTATGCCAACATCAAGAAGTTCACCACCTACATCTTCACCAGTAACGTGCCCGAAGCAGTGCCCTTCATCCTTTTCGCCCTGAGTGGCACGCGCATCCCCCTGGCCCTGGGCGTCATGCACATCCTGGCCATCGACCTAGGCACGGACCTCTTGCCCGCCCTCGGGCTGGGTGCGGAAAAAGCCGAGCCCGGCCTGATGGACAAGCCTCCCCGGGGCCTGAATGAACACGTCATCACGCCCTCCCTGCTGACCCGGGCCTACCTGTTCCTCGGGCCATTGCAGAGCTTGGCCGTCATGGCGGCCTTCTACTTCCAGTACTGGACGCATGGACATTGGGGGCAATGGCTGGATCTGCCCGCTGCCGGATCCTTGTACGAATCCGCCACAGCCATGGCCCTGGCCTGTGTGGTCACCACGCAGATCGGCAACCTTTTCGCCCAACGCACGGAACTGGTTTCGGCCTTCCGGCCCGGCCTGTTCGACAATCGGCTGCTGTGGGCGGGGATTCTGGCTGAGCTGGCCGTCATCCTAGCCATCGTCTATGTGCCTCCGGTGCAACGGGTCATCGGCACCCAGGCCTTTCCCCCTTCCAACTGGCTTTTTCTCTTTGCCTGGGCCCCCCTTCTCTTCGCCGCTGACGAGGTCAGGAAATTCCAGCTGCGCATCAAAAAACACACGCGACGCCCCGGAGGTGTCCCATGAACTATGTCATTATCGGCTGTGGCTCTTTGGGGGCGGAGCTGGCCCTGGCCCTACGCCGCGGCGGACACGCCATGGTTCTGGTCGACAAGGATCAGGAGACCCTGCACCAAGTGGACCCGTCTCTGCGCGGAGTCGCCATCGTGGGCAGCGGGTTGGATCGCCAAATCCTGATTCAGGCCGGCATCGAACAGGCCGATGGGCTGGCTGCCGTGACCAGCTGCGACGAGACGAACGTGATCCTGGCCCGCCTGGCCCGGCATGTCTTTCATGTTCCCCGGGTCGTGGCCCGCCTCCATGACCCCCGCAAGGCGGAACTTTACCGCAGGCTCGGCATCCAGAGCGCGGCCCCCCTGGACTGGGCCGCCAAACGTCTGGCGGACCTGCTCTCCTATTCGGAGGTGGACGCCATGATGAGCCTGGGCAACGGGCAGGTGGAAATCGTGCGGGTGGAGGTTTCCCCGCTCATGGAAGGACGCAAGGTGGGCAGCATCGCCATTCCCGGTGAAATCCAGGTCGTGGCCCTCAGCCGCAGGGGGAAAACCATGCTTCCCTCTCCGGAAACCACTTTCCAGCGGAACGACTCCGTGCACCTGGCCGTGGCGGCCGAATCCTCGGAACGTCTGCGCGCGCTTCTGGACCTGGGATAAGGAGAGCAGTCATGAACGTGATCATCGTGGGCGGAGGAAAGGTTGGGACGCATCTCGCCAGTCTGCTGCTGGACGAAGGGCATCAGGTCAAGGTGATCGAATCCCATCCCCAGGAGCTGCGTGTCCTGCACAAGGTTCTTCCGGCCGGGGTGGTCATCCCCGGCAGCGGAACAGACCCCCTTGTGCTGGAGGCGACGGGGATCCGGGAGGCAGACGTCATGGCCGCCGTGACCGGCACGGATGTGTCGAATCTCGTGGCAACGAGCCTGGCCCGGTTCGAATTCGGCGTCCCCCGCACCATTGCCCGGGTCAAGGACCCCCAGAACGGATGGATGTTCACCCCGGACATGGGCGTGGATGTGGCCGTCAATCAGGCCGGAATCATGGCCCAGCTCATCGCGGAGGAAATGTCCCTGGGAAACATGATGACCCTGTTCAAGCTCTGCAAGGGTCAGTACTCCCTGGTGGAAGAACAGGTGCATCCGACAGCGCCGGCCGCTGGCAGTAAGATCATGGACCTGCGCTTTCCGGCCGAATGCATCCTGGCCGGAGTGCTTCGCCAGGGCCGGCTGATCATCCCGCACGGGGACACGGTGCTGCTGCCCGGAGACGAGGTCCTGGCCGTGGTGCACGCCTCCCAGGCAGGGACGCTGGCGCTGATGCTCGGGGCCAAGGCGGACAGGTGACCGTCTCGTTTCAATCCATGCATCCACCCTCTGCCGGCAGATTCCGGATTGACGTCCTGCATTGCCAGAACCTGGCTTTTACGACAGACATCCAAGAAAACCACCCATACACCCCTGCCCATGGCCCTGTCCTGGGCAAGATCCCGGAGGGAGAACCGACATGCAGCGATTTGTTGACGTGAAGATCCTCAAAATCTTGGTTGGCGAAGCGACCCAGCACCAGGGCAGACCCCTCTACGAGGCCATCGTGTCCGAGGCCCGGCAGAGGGGCATGGCCGGGGCATCCGTGGCCAGGGGCTTCATGGGCTTCGGGGCCAGCACCCTTCTGCACACGGCCAAGATCCTGCGCCTGGCCGAGGATCTGCCCATCATGGTCGAAATCGTGGACACTCCCGCGCGCATGGCTGACTTCCTGCCTGTGGTGGAGGCCATGGTCGAGGAGGGGAGCATCGTGGTCCAGGACGGGCAGGCCATCTTTCACCTGCCCCTGCGCATCCGTGACGTCATGACCGGAAACGTCGCCACCGTGCATGCCGCCACCCCCCTTCCCGCCGTGGTGGACCTGCTCCTGAACCGGGAAGTCAAGGCCGTACCGGTCATGGATGGCAATCATGTCGTGGGCATCATCACCGGAGGCGACCTGCTCTCCCGGGCCAAGATGCCCCTGCGCCTGGACATGCAGACCCAGCTTCCCTCGGACCTGCGCCAAGCCCAGTCGCAATGCCCCGAATTTTCCGGATTGACGGCCAAGGATGTCATGACCTCTCCGGCCCGCACCCTGAACATCAAAACCACTGTCCTCGACGCCCTGAAAATCATGGCCAGGCAGAACATCAAGCGCCTGCCCGTGACCGCCGACGATGGCACCATGCTCGGCATCGTCAGTCGCACCGACGTGCTGGCGGCCATTGCCAGGGCCTCCGCAGTGGCCGAGCGCCTGGAAATTCTCCCCTCGGGCGTGCATGCCACAGCCAAGGACGCTCTGTTCCCAGACGTGCCCACGGCCGCACCCGAAACCCCCCTGACCAGTGTACTGGAAAAGCTTATCGCCTCCCCCTTGCGCCGGGTGGTCATCGTGGACCAGGACAGGAAGATTCTCGGCATCGTCCATGACTGGGATCTGCTGCGGCGTTTCGTGCAACAGGAATCTCCCGACCTCGTGTCCCGGCTCATGGGGGCCCTGACCCAACGCGAAGCTGTTCCCCCGACCTTGGAGGGGTCTGCCAGGGATGTCATGGCCAGCAACGTCATCACGGCCAAGCCGGAGACCCCCCTGGCCGAAGTGATCCAGACCCTGGTGGACAGGAAGATCAAGCGCATCGTGGTGGCCGACGACGACGGCCGCCTGCTCGGCATTGTGGACCGTGACGCCGTGCTCAAGGCTTTGGCCGCGCAGTAGCGTTCCTGCCCATCAGCCTTTCTGGACCGGGGAGTTTTCGACCATCATCCCGGCAGGGTGCCAGTGCGGCGAGTCAGGAATACATGGTCACTGACGAGAGCGCGGGTGGCGTCCTCGTCAGTGTGCGAATGCATAGGCGCGTTTCAGCAGGAAAAAGGTTTTCGCCCGCTTTCTAAAGCGCAGCCCCCAATTCCTCCGGCGAAGCCATGACCGGCTCCAGCCCTTCTTCGCGCTCCACCAGCCTAAACCGCTCCTTGATGCGCGACAGCGATACGAGCTGACCCTCCCGGGCCGACGGCGTGAGGAACGATTTCAGCTTCACCTCCAGCACCCTGGGGTTGAATTCGCCCTGGATGGCCTTGATTCCCTCGGTAATGATTCTTTGCAGAAGAAGCTCGTGATCCGTGTTTTCGCGAACGCGGGCCGACATGGGCAGAAGGATGAAATTGGCGATGAGCACGCCGTACAGGGTCGAAGTCAGGGCAATGGGAATAGTGGCCAGGACAACGGCGGTGTCGTCCACCCCGGACAGCATGCCAATGAGTCCTACGACGCTTCCGGCCAGCCCAATGGCCGGGCAGATTTCGGCCATGACCCGGAGCACCCGCTCTGATTCGTCCCGACGCTGTTTGAAGAAGAACATTTCGGTGTGCAGGATGTCCTCGATCTGCGCTCTGGAATAATTGTCCACCACCAGCCCCAAAGCCCGCCGCAGGAACATTATGGAGGTCTCCTTCTCGTCCTCGGCCAGGGTATGCAGGCCGCGGATCCTGCTCTTGACCGAAAGATCAACCAGAACTTCCACGATCTCTGCCGGATCTTTGACTTTTGCCCGGTACACGGTGCGCACCACCCGGCATACGTGCCCGATCCTCTCCATCCTGAAACTGGCAATGGCCGCCCCCATGCCTCCGCCCAACACAACAAGGGCCCCGGCCACGTTGAAATACGCGGCCACGTTGCCGCTGCTGACAAATCCAGCGGCAAAAACGAGAATGCAAAGCAAAAGGCCGAAAAACGCTTTCCTCTCCATGTCACACCCCCTGCCTCGATGCCGCGAGCCACTCCCTGAAGCCGCCAGCCTGTCCTCCGGATGAGGGCAGAGGATCCGTGGGGACTTCCGTGCTGAGCACGATTTCCAGCCGGCGGATCTCAACCTGTCCGGCCTCTCCCGCACTCGGGCTGCGATCCCCATACCCGACCAGAAGGACGCGGTTGGCCGGCAATCCGCCTTCCCGCATCAGGAATGCAGCCACCTCGGCCGCCCGGGCCATGGACAGCTTCCAGGGATCGACAAAATCGCCCAGAGGTTCTCCGGGCACAACATGTCCGACCACGGCCACAGCATGGGGCGCACTGCGCAGGATTCCGGTCAGGCCGAGAAGCTGGTTCTTCCCAGCGGTTTTGAGCGCAGCGGTCCCGGCCCCAAACAGAGAATCCCCAACCGAGGTGATGTGCACCGATTTTTCCGGTACAAGACGCACACGCAAAAAAGGCTCCAGCCCGTTGCGGTCGATGACATCGCGGATCCCATCGTGAATCCGGTCAAGAATGGATCCCGGAGAAACCTCCGTTCGCGGTGCCAAAACCATCAGAGGCGATTTCTCATCAGACAGGACCGGAACTTTCTTGGGCATCTGAAAGATATAGAGCGCAGCGAACATGACGAACATGGTCATCATCAAATCTGACCATGCGATGGCCCACCCGGAAGATCTGGGGACTGTTTCCCGGGACATGATGTCAAAACGGTGACTGAGGACAGCAGCATCGGTCAGGGCAAACATGTCGTTGCTGCCTGCATTGCGCATGTTCGGCAACGCTGGGAGTGGCGATGGTTCCCCGGGCAAGGGCTCAACCTTGCGCAGGGTTGCCTGGCGGATGATTTCCGGAGTTGGCGTGTGCATAGAGGACCTCCGGCAAGACTTTAGCCAATTCCATGCCAGAAAACAGAAAGAAGCGCTCCGCATATTTTTGCCACCTTGCCCCATGCCCTGGAACAGAGTAGAAGGCGTTGTGACAACAATTTGAACCAGGAGGAACCATGGCTATTGTTATCGACCACGATGAATGCATTGGCTGCGAAACCTGTGTTGAACTCTGCCCCGAAGTCTTTGCCATGATGGATGGCGAGGAAAAGGCCATGGTCAAGGCGCCGGACTCCACGGCCGATTGCGTCGGGGACGCCATTGACAGCTGTCCGGTGGGGGCCATCAGCAAGGAATGACGCGCGGCATCGCGAACGCAGACAAAGGGGGCCACGGTCCCCTTTTTTATGCTGTTTGCCTGAGGCTTGCGATTTTCCGGCATTCCCACCACAATGACAGTGTATGCAAACCAACCCCAGTGCAGATCCCGTGGCATTCCGGACCGAGAAAAAATATGTTCTTTACGCCCGGCAGGCACTCCTGGCCGAAGCCGTGCTCAAGGCGCACTGCCTGCCTGATCCGGTTTTTGCCCGGGCCTCGGTGCATTCCGTGTACTACGACACCCTGGATCTGCAGTACCTGGCCGAAAAAATCGACAGCACCTACCTGAAGGCCAAGGTCCGGTTGCGCTGGTACGGAGACTGGGACTTCCTTCCCGATCCAGGCCCGGCTTTTCTGGAGGCCAAGATCAAGGAGGGCTGGAAGCAGCAAAAAATCCGCGTGCAGGTCGAATACGATGGCCGAACCCTGTCGGCCCTCCCCTTGAACACGCCGGAGATTTCGGGCCTGCCCTCCCGCTTGGCCGAGCTGGGTGTCGGGCTGTCCTTGGCCCTCCGGCCGGCATTCACCATCAGCTACCGCCGGATGCGGTTCGTTGACCCCATGACCGGAACGCGGCTGGCCCTGGATCAGGCCATCCATGTGTCAAAAATCAATCTGCCCTGCCTGGGGTCCGAAAAACGCACCCTGCCCATGGTGGTCATCGAGACCAAGGGAAGTCTGGACACCCTCCCGGCGTACCTTGCTCCCCTGGTGGCCATGGGCCTCAAGCCCGAGGCCTTTTCCAAATACCTGAGCTGCTATCAGATGCTGATGCAGCAACATCCGTAAGGAGACCGCGTGAACGACCTGCTGCCTTCCGGCATAGACGCACTGTCCAACATCTACGAGGCCCTGATCAAGGCTGGTGTGTCCGGACACGAAAAAATGGAAAGCGTCGGCCTGACCACCTTCTTCATTCTGCTCGTGGTGTCTTTTTTCGCTTCGCTCTACATCTCCAGGCTGTACGTCCGCTTCTATCGCCCCCGCGGCACCGGGAGCCTGGCCTACCGCTCCTTTCCCCTGCTGGGAGTCTCCATCACAGCCATCTTCATCTGCGTGCAGTTTTCCCTGCCCCTGTCCCTCGGTCTCCTCGGCGCCCTGTCCATTGTCCGCTTCCGCACGCCCATCAAGGAACCGGAAGAAGTCGGATTCATCATGCTGACCATCGCCGCGGCCATCTCCTGCGCGACGTTCAACCTGATGTTCCTGCTCATTCTCCTGGCCGTGGCCACCCTGGGACTCTTTCTCATCAACTGGCGGGGGATGCCCCTGGCCAACAGCGAGCAGGGCACAATCCTCGTCAATCTTCCCGGCACCGATGCAGGGACCGTCTCGGACTGCCTTTTGCCCACAGTTTTGGGGCTGGACGGCGTGCGGCTCATCTCCGTGGTGGAAACCCCTGAAGGTACGGCGGTGACGCTCCGTTTCGCCAAAGGGGGCTCCGACCTTCTGGCCGCGATGCGCGGCGCGGCCCTGAACTGTGCCAAGGATGCCACCGTGAGCATGTTCAACGACCAGGTCAGCATCTGATGCGCCGGCTCCTGGGCCAGCCCTTGTTTCTCTTCCTTCTGCTCTGCGTGCTGGCCTTCCTTTTTTTCAGCACCGGACTGGACGACTGGGGTCAGCGCCAGGCTGAGCACATTGCCCTGTTACGCGATGATTTCGGCACTGCCCGCAAGGACAGCCTGCTCAAGAAGCTGGGACTGCCCAGGGTCACGCATCCCCAAACCGGACACCTGGTGGAGGGTGCCAGAAACGACCTCAGCTCGCTGCCCGTTATGTCCCTGCGAGCAGTGGCCATCCGGGTGGCCGAAGCGGACCTATCAGACCCTGAAAAAGGGCTCCAGACCAACAGCCGCCAGCGAGGCCGGGAATGGGAGCGCCCGGCAGGCGTGGCCGTCCTGCGGAACGGGCAGGAACTCCTGGCCGCGCCGGCAGGCATCCGCCTCCAGGGCAACCGGGCCACCAGGGACATGCTGCACAGTTTTCGCCTCTATTTCCGGGCTAGCTACGGCGAGAACACGGTGCCCGGATCGGCGTTCCTGGATGACGCACACATGAACGTCCGCAAGATTGTCCTGCGCAAGGAAAAGAACCCGGTGCCCGGATTCGTGACCATGCTGGCCTTTGACGTGGCCAGAAGGGTTGGATCCATGACCCCGGACTATGCCCCGGTACACATGTTCCTGAACGGCCGCAGCCTGGGCCTCGGTCTGGCCAGTGAACACGTCAACCGCACCCACTGGGAACGCCGGCTTGGGCACAGAAACTTCGCCTTCTATGTCCTGGAAGCTGAAAATTCTGTCCTGGACAGCGCGCAGTACAAGGCGCTGCGTTTCCGTCTCGATCCCTTCTTCGGGCTCTGGGAGTACGATCGCGTGGCAGAGATCCTGGATGTGAATGACTTCATGCGCGCCATGACCTGCTTCGCCTTCGTGCAATGGCAGGACTGGAACCAGGGCGCCCTGATCCTGGATCGGACCGAGGCCGGTCCGCGCTGGAAAAGCGTGCTGTGGGACGCGGATCTGGCTTTTGCCGGGTTGCGGTCAGACGGCGTGCCCGAAAACAGGGCCGGATGGAAGAACCTGCGCGATGCCCATGGACTGCGGGCCGCTGTTTTCAAGGGCATGTGGGAAAACAGTCAACAGTTCCGGGAGGAATTTCTGCGGCTCTTGAGCTGGACCATCAACCACCGCCTGACCAGGGCATGGATCGAAGAACGGATTCGACACTACACCGGCCTGGAAACCGACAGCGGTCTGGACTGTTTCGACGCGGGGGTGGCCCTCACCTATCTCCTGCAGCGGCGTGTGGATCTCCTGGCCGAAACGACCAGGGATCTGGGCGCTCCGGACGTGATCGCCTGCCGGGTCGAAAGCCCCCAACCCGTGGTGGTCGACGATGAAAGGGTCACGACAAGCTATGAAGGCCTCTATTTCCGGGGGCAGGCAATCACCCTGGCCCCACAGCCCCACGCATCGTTTTCCCACTGGATCGTTGACGAACGGCACGTCCACGAACCCCGTCTGACCCTCGAACTCCAAAGAGACACCGTGGTCAGGGCTGCATTTTTCCCTTCCGCCAATCCTTCCTAGTGCGCTGCCTCGGGCATGTGCGCCCCGTGATCCGGGCGGCGGATGACCCACATGAACCCCGCCAGGCTGAGAAAGAACAGGGCCTGCACAAAAAAAACATCCACATAGGCCATGTATGCGGCCTGCTGCTGGACATACTGGTAGATGACCCCCAGGGCCTCATGGGGGGTGAGATCCATGAGCCGTTCCAGGGCGTCCCGGGCCTGGGCCAGGGGCGGATCATAGGGGGTGAGATGCTCCACCAGCCGATGCTGGTGGAACTGGGCACGCCGCGCCAGAAGCGTGGTCACGAAGGCCGTTCCAAAGGATCCGCCCAGGTTGCGCAGCAGGCTGAAGAGGGCCGAAGCATTGTTCATGCTCTCGCGCGGAATGTAGGCCATGGTCAGAAAGGACAGGGGCACGAAGAAAAAGGCGATGCCAACTGCCTGCATGTTGCGCCCAAGAATGGCCGTGCCGATATCGATCCGCAGGGTGAAACGGGACATGAAGACGAGGGACAGGCCCGAGATGAGCAGACCCAGGCAGAGCAGCAAGCGTGCGTCGATCTTTTCCGTCAGCTTGCCGACCATCGGCAGCAGAAGGAGCATGATGGCCCCGCTGGGCCCCAGCACCAGCCCGGCCAGAAAGGAGGTGTAGCCCATCAGGTTCTGCAGATACATGGGCAGGAGTACGATGGACCCGAAAAAAGCAAAAAAGCCAAAAAACATGATCACGTTGCCCGCCGCAAAATTTCGATACTGAAATGTGCGCAGATTGACGATCGGATTTGCATGCCTGAGTTCCCACCAGACAAGGACTGCAAGGCATACTCCGGCCAGGATGCTCAGGATGACGATCTGCTCCGAAGCGAACCAATCCTCCTGCTGACCCTTGTCCAGAACTATCTGCAGGCTGCCCAGTCCGACGGACAGGAGGGCCAGACCCAGGCAGTCGACCTTCTCTCCTGACAAACGGCGCTGCTGGTAGGGCGGATCGAAGATAAAGGCCCAGCACATGTACAGGGCGACCGCGCCGATGGGCACATTGATGTAGAAAATCCAGATCCAGGAATAATTGTCAGTGATGTAGCCACCCAGAAGAGGGCCCAGGATGGGGCCGAGCACTGCGCCCATGGCGTAGATGGCCATGGCCAAGCCGCGCTGCTGGGGCGGAAAGGTTTCAAGCAGGATGGCCTGGGACATGGGCTGCAGCCCCCCTCCGCCGACCCCCTGGATGATGCGGAAAAACACCAGTGCCTCCAGGCTCTGGGCCAGGCCGCAGAGCATGGAGGACAAGGTGAACACCGCCACCGAGGCCATGAGGTAGTTCTTGCGACCCATCAGCCGGGCCAGCCAACCGCTCATGGGGATAATAACGGCGTTGGAAACCAGATAGGAGGTCAGGACCCAGGTCACCTCGTCCTGACCAGCGGACAGGGAACCCTGGATGTGGCTCAAGGCCACATTGGCGATGGACGTATCCAGGATCTCCAGCAGTGTCGGGATCATGACGCTCAACGTGATGAGCCACTTGCCCGTAACGCGATCCCTGGCCATGGCTAATCCAGATGAATGATCGGCACCACACTCATGCCCAGACGCAAGGACTCGGTGCCGTTGAGCGGATCAAGACCGATCCTGACCGGAATGCGCTGCACCACTTTGACATAATTGCCCATGGCATTTTCCGGAGGGAAGAGGGAAAAGACCGCCCCGGTTCCGGCCATGACGGATTCGACCCAGCCAGTGAACTCTCGACCCGGAAAGGCATCGACCTCGAGGCTCACCCGCTGTCCTGGGCGGACCCTGGCCAGCTGGGTTTCCTTGAAATTGGCCGTGATCCAAAGCTGGCCGTGATTGAGAGGCACCAAGGCCAGCAGTGGCTGGCCAGCAGACACCAGCTGCCCGACCTCGACCTTCTTCTTGGTGACGTGTCCGCTGACCGGAGCCAGAATACGGGTATATCCCAAATCCAATTCCGCTTTGCGCACCTTTTCCTTGGCCAAGACCACCCGCGCTTCCTGGGCCGCCACCTCCAGGTCCTTGATGCTGGCGACCTCGTGCCCGGTTCCGGCCAGCCCGATATTGGCCCTCAGGCTGGCTACGTTTTCCCGCAACGAGGCCAGGTTGCGCCCAGCCGCGGCGGCCTTGTCCCGGGCCCCGGCGGCCTGGGCCCTGGCGCTGTCCAGGGTGGTCTGCGCCGTGTCCAATGCAGATTGGGCAATGATCTGCTGGCGGCGCAGGGTCTCCAGTCGGCCAAAATTGAGTTCGGCGTTTCTCGACTCCGCCTCGGCGTGCAACGCAAATTGCCGTGCAGCAGCCTCCTCCAGGGCCGCCTGATCCAGGCTGCGCAGAAGACTGTCCAGCTGGGCCCTGGCCCCGGCGACCTGCAGCTCCGTCTGCGTCTTTTGCAGGGGCACACCCCTGCGCAGGGAGGCCAGCTGGGCTTCGGCCGCTGCGAGATCAGCCCGGGCCTGGGCCACAGCCACCTCGTACCCCACGGGATCGAGCCCCAGAAGGGGTTGCCCTGCCTGGACCAGCTCATTGTCCAGCACGAGATCCTCCTGGACATAGCCTGCCACGCGCGGAGTAATCTGATGGATCCACCCGTCCACAAAGGCGTCGTCCGTGGAGACCCGGTTCAGGCCCCGCACGTATTCGAAAATCCCGAATCCCGCTCCAAGCAGAACGAGACACAACAGAATGATCCGTTTCCATCCGGCCCGACCACTGGTTTCGAGGGACGTGTCCGATGCTGCGCTCATTGTTTCACCCTGGTCCAAAGATCAAATAACTGGCCGGTAAACCTGTCCCTCATCAATGGCAAGAGCGAAGTCTAGGGGGCAATCCGGGCGGCCCAGTCCACGGGCAGGCGCACGGCCTTTCCGGCCTTGTTGCGGAAGAGCAGATGGCCGTGACGGAGGCCGAACTCGAATAGATCGCGGGTCACGGCCACATCATGGCGGCAGTACTCGAGGATTTCCCCCAACCTTCCCTCCTTCCACCAGGCCAGGGCCTGCATGCCGCTGGCGGTCTTGGCTGCGCCGAGGGTTTCCCTGGCCAAATGATCCAGGGACAGACGGTAGCCGAGGATGGCGTGGATGTCGGCCAGGATATCCAGGGTGGGCAACGTTGAAAAATCGAATCGGCTCAGCCCTCCGAGGACGGCGAAGTCGAAACGAAGGATGTTGAACCCGACCACCAGATCGTATTCGACCAGATCTCCGACCAGACGAGACACGTCCTCCTGCAGATACTCGCGAAACTCGCCCGAGACCGAATCGTGTACCACCACGCAGCTCACCCCCATCAGATCGGCTCTGTGCCAGCCACCGACCTCCTGGGCTGAGCGCCGGGTTTCCAGGTCCAGGACGGCGTAGCGAAAACCGTCAAGCATCCGTATTCCGGCTGCAACTGGGGCCTGTTGCCGGGACGACGGGGCACAGCCCTCAGCCATGGACGTTTGCCCGGCCCGCGCAGCCGACCTTGGGCCCTGCACAGGCACAGCGGGAGGGGCAGCCTCGGCGGGCTGGAATGCACCTGGCCCCTCTCCGGCAACACCGGACTGGGGCCGCCCGCGTATGACCCCGTCCAGCAACCGCAGGGCTGCGCTCTTGGAAATGGGCCGGTTGCCTGACCCGCATTTGGGAGAGTGCACGCAGGATGGGCAGCCGGTCTCGCACCCACAAGAGCGGATGGCGGCCATGGTCCGCTCCAGCAGCCTTTCGTATTGAGCATACGCCTCGTCCACCAGACCGCAGCCTCCAGGGAGCCCGTCGTAGATGAAGATGGCCCCGGACCCGACCTGGGGGTGGAAGGGTGTTGAAATCCCGCCCAGGTCGTTGCGATCGGCCAGAACCAAGAGCGGCATCATGCCGATGGCCGCATGCTCGATGGCGTGGATGCCCCCCATGAAGTGCACCATCTCCCTCTCCACCTGCCTCCGGAGGTCTTCGGGGATGGCGATCCACACCCCGCGGGTGACGAAGACCAGGGGCTCCATGTCCAGCAGCTCGGTCCCCAGATTTTTCCCGCTGCGCACGCTGATGCGGTCGTAGCCTGTGACCTGATCCGTGACCCGCACCCGGCCCAGATGGACCATGGCCCCGAGCACGACCCTCGACGCGGCGATTTCGATGATCTCCGTGGACTTCTCATGACGGACCCTGGTGTAATAGCCGACATTGGCCCGCCTGGCCCTCACCAGCCCCGCACCCAGGTCCAGATCTTCAACCAGATAGGTCTGGCCCCGGTGCAGGTAGACCGCTCCAGGATGGGTTTCGAGCACAGCCCGGAAGCGGTCCACCAACCCGATGCGTTCCCCGCTCTCCACATCGATGATGGGCAGGGTCGCACCAGTGCCGCGCAGGCTGACGTCCCGCTGCGGCTGTCGGGCCCTGGAGAAATACTCCTGCCCGTCCCCGCTGCGCAAAAGATCTCCATAGCGGGTCATTTCCGCGACGAGAGCGGCGTGTTCGCGGACCAAGGGCTCATCCCGCCCCAGGGAATGCTCGGCAGCCGCACAGCAGAGATGACTGGCCGCGATGACCGGGTTGCCGGGGTTGATCACCGCCCGTTCCGGCTGCATGGCGAAGAACTCGTCCGGGTTGTGCATGAAATACTGGTCCAGGGCATCCTCGTGTCCGATGAACACGGTGGCGGCCTCCTGGCCACCCCTCCCCACCCGCCCGGAACGCTGCAAAGTAGCCATGATGGAACCGGGATACCCGACCAGGATGCACAGATCCAGACCGCCTATGTCGATCCCCAGCTCCAGGGCGCTGGTGGATATGACGGCCAGAAGCTCGCCTGATCCAAGCCTGGCCTCGATCTCCCGGCGCTCTTCGGGCAGGAAGCCTGCCCGGTAGGCGGAGATGCGTTCCCGCTGTCTGGCCTCGCGCTGCCCGGCCCACAGGGCTATGAGTTCGGTCATCTTGCGGGACTTGCAGTACACGATGGTCCTCAGACCCAGACGCAGTGCCTCCTGGAGCAATCCGATGGCTTTTTGGGCCGCGCCCTCCACGCCATTCATGAGCACGATGTGCTTGGGAGGACTCGCGGCCGTCCCCTCCAGCACGACTTCCATGGGCAGGCCGGTCAGGCTGGCGGCGAGCTCTGCCGGGTTGGCGATAGTGGCCGAGGAACAGACGAAGGTCGGCCGGGCGCCGTACAATTCACACAGGCGGAGCAGCCGCCGGAAGACCCAGGCCATGTGCGAACCCATCACGCCTCTGTAGGTATGCACCTCGTCCACAACGACAAAATGGAGATGGGCGAAAAACCCGGCCCATTTTTCATGGCTGGGCAGAATGCCCAGATGCAGCATGTCCGGATTGGTGAAGAGGATGTTCGGCGGATTCTGGCGGATGCGGGTCCGCTGCGAGGAAGAGGTGTCGCCGTCGTAGATAGCCGTTCGTGGCGTGGGGAAGAGGCTGGCGGCCAGACGGTCCAGGACTCGGCGCTGGTCCTGAGCCAGGGCCTTCAAGGGAAAGAGATAGAGGGCCCGGGCGCTGCTGTCTGCGTGACAGGCCTCCAGAACCGGCAGGTTGTAGACCAGCGATTTGCCGCTGGCCGTAGGCGTGGCCACGACCACGTGCCGGCCGGCCCGGGCCAGATCCACGGCCAGGGCTTGATGGGCATAGAGTGCGCGCACTCCAAGCAAGTCCAGGGCCCGCTGCACCGGACCGGGCCAGGGCTTGGCCGGTGTGGAAAAGCGGGGAGACTGGGCCGGAAAAAAACGACGGCCGGCAAGGCAGGTGGCAAGCCAGGGAGTCTCCTCCACCAGGCGCAGAAATGCCCGCACGCCCGTGTCCATGTGAGGACTCAATTCCTGGCCGCTATCCTGTATTTTTTGAGCTTGTACTGTAGTAGACTCTTGGACACATCCAGCAGCTCGGCTGCTTTGACCTGCACAAAGCCGGAATGGACCAACGCGCGCCGGATCAGGGCTGCCTCGATCTTCTCCAGGGTTTCGGACAGGTTGACCTTCAGGGGCAGAAGGTCCACGGCGCTCTTGAACTGCGTCTCCTCGTCCCGCAGTTCGGCCGGAAGGTCGTCCACGTCGATGGTGTCACGGCTGGAAAGGACCACGCAGCGCTCGATGACGTTCTCCAGCTGCCGCACATTGCCCGGCCATTCGTAGGCTGAAAGATAGTCGATGGCCCCGGCGGTGAACCCGTGCATCTGCCGGTTGTTCTCCAGGGCAAATTTTTTCAAAAAATGGCTGGCCAGGATGGGGATGTCCTCGCGGCGCTCACGCAACGGCGGCAGATGAATATTGACCACGTTCAGGCGGTAGAACAGGTCCTCCCTGAACCGTCCCGCCGTGATCTCGTCCTGGAGATTCTTGTTGGTGGCGGCCACCAAACGAAAATCCACGGCAATGCTCTCGGTCCCTCCGACCCTTTCGATGACCCGCTCCTGCAAGACACGCAACAGCTTGACCTGCATTTCGGCCGATAATTCGCCGATTTCATCCAGAAAAAGGGTCCCCCCCTGGGCCAGTTCGAAACGGCCGCGCTTGAGGGCCACAGCGCCCGTAAAAGAGCCCTTCTCGTGGCCGAAGAGTTCGCTCTCCAGCACCCCGGGGTTGAGGGACATGCAGTTGACGGAAATGAACGGCATCTCTTTCCGGTCTGAGGAGATATGGATGGCCCGGGCCACCAGCTCCTTGCCCGTGCCGGACTCGCCCGTGACCAGTACGGTGCTGCGTGTCGGCGCGACCTTGCCGGCCAGGGCCAAGACGTCCTGGATGGCCTTGGAGTTTCCGATGATGGTTTCCTTGCCGAATTTTTCGGCCAGGCTCTCGCGCAGAAGTCGGTTCTGCTGCTCGGCATGGGAAAGCTTCAATGCCTTGCGCACGGAAAGAAGGATCTCGTCATTGGCGAACGGCTTGGTGATGTAGTCGAAGGCCCCGGACTTCATGGCCTCCACTGCCCGGTCGATGGTCCCGAAGGCGGTCATGATCATGACCGGAATGTGCGGATGCCCCTTGCGCACGGCCTCCAGCACCTCCTGCCCGGTCATGCCCGGCATCTTCATGTCCGTGATGACCACGTCCACTTCGGATTCGTCCAGAAAGGTCATGGCCATGACCGGGTCTCCCAGCGCCGTGACCGTGTAGCCTTCCTCCTCCAGGATGGCTTCCAGGATGAGCAGATAGTTTTTTTCGTCGTCGATGATCAGGATATGATTGCCCATGTTGTGCGCTCGCTAACAGTGTTCTGAAAAGACTACCAGGGCTTCGGCTCCACCCTGGGAGGCGTTGCGCAGGATCAGGTCTGCGCCGTGACTCTGAAAGATGGAGTTGGTGATGGCCAGGCCAAGGCCTGTGCCCGATTCCTTGGTGGTGAAGAAGGGCTCGAGATACCGGTCCAGCAGGTTGACGTCGAATCCCTGGCCCGAATCGCGGATAAGCACTGCCTTGCGCCCATCGTGACAGGCCGGCAGGATGCTGACTTCGCCCTCCTGCCCGCAGGCCTGGATGGCGTTGCTGATCAGGTTGTAAAATCCACGGTACAGGAGATCCTTGTCGCCCTGAACCATGAAGGTCGCCGGTAGTTGGCAGGCCACCCTGACGCGGTGCTCCTGTCCCTCCTGCGTCAGAAAAGTCACGGCGTGGCGGATCACCTTTTCCAGGTTCACGTCTTCCAGGGCTGGCTGACGGGGCCGCGCATAATCCAAAAAGTCATTCACCGTCTGGCTCAGCCGCTTGGCTTCATGAAATATCGCTTCCAGGATCTTGACCTTGGGGCTGTCTGCCGCCTGCTCCTTCTTGAGCAACAGCTCAGCGCTGCTGCGGATAATACCCAGGGGATTGCGGATCTCGTGGGCGATACTGGCCACCATGCGGCCCATGGAAGCCAACTTCTCGTTCTGCACGAGCTCCCGCTCCAGACGCTCCTTGTCCCGCACCCGCTCGTCCAAAACCCGGTCAGCACGACGAATCATGAAGAAAATCAACGCATAGAGGGTGGCTGAGCCCAGAAACGTGGTCAGGATGATCAGCCGCTGCAAATGCAGGACCGTCTCATAGTCGCTGGTGATATCCTGGGAAAATTCAAGCACCCCGAGCAGCGGACCGGGCTGTTCCCTGAACCGCAGGTCTCGCTCGGCCCGCAACGGATAAACGGTGCGCAGCACGACATCCCCCGCTTCCAGACTGAAGGTGAACAGGACGTCCAGCAGGCTCAATCTGTTCTGAAGGTCAAACGTGCGCTGACCCTCTTGGATGGCCGCCTGCAAGGCCGGCCCACCGAGATCGGAACTGCCGACCTCCTCGGCCTTGGTGCTGTAGGCCACCTCCTGACCCTCGTCATAGATGCGCAGGTTCAACACGTGAAAGGAATGGGTGGTGGACTCGATGACCTGTTCCAGGCGTTCGTACTGATCCCTGCGCTTGAGCTCGACGCGCCCGAAACCCAGCACCACTGGCAGGGTGAAACGGCGATAGATCTGATGGTTGAGATTTTCGGCCAGCAGCTGGGCAAAGGCCGTATTTTTCTTCAACAGCGCACTCTTGGCGTAATTGCTCATGAACATGGACAGCACCAAACTCGACCCCAGGATCAGGACCAAGGTGCTGACGGACAAAAACTTGACCAGCTGAAAGGGGTGCGCCGGATCAACGCGAAAGGGGTTGAGCTTCATGCTTGGGCCAGGATCGGAAAAAAGGGGTCCGGACAACGCGTCCGGCACAGGGTCGGGCACCCTGCCCGACCCTGGACTGTGTTAGGCTTTAGCCCTTGCGCCGGTCAAGACAATAGCGCAGGAGCCCACAGGTGGAGGCGTCATGGACGCCGATCTGCTCACCGCGCAGTTCTGGCAGAATGGCTCCTGCAAGCTGTTTGCCCAGCTCCACCCCCATCTGATCGAAGGAATTGATGCCCCAGATGATGCCTTGCACGAAAATCTTATGCTCGTACATGGCAATCAAACGGCCCAGAATGCGTGGAGTCAGTTCAGGATAGACGATGGAGTTGGAGGGCCGGTTGCCTGGAAAGACCTTGTGCGGGGCCAATGCCTTCCTGGCTTCGGGAGGAAGCTTGCCGAGCTCCTTTTCGGCCTCTTCCAGTGTCCGTCCGCGCATGAGGGCTTCGGTCTGGGCCAAAAAATTGGCCAGCAGGATGACATGGTGTTCACCCACTGGATGCAGGGGGTTGACGGCGGCCAGAAAGTCACAGGGAACCACGGTGGTACCCTGGTGCAGGAGCTGATAAAATGCGTGCTGGCCGTTGGTTCCTGGCTCCCCCCACAGGATGGGGCCTGTTGCGTACGGCGTGGACTGGCCGTTTTTGGTCACCCCTTTGCCGTTGCTCTCCATGTCGGCCTGCTGCAGATACGCGGGCAACAGCTCCAGATACTGGTCGTAGGGCAGCACGGCGTGGGACGGCATGTCCTGAAAATTACGGTACCAGACCCCCAGAAGGGCAAGCAAAACAGGAATGTTCCCCTCGAAGGACGCTGTGCGGAAATGCTCGTCCATGTCCCGCGCGCCGGCCAGGAGTTCCCGGAAATTGTCCATGCCCACGGCCAGGGCGATGGGCAGGCCGATGCAGGACCACAGGGAATAACGCCCTCCGACCCAGTCCCAGAAGGCAAACATGTTGGCCGGATCAATGCCAAAGGCCCTGACCGCCACTTCATTGGTGGACAGCGCCACGAAATGGCGGGCGATGTCGCTTCCAGACCCGCCCCGGCCCAGGAACCAGGACCGGGCCGTGTGGGCGTTGGTCAACGTCTCCTGGGTGGTGAAGGTCTTGGAAGCGACAACGAAGAGCGTGGACTCCGGCCGCACCTTTTCCAGAACCCTGGCAATGTGGGTGCCGTCGATATTGGACACGAAATGGAAATCAAGGGTCCGCTCACGGTAAAAATCCAGGGCCTCGGTGACCATCCTTGGGCCCAGGTCCGAACCGCCGATGCCGATGTTGACCACATCGCGAATGCGCTCGCCCGTGAACCCCTTCCACCCACCTGTACGAACCCGGGCCACGAAGGATTCCATCTGGTTCAGGACCCGCTGGACCTCAGGCACGATATTGACCCCGTCGAGAACAACGCTTTCGTCGGTGTTCTTGCGCAGGGCCACATGCAGGACAGCCCGATTTTCCGTGGTGTTGATGTGCCTGCCTCCGAACATGGCCTGGATGCCATCGGACACTCCGGCCTCTCGGGCCAGGTCCAGGAGCAGCGACATGGTTGTGTCCGTGATCCGGTTCTTGGAATAGTCAAGCAGGATGTCGCACGCCTGCACGGAAAAACGCGCGAACCGCCCAGGATCAGAGGCAAAAAGTTCGCGCATGGGGGCGATGGGAGGATGGTTCGAGAGGGCTTTCCAGGAAGGGGACTGATTGATCACGAAAAACCTCCTAATTCTTGAGGGAGTGCAGGCTGCTTCCGATTCGTTCCAGCGCGTGAGCCAGGGTTGTGTCGTCCAGGGCGTAGGAAATGCGGATGCAGCGGTCGTCGCCAAAAGCGGCCCCGGGGACCAAGGCGACTCCCGCCTGGTCCAGCAGGTATGTGCAGAGGGCGGTGGAGTCAGGAACCTCGGCCGTATAGTACCAATCCACCTGCGGAAAAAGATAGAAAGCCCCTGCCGGTTCAGGGCACACCACATTTCCCCAGTCCCGGACCATGGACAGACCAAGGTTGCGCCGACGCACAAAGGCCTCACGCATCACGTCCAGGCACTCCCAGCCGCCGGTCAGGGCAGCCAGGGCCGCCTTCTGGGCGATGGAACAGACATTGGAGGTGGACTGGCCCTGGATCTTGGTCATGGCCTTGATCAGATCTGCATGGGCCAGGGTATACCCGACCCGCCAGCCGGTCATGGCAAAGCTCTTGGCCAGACCGTTGACCACCGCAAAACTTTCCGGATGCCCCTCCCACCAGGGGCTCAGGGAAGCCGGCTGGGCCGGCGCGTAGACCAGCCGGTCGTAGATCTCGTCTGCAATGACGAAAATGCCCTTGTCCACGGCCCAGGTCGCGATGGCGTCCAACTGGGTCTGGGAATAGTGACAGCCCGTGGGGTTTGATGGTGTGTTCAGAATGAGGCAGCGGGTCCGCGCAGTGCAGGCTGCGTCCAGCTGTTCCACGCTCACCAGGAAATTGTTCTCTGGCTCGGTGGGGACAAAAACCGACACGCCATCGGCCAGCTCGACCATGGCCGGATAACTGACCCAGTACGGGGCAGGAATGATGACTTCATCGCCCGGATCGAGCAGGACCTGCAGCAGGTTGTACAGGCTTTGCTTCCCGCCGTTGGTCACCACAACGTCGTTCATACCGGCATTGACTCCGTAAAAACTCGCGAAGTACCCGGCCACGGCAGTGCGCAGTTCCGTGATGCCTGGAACCGGGGTGTACCTGGTGAATCCTTGCTGCATGGCCACCCGCGCGGCTTCGCAGACATGCTCCGGGGTCCGGAAATCGGGCTCGCCCACGGCCAAGCTGATGATTTGCCGCCCTGCGGCGCGCAATTCCTGAGCCTTGGTGTTGATGGTCAATGTCGCAGACGGCTTGATCCTGGTAATGCGTTGGGCCAGTTTCATCGTTTTGGGGTCTCCTTTTTTGAGACAATGGGTGCTTGGAAATGGCTAGGCGTCGCTCTGGGAGGCATGATCCTCCATCGCGATTTCAAGTTCCGCCAGGGTAATATCCGAAAGGCCGAGGATGCCGGCCTCACTGCAGGTCACCAGGACCAACTCTCTGTCTTCGAGCAACCCGATACCAAGTTTGTGGCATGCCTTGTTGGCCAGTCGCACCAGCACAAGCAGGGTGTTCGAGGTATCGTAATCTCGGCGGTGGTGATCCCGGCAAACCAGACAATAGCTCTCGGGCAGGTTCCATTTCTCCAGCAGCATGGACCCGCATTCAGGATGCAGGGAGGCCACGAACTCTTCAGCCGCTGTCCTGGTGATGCGGGGCGCGTCCTTGTCCTTTTCGTTCACCGAAACCAGGGCCTTGAGCACCAGCAGTTTGCCCACGTCGTGGATCAGGCCGCCAATGAACGCCTCGGGAGCGAGTTCATCGTACCCGCAGCGCTTGGCCAGCCACTGCGCACCGAAAGCGCAGACCACGGAATGCTTCCACAAACGGGACATATACTGTTGGAGAAAAGGGTTGTGCGAACTGTAGTTCTTGCGCTGGGTGGCCACCATCACACTGTTGACGACTTCCCGAAGTCCGATCCGCACAAGGGCGTCCTGAATGCGGCTGATCTTCTTGATGCCCCGGAAAAACGAGGAATTGGCGACCTTCAGCACCTCGGCCGCCAGAACCTGATCCTGGACGATGTAACTGACAATCTTGTCCGTGTCGGGATCGCGCTTGATGGCTTCCTGATGCACCAGAAGGGCCGTGCGGTCGAAAACCGGGAGATCGCTTCCCGGTTCTTCCAGAAATGCATGGATCCGATCGTCGATAGGGGTGACTGCGAACATATGGTTAGACTCCCAGTATTCTTCTCAATTCAGGCAGGGATCGCGGCTTGTGCACTCTCGGCAGGGCGCGCAGAACTTCGTCCAGTGTTGTTTTGCCGATGGCGGCCTTGACGAGGCCGTCTTCCAGCATGGTGACCATGTTGGCCCGGGACAGGGCCAGTTGGCGGAGTTCGTGGGTGGTCTTGCGCTGCAGGATGGCGTCGCGGATGGCAACTTCCGGGATGAGCATCTCGAAAACCGCCATGCGCCCCTTGTAGCCGCTGTGCCGGCAGGCTGCGCAACCCCTGCCCTTGCGGAACTCAGCCCCGACCAGGCTGCCGTAGGTGCTGCTCAAACGCCGCAGCTGCCCCATGTCCGGCTGGTAGGGCACCGCGCAGTGCGGGCAGATCCTCCGAACCAGGCGCTGGGAGAGAATGCATGAGATGGTGGAGGAAACAAGAAAGGGCTCGATACCCATGTCCAGGAGGCGAACCAGGCCGCCGATGCTGTCTTCGGTATGGAAGGTGGTCAGGACCTTGTGCCCTGTCAGTGCTGTCTGGATGGCCATGACCGCTGAAAAATGATCCCGGATCTCGCCGATGACTGCGATATCCGGGTCTTGGCGCACGATGTGTTTGAGAGTCTCTTCGAAAGTCAGGCCGATAGCCGGCATGATGGAGCATTGACCAATGCCGCGGACCTTGTATTCCACCGGATCCTCGGCCGTGATAATGCTGACGTCCGGACGATTGAGGTAATTGATGCAGCTGTAGACGGTGGTGGACTTCCCCGAACCCGTGGGGCCGGTGACCATGATGATGCCCGAGGGCGCGTCCAGCGCCTCCTCCATGAAACGGTCCAGCATGCGCGGCAGCATGCCAATATCGTCCATGGGCAAGAGTTCTTCCTGGTTCTTGAGCAAGCGCATGACCACCTGCTCCCCGTACACTGTGACGTAGAAGGACATGCGCAGGTCAAACTGCACGCCCATGTGGCTGAACATCATCCGCCCGTCCTGGTGACGGCGTTTTTCTGCGATATCCGCCCCGCACATGATCTTGAAGCGACTGACCAGCGGCGCGGAAATTGCGATGGGGTAATCCCGGAAATGGGTCATGACCCCGTCGATCCGCAGACGGACCCGCAGCCGGTCGGACATGGGCTCCACATGGATATCGCTGGCTCCCAGCTTGAATGCCCCGAGCACGATGGAGTTGGCGATCCCGACGATATCCACCCCTCCGGCGTCCGTTCCACTGCCTATGCGCTCCTGGTCCCTGCGTTTGGCCATGATCTCGTCGAGTTGACTGACCCGGGTGATGCAGATGACCATGTTCTGGCCAAAATAGTCCCGGGCGGCTCCCAGGCTGCGCGGATCCAGAGGGTCGGCAAAGGCGATGCGCACCGCTCCATCGGGCTGCATGTCGTAGGGCACAAATCTGTACTGCGCGTAATATTCCACCGGAGCACGCCCCATGAGGGCCGCGTCGGGCTCCTTGGTAACCAGGTCGATGATTGGCAGCCCAAGTTGCAAGGCCAAAATTTCCGTCAGCTTGTCATCGGCCAGGATCTTGTGCTGGACCAGAATATCCCCCAGCTTCTGGCGGCGGCCGTCCTGCTTCTGGATGGTCAAAGCCCGTTCGAGCTCCTCGTCAGTCAGGTAGCCCAAACCATTGAGCAGATCTCCGATCCGCAACTCCCCCTGGTTGCGGCGAATGGTTTGGCGCAGCTGATCTTCGGAAACGTACCCCAGTTCACGGACTACATCGCATACGGGCCGGGACAATGGCAGCTTCTCGCAAACCCGCCGGGCATACTCGGCCTGCTGCTCGTCAAGGTACCCGTCTTGAATCAGCAGCTTGATGATTGGATTCATCGAGTGTTCACTTCCGGAATCCTGACTCATAAGTGCACCCTTGCCTCTTCTGTCGAGAATTACCGCAGGAGATAAAAACCGAGCTCCTTGTCGAACTGGCCTTTCAAGAAACTGGCACCGATTCGCGATCCATCTGTATACAATGCCACGGCTCGCCGTTCGATGAGATCCTTGGACGCATTGTCCAGTCGGAAGCGCACCATCAACGCATCACCCGGATCAACGGGCCGCGCGGGAATTTCGGCTTCCCAGACGATGGAAAAACCGATTCCGTTCATGGACACATTGTGCACGTTGATGGGATAGGTGGCATTATTGCGGAGTACCGAGCATTGGCCGTACAAATTCACGCTCTTTCGATAGAATTCCCGGAATTCGATCTGCATCTCCACGATTTGACCGCACTGGCATTTGATGCGGAGCATGCCTCCCGCTTTCTGCAAGGTTTTTGCATTGAACTCCCGCTCATACAAACAATGCGGACACCGGAAGAATGCGTTTCCACCTTTGTCGGCGTAGATCGTGTCCATGAGGGCTCCTGCGTCCTGGCCGTATGCTTGTTCCTCTATCCACACGGAAAAGGGAATGTCACGAAAAAACCCGCCACCAAAAAACGGTAGGCAAATCCTAAAAAAAGCCCTGACCTGGAAACAGGTCAGGGCTTTTCACGCAGCATGCGTCGAATCTCCTCGAGTTCACGGCGAATAAGGGCCAAAGGTTCTCGCCTGGCCTTGGATGCTTCGAGTTTCTGGCGCGCCCCCTTGATGGTCAGCTTCTCCACATACAGCAGATGCTTGATCCGCTCCAGCATCCGGAGATGCTCCTCGGTGTAGTAGCGCTGCCCTTTGGGCGTTCTGGCTGGCGCGGCTTGCGGAAACTCTTCTTCCCAGAAACGCAGGACATAGGGTTCCACGCCGAGGCGGCTGGCTGCCTGGCCAATACGTAAACGTTTTTCTGTGGCCGGCGCAACGGGCTTGAGCACGCTTCCTCCTGGCCACCTTCCGCATTCAGGAGAAACGGACAGGCAACCCCTTGACCAGATGCTGACCAATATGGGCAGTGATCTTTTCCACTTCCTTGTCCTTCAAGGTCCGTTCCGGGTGCCGAAACACGAACCGAAAGGTCAAATTGCGCTCCCTGCCGCCTTCGGGGTCATAAATGTCCACCAGGAAGACATCTTCCAGAAGCGGTTCACGCAGTTGACGTACAGTATCAATTACCGAGCCGATTGCAAGGCCGCTGGGTGCGATGAGGGTCATGTCGCGCCGGATCACCGGATACTTGGGCAGGGAAGCAAAGGTGATCTTTTTTTGCATGACCATCAGCAGATCCAAATCCAGGTCTGCGTACCAGACCTCGGCTCTGGCCAGGTAATTGTCGGCCAGGTTCTCCCGGATCCTGCCCACGCGGCCGGCCATGGTCTCACCGACCAGCACACAGACTTCTGGCTCCAGATAGGGATGACCATGCCCGCGCGCAAAGGATGCCGCACCAACACCCAGGGTATGCAGCAAATGTTCCACCAAGCCCTTGATGTCCTCGTAGCCCAGGAAGCCAGACACAAAGGGATAACGGCCCGGGAAACGCCCCCCGTGCAGAAGGATGCCCAGGCGATTGTTTTCCCTGGTCCGGGTATCGCTGGTCTGGTCCTGGACAAAGGTATGGGCCACCTCGAAAATGCGGATCCGTCCGTTGTCCTGACTGATATTGTGCCGCAGGGATCCGAGCAGGCCGGGAACGAGGTCCGTGCGCAGGACATCCATGTCCTCGCTCAACGGGTTGTAGATGCGTACCCTTCCCGCTGTGTCCAGCCCGCACCGGTCCAGATCCTCGGTGCCCACGAAGCTGTAGTTGACAACTTCCGACAGGCCCACACCCCGGCCCCAGTCCTTGACCAGATTCAGAAAGGAAAAAATCGGATCGGCCTTGTCCAGGTCCGCCAGATTCTTCTTCACCGTGGGCAAGGTGGCCTCGATACGATCCATGCCGTAAACCCTGGCCACCTCTTCAATGAGATCCACTTCCCGCTCCAGGTCCAGCCTGAATGAAGGAGCAGCGACCTGCCAGGAATGCCCCTCGCCCCCGACCGCGCAGCCCAACGCGGACAGCGTGGACCGACAGAAATCGGAGGGCATATCCTGGCCCAGCAGGGCAGAGGCCCTCCCTGGGGCGAACGGGATGATCCTGGGCTCGAAAGGCCGGGGCTCGGCCTTGGCCACGCCAGGGGCCACGCGGCCGCCGGACAGGGAGGCCATCAGGGCAGCGGCCCGGTCCATGGCGAATGTGTTGCCGACCTGATCCACCCCCCGTTCGAAACGGTAGGATGCGTCACTGGACAGTCCAAGGCGCCGGGCTGTCTTGCGGATGGAGCCAGGGTCGAAGACCGCGCTTTCCAGCAGAACCGTGGTGCTTGTGGTGCTGATCTCGGAGTTGATCCCGCCCATGACCCCGGCCAGGGCCACGGGACGCTCGTCATCCCAGATCAGCAGGTCGCGGGGGGTCAGGACCCGCTCTTGCCCATCGAGGGTCACCAGCGTCATGCCGTCCCGGGCCAGACCGACCTGGATGCGGTTCCCCTTCAGCAAATCCCGGTCAAAGGCGTGCAGGGGCTGGCCGCATTCCATCATGACATAGTTGGTCACATCCACGATGTTGCTGATGGGCCGCAGGCCGACTGCGATCAGCCGATACCGCAGCCAATCCGGGCTGGGACCGATGGATACGCCCCGGATCAACCGGGCCTGGTAGAGCGGACACATGGCGGGATCTGGTTCGATGCGGAAGCCGACAAACGGCTCCCCTTCTTCGACCAAACCCGTTGAGGGCTGGATCAGGGGCAGTCCGAAGGCCGCTGCCACTTCCCTGGCCAAGCCCAGCACGGACAGGCAATCCGCCCGGTTGGGGGTGATGCTGACGTCCAGGACAGCCTGCTCAAGGCCAAGGGCCTCGCAGACGGGCGTGCCCGGTCGCAACGCCGGATCGAGGACCATGATCCCTGCATGTCCGTCTCCCAAGGCCAGCTCCCGTTCGGAACAGATCATACCGCAGGACGGCTGTCCGCGGAGCTTGGCCTTCTTGATCTCCAGGCCGCTGGGCATGATCGTTCCCACAGGGGCCACGGGCACCTTCTGCCCCGCCGCCACGTTGGGGGCGCCGCAGACGATGCCCAGAAGTTCGCCGCTCCCGATGTCCACCTTGCAGACTGAAAGGTGATCCGAATCAGGATGTGCCATTCGCTCCACCACATGGCCAACGATCATCTTCGAAAGGGCCGCAAAGGGGTTGCGGATCTCCTCCACTTCCAGTCCGAGCATGGTCAATCTGTCACCCAGATCGGAAGCGCTCCCCTCATAGGGAACAAATTCCCGCAGCCAGTTCAAACTCAACAGCATGGCAAAAACCTCCCTCAGGCAAACTGCCGGAGGAAACGCAGATCATTCTCGAAAAACATGCGCAGATCGCCAATCCCGTACTTGAGCATGGCAATACGCTCCACGCCGAGGCCAAAGGCGAACCCCGTGTATGCACCCTCTTCATAGCCAACTTTGTGGAACACGGCCGGATCGACCATGCCGCAGCCCAGGATCTCCACCCAGCCCGTCTCCTTGCAGACCCTGCACGGCTCTTGGCCGAGGCGCCCCTTGCCTCCGCAGATGACGCAGCTGATATCGACCTCGGCGCTGGGCTCGGTGAACGGGAAAAAACTCGGCCGGAAACGAACCTTGGTGTCGTGTCCGAACACGGTCCGCACAAAGGCGGTCAAGGTGCCCCGCAAATCCGCCAGCGTCACGCATCTGTCCACCAGCAACCCCTCGACCTGATGAAACATGGGCGTGTGGGTGAGGTCCGAATCTCGGCGGTAGACCTTGCCGGGGGCTATGACGCCCAGGGGAGGTTTGCGGGCCAGCATGGTCCGGACCTGCAAGGGGGAGGTGTGCGTACGCAGCAGGATGGAATCGGAAATGTAGAGCGTATCCTGCATGTCCCGGGCTGGATGCTCGGGGGGCAGGTTCAAGGCCTCGAAGTTGTGGAAGTCGTTTTCCACCTCTGGGCCCGAGACAACCTCGAATCCAAGCCCCATGAACACCGTGCAGATTTCCCTGGTCACCCGGGTAACCGGGTGCAGGGACCCAAGGTCCGGGGCCCAGGAAGGCATGGACGGGTCGAAGACGCTCAAAACCTGCTCCTGTGCGCGGTCCTTGAGTGCCTGCAACCGTTCCTCCCACAATGCGGTCATGGCAGCCTTGACCTGATTGGCGGCCTTGCCCGCGGCGGGGCGCTCGTCCGGACCGAGGGCCGTCAGCCCGGACATGAGGTCGGCCAGCAACCCCTTGCGGCCGAGAAAGCGGACCCGTGCCGCTTCCAACTCTTCCAATGAAGAAGCCTGGCCCAGGGCTTCCGTCAGCTCCGGGACCAGGCTTTCCAGCTTGCGAATGATGTCGTTAGCCACTAGTTCGCC
>JAAYCS010000021.1 GCA_012729655.1 Desulfovibrionales bacterium | reverse complement strand
TGCGCTCTCCGCTGACAGCCATCATCGAATACTCTGGCCAGAAAAATGTCTATGTGATCTGGTCCAGGCAGGCAGCGGAAGCCCCCCTGCCGCAGAACCTGCCAGAAATACTCGAACCCAGCCGGATCAAAATCATTGAACTTGACGAAATGAATGAACTCTCAAGGCTTCCCGCCCGCCCCCGTGAATCCATATACGTGCCAGTGGCCACCCATCTGGACGTGATCCGGGCCATGAACCCTGAAAACCCCGAAGAACTCTTCGGGCAGACATTGCCTGAAAACATGGCCAGCCTGCTGCAACTGCTCAGGGACAAGGACATGCTGCGGCAGGGCATGGCCCAGGCCTCCTGGGCTGGAGGCGTTGATCGTCGCATCGAGATTCAGATCCCGGCCTGGACAATTGCTCCAAGCGCACACAAAATCGCCTTGTTGGACAGACGTTTTTCCGACGAGTACCTGGTTTCCGTTCTTTCCCAATACGGCTACCACTGTTTCATTCTCCACGATTAGCCCCAAGGAATTCCATGTCCCGCGATTTTCGCGTCTACGGCCACCTGACAGGACTGGACGAGTCCCAGATCCGCGCATGCACGACAGTTTTTTCTGGTTACGAATGCGAGGCCCGGGGGCATGTGCTTGATTTTGTGCACGAAGGGCCATTCCTGGACCTCGACAGCGACCTGGAGGCCATGCTGGCCATCCTGGGACCCGATGCGCGCGGGATCATTGACGTCATCAATCACCAGGATTGGGAAATGCACCGGTACACCTTGGCCAACGGTCTTCTGACCCGGACACGAATCGACCTGGACAACGCCCTGGACACAGCTTACGCGTCGGAGCGCCGATCCTAGCCTCTCCCCGGAGAAAACATGCACGAACTGTCCATTGCCGAAAGCCTGATCACGATCATTGGCGAGGAGATGACCAGGCACGGACTCAAGAAACTGCTCCTGGTCAAGGTAGTCACTGGCCAGATCTCAGCCATAGTGCCCGAGGCGCTGGAGACGGCGTTCGAGGTCCTGACCCTGGATACCCATCTGGCGGGAGCAAAAATCGAGGTGGAGGTCAAGCCCATGAAGGTCCGTTGCCGACAGTGCGGACACGAATTCAGTCCCAGCCATGAAGAGCGCATCCTCATGCCCTGCCCCGAGTGTTCTACGGAGCTGGGACACGCGATCATTTCCGGAAGAGAACTCTATATCGAGCACATCGAAGCTGAATAACCTGGAGGAACGCATGAAAGTCGACGTGGTCCGCAACATCCTGGAGGCCAACGACGCAGTGGCCGCAGAATTGAATGCCCGGCTTACGGCCAAAGGCATTCTGACCTTGAACCTGATGAGCTCTCCAGGTTCCGGCAAGACCACCCTCTTGGAGCGCACCTTGACCGATCTCAAGCACGAATTCTGCATGGCCGTCATCGAGGGGGATTGCCAGACCGAAAACGACGCGCGCCGCGTGGCCGCCACGGGCGCGCAGGCCATCCAGATCAATACCGATGGAGGCTGTCACCTTGACGGCGCCATGGTCCGCGAGGCGTGTGCCAAGCTGAAACTGGATGAAGTCGACATCCTGGTCATAGAAAATGTGGGCAACCTTGTCTGCCCGGCTGAATTCAGCGTGGGTGAAGACTACAAGGTGACCATTCTGAGCGTGACCGAGGGGGACGACAAGCCTGAAAAATATCCATTTATCTTCGCGCAATCACAGGTCATGATCCTGAACAAGATCGACCTGCTGCCCTACGTCAATTTCAGTGTGGAACGGGCGTCCTCCTTCGCCTGTGCTGTCAACCCTGCAATCCAGATCTTTCCCTTGTCCGCCACCACTGGTCAGGGCATGGATGCCTGGTACGCTTGGCTGCGCACAGAAAGGGACAAAAAGCGGCTCTGATGTGCACAGCCACTCGCCATGCTCCGGATCGCCTTGGGCAGGCCATCAGTCATGCATTGATGTTGTAGTGACGGAATTGACTTCAGGGTACAGAATTGCTCTGTTTCAAAGATCGTACACAATTTTCCGACTCACCCAACCGCGTGGTCCGCATGAACACTTTTCGTCGACTTCTCTTTCTGGCGGAAATAGTTGTAACCATCTTGCTCCCGTCCTTGGGGCTGGGCAATGAGTCTCCCTACTCGCTGCAGCTCGAAGCGTTCCGCACGGGCAACAAACAGATACTGGCCGTCCTGACGCTGACCCCTGCGCACGGAGTGCACGCCTACGGTCCCCTTCCGGGTCCGTCGGGATTTCCCACGGCAGTGTCCGGAACGGCGAACGGAAAGCCGGTCTCTGCCCTCTATCCACCGCCATCCCCAGGGCCGGATCCGCTTGATCCCAGTCTGACCGTACACCTCTACGAAGGCCCCACGCCCTTCTTCATTCCCCTGGAACCAGCCAACCTGGAGTTGCGGGTACGTCTGGACGCCCTGCTCTGCTCTTCCACCACCTGCCAGCCCCTGCGTGAAGAACGCGAGTTGTCCCTCAATGCCACGCACTACTCCGCCCTCCCCGAGGCCGAAAAGCAGTCGTGGTGGGCACTCTTTCTGAACGCAAGCCAAGACCCTGCCATCACGCCGGCGCTGCCATCGGCCAACGCCTCCGAGGCAGAAACCATGACCGGATCGGCCCCGGCCCTGGCCTTCAAACCACGTTATTTCGCACCCGGCCTGGAGGTCCATACCCTGTCCAAAGCCGCAATTCTGGCTTTTGTGGCCGGTTTGATCCTCAATTTCATGCCGTGCGTACTGCCGGTCATCACCCTGAAACTGAGATCCTTCATCCCTGTCGCGGGCAGCATCCCTTCGGATCAGCGGCGGGCATTCCGGGCGCACAATCTTTTCTTTGCCCTGGGCATGATGCTCTATTTTCTGGTCCTGGCAGGAATCATCGCCATGACGGGCATGGCCTGGGGGCAGATATTCCAGCAGCCAAGCGCCATCATCTCCCTCACGGCCATCGTGTTTGCCCTGTCGCTGAGCCTTTTCGGGATCTACGACCTCCCCCTCATCGACCTCAAAGGCAAAACCGGCCACGGTGTTGTGCACCATCCCCAACTGGAGTCTTTCACCACGGGCGTGCTGGCCACGGTTCTGGCCACGCCCTGCAGCGGCCCGTTTCTGGGAGGCGTGCTGGCCTGGGCCCTGATCCAGCCGCCAAGAATCATCGCCCTGGTGCTGAGTTGCATCGGGTTCGGCATGGCCTCGCCGTATCTGGTCATGGCCCTTTTTCCGAATCTGTATCGATTTCTGCCCAGGCCGGGAACATGGACAGTGCATCTTGAGCGTATTCTCGGCTTTCTCCTGGCCGGGACCTGCGTCTACCTCTTTGGGCTGCTCCCTGCCTCAGAATATCTCAATGTGCTGATTCTGCTCTGGGTCATCGCCATGGCTGCCTGGATGTGGGGCCAATGGACCAACCTGAACCAAGGCCGCCGAAAAAGGTGGTCCATCCGTGGAGCAGGGATCATCATGGTGGTGCTGACGGCCGTGTTTCTGTTCCGGCCGAGCGAGCATGTGGATCCATGGCGACCCTTCGAAATGGACCAGTTCGAAAATCTCTTGGGGCAAAAAAATCTCGTTCTGGATTTCACTGCTGACTGGTGCCCCAACTGCAAGTTTCTGGAAAAGACGGTGCTCACTCCTGAACAGAGTGCGCGCCTGGCCGAAAAGCATGACGCTGTCCTGTTGCGCGTGGACCTGACCCGTCACGATCCCAAACTCATGCACCTGCTGGAAAGTCTGGGCTCCAAGTCCATCCCCATCGTGGCCCTGTTTTCCAAGGATGATCCGGGCAGTCCTCTTGTACTGCGGGACCTTTTCACCAGCGGTCAATTCCAGGACGCGCTGGAGGAGGAATTCTGAATTCATATCCATTGACCAGTGGGCCGTTGAAGTCCATGCGCATGGTCCGTGGAAGCGCAGGCGAGGTCTTTTGCGGGGAGGATGCAGCAGCTGCAGAGCCTGGGTGAACGGGACAACAGGGTGCCAGGACCGCGCGGGGCCCGAGATGTCAGCTGGAGGACAACCGGTGCAATTCCTCGTCCAGAAATTGCTCCAATCGCACCTCCAATTCCGCGGACTTTTCTTCCCGGCCTTCGGTCCGGGCAGTGTAAAAATCGGCACAGAGTTTGCGGGCCTCGCGACTCCAGGCGCTGGTCAGACCGAGCTTCCCGCCTTTCTCGGGGTCCTGGACAACGTGGTCGGCGGGCCTGGCGTGGGCCCAATTGATGGCATGCCAGAAGTAGAGCAGAAATCGATCGAGCAAAACATAGACCCACTGCACCGTCTTGACCGGCCCGACCTGAAGACCCTGGCTCCCGAGACGCTGGCCCAGAAGGCGCTCGTTGACCAGATCCTCCCCCTTGACCAACGCGGCTAGGCCCCCAACGGCCCCGCCCAGGACGGCAAAGAGCCCCAGACTGTGGCCAGCCGTAGCCATGTCGACCATGGCGCCTGCAGCCCCGCCTGCCGCAGCGGCCGTGAATGCGAGCTGAGTCCGGGTCAGGCCCAAAACGCGCCACGTAGCCCTGGAGAACAGATCCTGGCGCAACACGGACTGTTCCGGCAGATCGGCCTGGAAAACATTGTGCCGGAAATGCGCCCGCACCGCCCTGTGCAGCTCACTCTCAGCCTTCCTGATGCGGGCCTCCAGGCGCATTGTCAGCCGTTGTTCCACCGCATTCCGATCAATCCCCTCGGACAGACTGGTCGTCTCGGACATGGCCAGCACCTCGGACAGAAAGCGGCAGGCCAGGGCCGCACAGTCCCGAAGACGCCTGTCCCAGTCACGCACAAAGGCTTCCTGCACACGGGTCAGGGCCTGTTCCCAGTCCTGATCGATGGAGCGCAGGCTTTCCAGCAGGCGCATGCGCTCCGCAAAAGTGGCCCGAACGGCGTTGAAGGTTCGAACCATGTTGAAATGTTTCCGGAACTCCTCCTTCCATTCCTCCAGGAATCCTTCCTCTCCGGTCTTGCAGTTGATGATGGCCATACGGGGCCTCCCGGTCAGGCGCAGGATTTCCATCTCGGCCCGATCAACCCGGCGCAAGGGTCGGGATGCATCGACAACGTAGATGACTCCTGACCCTGCTGCCACGGGGCGGAGCAATTCGCATTCATGGGTCATACCCGGATCATCCCCGAACTCACGCAGGAAGGCGGCCAGCATGTCCCGAGATGGTCCCTGATACTTGCGCATCCATCCCAATGTCTGGAGGGGGTTCTGGAATCCGGGGGTGTCCACGAAGGAAATGACCGTTTCTCCATCCAGGATGACAGGATAGGACGTCGACTCCACGGTCTCCCCTGGCGTGGGGCTGATACGGATGCGGTCGTTCTCGACCAGGGTGGCCACCACAGAAGATTTCCCCTCGTTGGGATGGCCGATGACTGCAAAACTGGGATGAGCGATCATGCCGCACCCGCTCCAAAAATTTCAATGTGTAAGGGGTCAAGCCGTTCCACAGCCTCGATCCAGGCCTTCCGTTCAATCTGAGTGGGAGCTGTCAGCCAGTTGTCTCCTGAGGGGCGCCCAGCCAGAATAAGACTCAGGGTGCGATTTTGCCTCGCATCCTGCCCCAATTGTTTCAGGGCCAGCAGATTTTCCCGGATGGGCGGCTGCCACCCCTCCACCAAAACCGCATAGCGCTCATGGTCTCCCTCCCAGGAAAGCCCAGAGCAGGCTTTCAGAACGTCACTGATTCCATCCTGTTCAAGATCTGTCCAGAAAACTCGTCCCGGCGCATACCCATAGACGCTCCTGCCCAGCTGTGCCAGGTCGCGCCCTGCAATGCGGTCCATGAGCTCCGGAGGAAGCAGAAGCACGCAGCCAAGTCTGGGGCGGTCATGTCCTGCCGGGACGTTTTCCACTGCATTGTGTGCATCCAACTCATCCAGGGGCAGGGTTGCGGGGGGCGCCTCCTTTGTCATGCCCGAGTCGAGTCGGGGAACGCTCATCCGATCGACAATGCGCCGCACGTCCGGATGCATGAAAACCCGTTCCATATTCCGCAAGCGGCGGTCGGCGAAAGCCAGGAGAATACATCGTGGCACCACGGCGTACACCAGAAGGCAAAAGCCCAGAAACGGCCACCAGGCGGCGAGGTCGGCGTTGACCAGGGTGGATATACCCTCCTTGAGCACGATGCGGCTTCCCTCGATCTGGGCCAGACTGGGCGCTCCTCCCCATGATGCAGGCATCCAGGACCAGGGCAGGGCCAGCATGGACACCAAGGCATGCATGCCCTGGGCCCCAACCTGCAGGGTTGACTGCCAGCCAAAGGCCAAGTCCGTCACGGCCACACTGAGCAGAAAACCCGTCAGACAACCCAGGGCAAAACAAAGACCCCCCAGTTGCATGCATGCCAGGCAATCCATGGCCAGCATCCGGGCCGCCCAGCCCCGCCCGGAAAGCATGGTGCTCATGAATCCGGCGGCCTTGGATCGGCCACGACCCAACCACGCACGCACACAGGAGAAAAGAAGTGAAAAACCAGACCAATCTCCGCGGCTTTTGATTCCCAGGACCACCAGTGCGGCTACGCAGAGAAGGATCTGGGGCACAACCGCGACGAGCAGAAAAACCGAAATGTTGATGGGTTCGACCCCGGAGTAGAGCAAAAGGGCCCGGATCATGGAAATGCCTGACCCAAGACAGAGGGCAGCGACGGCCCAGCGGGTCAGGGTGCGGACCGTGCGCAACAGTGCTGAAGGCAGGACCTCCTTTTCTCCAGCCCGCCTCTGGGCCAACCAATAGGAAAAAAATCTGTTCGCCGGAATGCCGTCAGAGGCAGCGGCCAGGCCCAATTGCCGATCCCGTTCCAGGGTTTGGCTGGAATCCGCATGCCGGTCCTGGTCCAAGAACCACTCCAGATCGAGATAGTCGCCGAGGCGCAAGCCGTGTTTCATGACCCTGGCCCTTACCAGTACACGGACGTATTGGCAAAAGTGTGAAGATCATCAAAAATACCGGCTTGTAAAAATAATTTCAGAGTATTAGCTACGCATTCAGGATGTCAGGCATTGGACGCGCAACAAATGGACACCTGCCCGTCAAGTTGGACGCGGAAAAACCGTTGAAGCATGGCCACCCAACACTCAATCAGGACAGCTCGGAGACGTCCGTGAACACGGCGGGCCACACCCTGTTCCGTCCTCCCGCCGAGGCGGGGAGCGTTCTTGTCCGGGTAGCGGACGGCTGCCCGCACAATGCCTGCGCGTTCTGTGCCATGTACACGGGCGTGCCCTACCGTGAATATGCCACTGAAGAATTGACCGCATGCATCGCCGAGGCCGCGAGGAAACATCCGCATGCACGGCGAGTCTTTCTGGCTGACGGGGACGTATTCGCCCTGCCGCGGGAAACCCTTTCTGCTGTCCTGGCCCTCCTGCGCGCTTCCTTCCCCCGCCTGGCG
>JAAYCS010000005.1 GCA_012729655.1 Desulfovibrionales bacterium | reverse complement strand
CTTGCCCGTCAGCCTCGAATCGGAAAGAATGAGTAAAAAAGGAGATAGCCATGTTTCAGGTTAAGAACATCATGACCAAGGACGTCTTCACCCTCAACCAACACGAAAGTCTGAGCGCAGCCAAGGATCTGATGGATTTGGCCCGCATCCGCCATATCCCCATCGTGGACAACTTGGGCAACTTTGTCGGTTTGGTCACACACAGGGACATCCTGGCCGCCACGGTTTCCAAACTAGCGGAGATCGACCGTGAAGTTCAGGACGAAATAGAAGCCGGCATCCCCATCCACGAGATCATGCAAACCGACGTAGTCACCGTTACCGCCGACCTTCCCTTGAAAGAGGCGGCCAGACTGCTCCTGGAAGAAAAATACGGCTGTCTGCCAGTGGTATCGGCGGGAAAACTCAGTGGAATCATTACGGAGGCGGACTTTCTTCGCCTGACTATCGATCTCATCAACGCCGTGGAACCCGAGGAAGAGTGATCTCTAGAACAAGAAGACGGCGGCCAGGCCAAGAAAGGTGAGGAAGCCGATGCTGTCGGTCAAGGTTGTCAGGAAGATGCTGGACGCCTGCGCCGGATCCCGCCCAAGCTCCCGCAGCACAAGGGGGATGGATGCCCCGGCGACGGCGCCGATGAGCATGTCCAGCCCCAAGGCCAGCGCCATGACGAAGGCCAGGACGTGATTTCGGGTCCAGGCAAAAAGCAAAACAAAGACCAGAATGCCAATGATGCATCCGTTCACCAGACCGATTTTTGCTTCGCGGAAGACAGCCACCCAGCTTTTTTTACGATTGAAGCTTTCCATGGCCAGCTGGCGGATCATGACGGCCAAGGACTGCTGGCCAGTGTTCCCGGCCTGGTTGGCCACGATGGGCATGAGCGCTGCCAGAATGGCCATCTGGGCGATGGTGCCCTCAAAAAGGTGTACAACATAGGCAGAAAGGGCTGAATTGAATACGTTGAGCATCAGCCATGGCAGGCGCTTTTGCAGAGAGTAGATCCAGGGTGAATCCACGGTCTCGTCCCCGCCGGCGCCGACCATGGACTGCATGTCCTCGCTGGCCTCTTCGTGAATGATGTCAATGACATCGTCCACAGTGACCATGCCCAGGAGCCTCTGCTCATGGTCCACAACAGGAAGCGCCAGAAAATTATAACGACTGATCAGTCGGGCCACTTCCTCCTTGTCCACGTCAAAGGGTACTGCGATGAGATTCTGCTCATGCAGGAGATCTCTGAGCACCGTCTTTCCGGGGCTCAGGAGCAGATCCCGCAGTGACAGGACGCCTTTCAGGTGGCGAAATTCGTCAACGATGTAGGCATAGTATGGGATTTCGCTCTCTTCGACCCGGTCCCGGATCAGATTTATGGCCTGCTTGGCGTTCATGGATTGATCCAGGGCCAGGATTTCGGTGTTCATGACACCGCCGGCCGAGTCGGGATCGAACTGCAACAGATCGGAAATTTCCTCGGCGTCCTCACGCCCCAGACGCCGGAAAATTTTGGTCCTGACCTCTTCGCCAAGCTCCTCGAGGATGTCAGCCGCATCGTCCGGCGACATGTTCCGCAATATGTCGGCCGCCACTTCCGGGGCTAGGCGACTCACCAAAGCATTGCGTTCGTGACGCTCCATTTCCGAAATGGATTCAGATGCGTCCTCGACGTCCATCTCCCGGATGTATTCGAGCTGCTCCCGTAAAGACAGGTTCTCCAGTTCATCGGCGGTGTCGGCCGGATGCTGGCTGTCGAGGGACGCTGCGACCCACTGTGAGGAGGTGGGTTCGTGCGGGGTCGTTTCCGGGGCGATTGTCTTTTCATTCATGGCTGATGCTGGGTAGCGTAAAGCGCCTTTCAGGTCAAAGCGGATTTCCAATTCCTGTGCGAAGTCAGCTTGTTCAACAAATTGACAACCCGCTCCCGGCATGGGTATTGCCCGGATCACAGGAAATCCCATGCTCCATCCACTGATCGACAGTCTGACCCGTATTGTCCTCCACGGCGGGCAATTGACCGAAGCCCAGGCCCTTGAACTGGCATCGTTGGACTCCGAACATACCGTCCAGCTCCTTTTCGCGGCCAATGCCATCGCCAAAGCCTTTGGGCACAAGGCGTTCACCTGCTCCATCATCAACGCTAAGTCCGGCAGGTGTTCGGAAGACTGCTCCTTTTGCGCGCAAAGCGGCCGGTATGCCACGAATAGCCCGGTCCATCCCCTGCTCCCGCTGGACCAACTCATCGACCAGGGGTTGGCTATGGGCCGGGCCGGAACCTTCTGTTATTCCCTGGTGACCAGCGGGCTCATGCTTTCAAGCGATGAGATCGATCGCATCTGCCAATGCGTGAGCTACCTGCGACAACACACTAACCTCAGCCTGAGTGCATCCCTCGGGCTGCTTACTCCGGACTACGCAAAGCGTCTGGCACAGGCCGGATTGACCCGCTACCATCACAACCTGGAGACGGCCCGCTCCCATTTTCCGCGCATCTGCACCACCCACGCCTATGAAAAGGACGTGGAGACCCTTCAGGTCGCGCGGGAACATGGGCTTTTCCTCTGCTGTGGCGGAATTCTCGGATTGGGTGAATCCTTTGAGCAGCGCGTCGAGTTCGCGTTCACCCTGGCCGGTCTGGGTGTTGACACGGTTCCCCTCAATTTCCTCAATCCCATCCCTGGCACGCCCCTGGAAAACATGCCGCTCCTGAGTCCTCACGATGCGCTCAAATCTGTGGCCCTGTTCCGGGTCCTGCTTCCGCGCGCCAGGATCACCATCGCCGGAGGCCGGGAACGGGTTCTGGGCGATTACCAGTCCTGGCTTGCCCTGGCCGGCGCCAACGGGCTCATGATCGGCAACTATCTGACCACCAGAGGTCGCAGTCTTGATTCTGACCTGCGCATGCTGGAGCAGGGACAATGGATCTGAATGAGAAGGAACGCAGCGCAGACAGGATCGTCCTGGCGGTGACACTTGAACCGGAGGACGCCTTTTTCCGTGAACACTTTCCGGGGAATCCTGTTGCCCCGGGCTCTTTCATCATAGCCCTGTGCCTGCGGGTCATCGGCGACACCCTCGCCCACGGGAAGCCCATGCGGGTCAAACGATTCGGCTTTTCCCGCTTCGCTCCGCCCGGCACCTATACGCTGTGCCTGGAGCGTGACATGGGCAGCTATGACTGCACCTTGCGCCAGGGTCAGGATGTCGTTGCCCAAGGCAGGATCGAGGCATGAACCTGCGCTTTACAGGGAACAAGGCGTTGATTCTGGGGGGGAGCAGCGCCATGGGGCTGGCCCTGGCCGAGCTGCTCCTGGCCGAGGGTTTGACGGTCACTCTGACGCACTCTTCCCCAAAGGGCTTGGCGGCCATCGCGCAGCGATGTCCCGATCTGGCCCAGGCCAGTCCGTCCCTGGACTTGGCTGACCTCACGAGCCTGGACAGGTTGGAACCCTGCCTGAACTGTGGGGTGGACTACCTCGTGGACTTGGCCCAGGCCGACCATGAAGGCCTGCTGGCCGCGGCCAGCGAAGAGGGCGTTCGGACTTATTTCGAATCCCATGTCACCAATCGTCTGCTCCTGCTCAAGGCAGTGACGCGAGGCATGCTGTACAGAGGCTTTGGCCGTCTCCTGCATGTCAGCTCAGCCGCTGCCGCCCTGCCTGCTCCGGGACAAGGATTCTACGCCGCTGCCAAACGGGCCGCCGAGTCCTGCTACCTGGGTCTGGGGCTTGAACTCGGTGAACGCGGCATAACCAGCCTCAGCCTGCGCCTGGGGGTGGTCGATGCCGGAAGGGGCGGGCGTTTCCTGGACAGGCAGGGCCTTCGGAAGGCGCTGGCTGGAAAAACCTTGACTGTGGAGCAGGTTGCCTCCACCCTCCTTTTTTTACTTTCTGACCAGTCCTTGGCCTTTACGTGCACGACCCTGACCATGGACGCCGGATTGACGGCACGCAAATACGTATGAACATGTTTCTCGCCATCCGCTCCATCCTGGGGGAGATTCTGGACCTGGATCCCGAAAAGATCCTGGAGCAGACCTATCTGATCCGGGAACTCAACGCGGAGTCCATCGACCTGCTTGAAATCGGGGTGGCCATCCAGCACCGCCTTGACATTCCGGTGCATGACGACCTCCTCTTCCTGAAAAACCTGCGTACCCTCCTGCTCAGGGCCGAGCTGTCCAAATGCCCGCCAATCGGAGTTCTTGCCAGGGAATATCCCCACCTTTCCCAGGAGCGGCTGGCACAGATTCTGATTGATCTGCCGCAGGGTCCGGTCCTGCGGGTTTCTGACCTTGTCGCCTATGTGTGCTGGACCCGCAAGGACCAGGGAGACTAGATCGTGCTGCGCCGGGTGGTGATCACGGCCAGCGGATTCGTGCTTCCGCTGGGGTACGAGCTTTCCGAAGTGCGCACAGGGCTGCAGCAAGCGCATGGACCTTTTGTCGTCTCCGTCCATGACCCCGAGGTGGCGGTCTGCCCGGCGCCGGATTTTGATCTCAGGAAGCATGCCGGCCGCTGCAAGGAGGCACGTTACCTGTCCCGGGGACAGCAGCTCTGTCTGGCGTCGGCCATCCGCGCCGTGGAGGGGGCTGGCCTGGACCAGGACGATCTGCGCCGGGCCGGGCTTTTTCTTGGCCTCGGCCCCAACCTGGAGGCTTCTCCCAGGACGGACAAGGCCTTGTGGTTGCTCGACTATCTGCCCAATACAGCTACCGCTTGTCTGGCCCGCATCCTCGGCGTGCACGGGGAGAACCTGACCATCCAGACGGCCTGCGCCGCCTCAACTCAAGCCCTGGGGCAGGCCTTCCACGCTGTGCGGCATGGCCTTGTGGATGTGGCCATTGCTGGCGGAGGCGATTCCCGCCTGTCTCCTGAAGGCATACATGCGTACAAAGGAGCAGGAGTGCTGGCCACGGTCTCTGGTCACCCGGGGAAGGCCTGCAGGCCCTTTGACCAGAAGCGCTCTGGCTTTGCCATCGGGGAAGGAGGGGCGGTGTTCGTCCTGGAGGGTCTGCAACATGCCCAGGCCCGCAAAGCCAGCATTCTGGCTGAAATCACCGCCGCGTCCTCGTCCCTGGATGGATACAGCCTGACCGGCCCGGATCCAGAGGGAACTGCCGGGCGGACAGCTGTGGCCCGGTGTTTGCCGCAGCCCTGCCCATCCGGTTTGTGCGTCATTGCCCACGGCACGGGCACCATGCTGAACGACGCGGTGGAAAGCGACATCATCAAATCCTCAGCCGCTGACGCCACGGCCATCGCGGCCTTCAAATCCCGGATCGGTCATCTCGCCTCAGCCTGTGGAGGTGCGGAACTGGCTTTGGCCCTGGTCTGCGCCCATGATGGGGTCTTCCCGGCCATCGCCAATCTGGAAAACCCATGCCGCAGTGATCTCCCCTTTTTGACGCGATCGGCAGTCCTTCAGCCGCACATGCTGCTCGTGCAGAGTTTCGGCTTCGGAGGACAGAATGCCTGTCTGGCGGTGCAGCCATGGTATTGAAATGGGTTGATGACTTCGATCCCAGCCAAGCCCTGTGGCGCATCGACTCCTGTTCCGACACGGAACTCTCGGCCCGCACCCGCCCGGGCCTGCATCCCTTTCTTTTCCTGGAGGCCATGGCCCAGACCTGTGGCATGCATCTGCGCTATCGCCACGATTTTCTCATCCAGGTCTATCTTGTGTCCGTGTCCGACCTTGTCTATTCACCAGAAGGCGTTGATGAGGAAAAGCTGATCCGGGCCATGCTCAGGACGGAAACAGGCGCCGCAGCACTGTACAGCGTCCAAACCCCGGGCGGCCCAATCTGCCGCATGCTCATGGGATTTGGGCAACTGCCTCAGGGCGATGAAAACCACCACATCTTGCGTGAGCGATTCCTATGCCTGACCGGCACCACATCCTGGATCGGCTGAAAGCTGTCCTGCAGACCCATTACGCGGCCGGTCTGGGACGCGCCCTCCTGCCGATCGACAGCCGTGAAGGCCAGAACGTGCGCATGCTGGGCGAGGAATGCCTGGATTTCTCGTCCAACGACTTTCTCGGCCTGGCCCAGGACAGGCAGGCCGCCCGGGAACTGGCCAAGCTCTCCCAAACCTCTGGCTGCGGGTCGGGATCTTCCCGCTCGGTGACCGGCACACGCCGATCCACGCTGGACGCCGAGAACGCCTTGGCAGCGTATTTCGGCTACGAATCATGCCTGATCCTGGGCAGCGGCTTTTTGGCCAATCTGACCCTCATCTCCACCCTTTTCGGAGACAATGACACCCTGATTCTGGACAAGCGGGCCCACACAAGCACTGTGGCCGGCGTCCTGCACTGCCGGGCCAGATTCCACACGTTCCAGCACAACTCCTTGGATCACCTGGAAAAGGTGCTGCATGCCCACCCGGCCGAGGCCGTGCTGACCGAGTCCCTGTTCAGCATGGATGCAGACAGCCCCGACTTTTTTTGCATGGAAAAACTCAAGCAAAAGTTTAATTTTCTATGCATCGTCGATGAAGCACATGCCTTGGGGGTGCTGGGGGAAGGAGGGCGCGGGCTGGCGCATAACGTGGCCGACATGACCGTGGGCACCCTGGGCAAGGCCTTCGGGCTGTTTGGTGCTTTTCTGCTCATTCCCGAGATCGTGCGGGAATATCTGATCAATTTCGGCCAAGGGTTCATCTACACCACAGCCCTCCCACCCTGGCACGGGGACATGGTCCTGGCCATGCTGCAGAGGATCAGCCAGGCAGACGATCGCAGGGACCATCTGCGCCGTCTGGCATCCACCGCCAGAACCCTTTTGAGGGATGCTGGTTTGGCCGTGCGGGGCCAGGCCCATATTCTGGCGATTGAGGTCGGCGATGCTGCACGTTGCCAGCTCCTGGCTCAGGCCCTGCGCCGGTGCGGCATCCTGGTTTTCGCTGCCCGCTATCCGACCGTTCCGTTGGGGCGGGCCATGCTCCGTATCTGCCTGACCAGTAGGCACACGGAAAACGACATCCGCAGCCTGCGCGACGCCCTGATAAACGTCCAGGATGCGATGAGACCATGATGAAATCCAAAATACTTTTCGTCACCGGCACGGACACGGCCGTGGGCAAGACCATGGTCAGCCTGCTGGTCATGCGCGCCCTGGCCGGACACGACGCCGTCTACCTCAAACCTGTGCAGACCGGCTGCATGGACCCGAACAGCGATTCGGACCCCGCCTTCCTGCACCGCCACCTGCCGCACGGCCTGCCGCATGGTATGACCCCGGCCGATTGCATCCACCTTTGCCGCATCCAGCCCAAGGCCCCGCTCTTCGCGGGAGAATCTGCAGATCGGCAAGCCCTCATCTCCTTCGTGGCTGCACATGCCGCTCTCCACCAGACCGTCGTGGTCGAAGGCGCTGGAGGGATCCTGGTGCCCATCACCCGGCAGTGGGCCATGCTCGACCTGGCCAGGGATATCGAGGCCCAGATTCTGGTCGTGGCCCGAGCCGGTCTTGGTACAATCAATCATACCCTCCTTACCCTCGGGGCCATCAAGGCACGGTCCTGCCCCTGCCTGGGCGTCATCTTCGTCGATCCCACCGACGCTGTCCCCGAACTGGATCGCGCCGAAAACGCCCAGGCCATCACCCTTGCTTCGGACATCCCAGTTTGGGGAGTCATCGGACGCCAGGATCCGGGCAATCCGTCTGCGGCGATCTTGGATATGCTGTGCATGGCCTTGAACCCATTCCTCAACTGACCTTCAACATGAAAGCCTGACAACGTGGCCCGCGTCTGCATGGGTGTGCACATGCTGCCAAGGACCATGAGGAGACTGGACTCCGTCATCGCACCAGCCCATATTATCCATCCTGTTCACAGGCTTTCTTGACCATGCCCGGGCACACGTTTACGGGATTGCAGCTTTGGAGTCTGTCCAGATGCGGCAGACCGAACGCAGTAGTGCATGGCCGGCCCGAGATCTTCCAACACACCACATTCCACGGAGACATTTCATGAGCAGGAAAATCATTCAGGTCGAGGAGAAGGTTCCCTTTCTCCAGGGCATTCCCCTCAGTTTCCAGCATCTTTTCGCCATGTTCGGGGCTTCCATCCTGGTCCCGACACTGTTCAAAATCGACCCGGCCATCGTGCTGCTCATGAACGGCATCGGCACCCTCATTTACCTCCTGCTCTGCAAAGGGAAGGCCCCCGCGTTCCTGGGATCGAGCTTCGCCTTTCTTTCCCCTGTCTTTGTGGTTCTCGGATCTGAACAGGCCATGTGGGGGGCGAACTATTCCTATGCCCTGGGAGGGTTCATCGCTTCTGGCCTCATTTTCTGTACCGTGGCGCTCATCATCGGCAAGTTCGGATCGGACTGGATCCAGATCGTTCTACCCCCAGCCACCATGGGTCCCATCGTAGCCCTCATCGGCCTGGAACTGGCCGGCGTGGCCACAGGCATGGCTGGAATCATGCCTGACAAGAGCGGGGCCTACGACTTCAACGCCATCGTCGTGTCCATGGCCACGCTGCTGGTGGTTGCCTTCGGATCCGTCGTCTTCAGGGGCTTCATGGCCGTCATCCCGGTCCTGATCGCCATCATCGTCGGATACGGGCTGTCCATTGCCATGGGCATGGTCAATTTTGACCCCATTTCCAGCGCGGCTGTCGTGACCATGCCGACCTTCTATGCACCAAAATTCGACATCAACGCCGTGCTGGTCATCATTCCGGCTTCCCTGGTGGTCATTTCCGAACACATCGGGCATCTTGTGGTCACCGGCAATATTGTCGGAAGGGAACTGACCAGGGATCCTGGCCTGCACCGCTCCCTCCTGGGCGATGGCATCTCCACCACCCTGTCTGGATTCTGTGGCTCCGTGCCCGTGACGACCTACGGTGAAAACATCGGCGTCATGGCCATCACCCGCGTTTATTCCGTGTGGGTCATTGGCGGGGCCGCCGTCATTTCCATCTGCCTGGCATTCATCGGCAAGCTCTCTGCCTTCATCCAGTCCATCCCCACCCCGGTCATGGGTGGGATCTGCATTCTGCTCTTCGGGGTCATCGCCGCCTCGGGCATTCGCATGCTGGTGGAATCCAGGGTCGATTACTCCAAACCCGCCAATCTGATTCTGACCGCAGTGGTCCTCATTGTCGGGTTGAGCGGCACGGCCGTGAACATTGGCACGGTCCAGTTGAAGGGCATGGCCTTGGGCACCGTGGTCGGCATGGCGCTGTCTTTCATCTTCCATGTGCTTGACATCGCCGGTCTGACCAACCAGCCCGGTGAGGGAGAAACGGTCAAGTCCTGACAGCAGGAATGATGGATGGTTTTGTGCTGGCCAGGCTTTCAATTCCGGTGATCTGCCGGGTTTGGTCACATAAGTTCGGGGCCGAGGCATGGGCGGACGTTCTTTGCATTCCTCAGGTGCGGGGAGTGCTGCAGGAAAGCGACCATGCCCCGGCAAAAAGCCGCAAAAAAAAGGCCTGCGGATATACATCCGCAGGCCCGGCAAGGAGGGACTCAACGTTCGTTATTTCCGGAGCATGCTCGCCAAAAGGCGCAGGTGGGAACGCTCCTCGTCGATGCAGGCTTTGATGTATTTCTTTTCCCCTGCAGGCACGAACTCATGCATTTCTACAAAGAAGAGGATGGTGTCCTTCTCGAAGCCCATGGCCGTCGCGATGGCCTCTTCAGGAGTGCCCATGAACTGCTTGAGGTGCTCCACATCCCCCAGGCGGAAAAGGGTATGGGAGTCGAGCAGGAACTTGAGATAGTCCACATACTCGTCCTCTTCGGCCCAGGCCGGAAGTTCCACCTCTCCCAACCGCTCGTAGAGCTTGCGGAAGATCTCGCGGTGTTTGGTCTCTTCACCTGCCAGGAAGCTGAACATGTCTCTGAGCTGCTTGTCCGCGGTGGTGTCCACCAAACGGTGGTAAAACACCTCGCCGCGGGTTTCTATTTCCTGAGCGGCCAGGAGGATGTCCGTCGCCTTGAATATGCCTGCCATAAAACCTCCTATAGTTCCGAGGGCAGCTCTTTGAGCTGTGCGTAGGTGAAGACAGGGCCGTCGATGCACACGTATTTCGTGCCGATGTTGCACCTGCCGCAGATGCCCACCCCGCACTTCATGCGCTTTTCCAGGGTAGTGATGATGTTTTCATCCGCAAAGCCCAACTTCTTCAGGGCCTGCAGTGTGAATTTGATCATGATGGGCGGACCGCAGGTGATGGCCACGGTGTTCGCAGGACTGGGGTTGATCTCGAGCAAAACATTGGGAATGAGGCCGACCTTGTGTTCCCAGCCCTCGGCAGGGTTGTCGATGGTGAGGACCACGTTGACGTCCTTGCGACTGGTCCATTCGGGCAGTTCGGCCTTGTAGGTCAGGTCTGCGGGGCTGCGCGCGCCATACAGCAGCGTGATATCCCCGAAATCCTTGCGGTTGTCCAGCATGTACACGAACAAGGTCCTCAGGGGCGCCATGCCGATGCCGCCGCCCACAAAAACAATGTTCTTGCCCTTCAGGTCTTCGAGAGGGAAGGAATTGCCCAGAGGGGCGCGCACGCCGATCTGGTCCCCCGGCTGGAGCTGGTGCAGTCGCGTCGTCACCTCGCCCACGCGCATGACGCTGAACTGCAGATAGTCCTTGCGGGTCGGCGAAGAATTGATGACAAAGGTCGACTCGCCCACGCCGAAGACCGAGAGCTGCCCGACCTGTCCTGGACGGAAGGTGAAGTCCTTCATGCGCTGCTCGTTGTTGAGCACCACCCGGAAGGTTTTGATATTGTGCGTCTCCTGGATCACCTCGACAATGGTGGCCATGTCCGGGAGATAGGGATTGGCGTTCATTCGGAGTACTCCTGTGCTGCGTTCACGATCTGCCGGATATCCACTCCGGCGGGGCACTGCTTGATGCACCGTCCACATCCGCAGCAGGCGATGACGCCCTTGTGCAGATCCGGGTAGTAGCTGAATTTGTGTCCAACCCGGTTTTTCAGCCGATGGGCTTTGGTGGAACGGGGGTTGTGGCCGCTGCCTTCCAGGGTGAATGTGTGGGACATGCAGTTGTCCCAGGTCCGGATGCGCCGGCTGTTCAGCCCCAGGTCGTCGTCAGTGATGTTGAAGCAATAGCAGGTCGGACACATATAGGTGCAGGCCCCGCAGGAGATGCACTTGGCTGACTGCGCCTGCCAGAAGTCCATGTCGTCGAACCTGGCCAGCAGCTTGGCCGGCGCCGAGGTGTAGTCATGGGCCTCGCCCATCAGTTCCCTGGCTTCTGCGTTTTTGGCGTCAGCCTCTTTGCCTTTGTCCCCCGCGTCCTCGAACAGGGCCAGTTTCATGATCTCATCGCCGGCCGGCGTCACCGAGCGGGCCACATATCCATCCCCCACCAGGGTCAGGAGAATATCCGAACCGGCAGTGTCGGCCGGGCCGCTGCCCACGCTGTGGCAGAAGCAGGTCGTCTCGGGCCGGTCACAGGCCAGGGAGATGAAGACCGTGTTGTCCCGGCGGGAAATGAAGTACGGATCCTTGATCTTGTCCGTTTCGTACACCGGATTGAAGATCAGTTTTCCCCTCGCCCCGCAGGGACGGCAGCCGATGACGACGCTCTTGCCCTGGGGCAGGGTTTCGACGAGTTCGGGTTTCTTTTCCGTGGCGTCGCGCTTGACCACCAGCAGGGTTTCGGTCTGGGGGAATGTCGCGGCCTTGGGGGACACGGCGGCCATGCGCGAATGCAAGTCCATGGTCATACCCGGCTGAAAACGACGAAAGGTCACGCTGCCACAGCTGGACACGGGTGCCAGCACGCGACAGGTTTTAGCCAGGTCTTCGGCCAGACGGGTCAGGTTTTGTTTCGTGATATAGCGTTCCATTACCAGCCTCGCTCGTGAATGCGCTCTTCCTCGACCTTGAAGGTGAAGAGCGGCGGTGTCTGATCCAGGGCTGTTCCGGCCTGATGCTCGAACACGTCCTTGACCTGCTTGTTCATGTAGCGACGCAGAAGCATGAGCGGGATGTCCACAGGGCAGGCCCGTTCACATTCCCCGCATTCGGTGCACCGTCCTGCCAGATGGGAGACGTGCACCATCTGGAACATCATGTTCTCCGCCGGGGAATTATCCTGGCTGAGCCACAACGGATCTCGGCTGGTGGCGATACAGTAGTCGCGGCAGACGCACATGGGGCAGGCGTTGCGGCAGGCATAGCAGCGGATGCAGCGGCTCATGGTCTCCTGCCAGAAGGCCAGCTTCTCGGCATCGGACTTGGCCTCGAACTCCTCCTGGCAGGCCAGGCTGTTCGCACCAGCGGGATTCTGCTTGGTGCCGATCAGAACGTCGGCGATGATGGCATTGGGATGCTGACACACGCGGCACTTGTCTGCCAGAACATCGCTCTTTTTCAGGGTTACGGTCTGGCCGGCCACAGTGATTTTGAGCTCATCGGTGCCGATGGTCACAGATTCGACAAAGCCGGGATCAGCGGGCAGCGCCGCCCGGATCTTAGGCTGGCTGACCACGCCGTCGCAACACAGTCCGAAAACAACGATATCGTCGCGATTGACCAGGTTTTCGTTCACGAGTTCGATCACGCTGCGGCTGTCGCAGCCCTTGACTACCACGCCTATTTTTTTGCCCTTGTAGGCGGTCAGGTAGGTTGCCAGGTTGTGCACAGCCAGAGGGCCTATGACCAGCCGGTCAAGATCGGCCTCGGTGCGGATGAAGAGCGGCGTGGCATGCAACGCATCGTAGCCCTGCTCCCAGCCAATGACACACTCCAGCTCGCCCAGGCGATCTTTGATGGCTGATTTGAGATCATCCAATTGGGACATATGTACTCCTTTGATCTATCCGTGACAGGGGCATCCCTGCCCCTGGGCCGCCTGCAGGGCCAGGGCGTTCCAGTCCACCTCGGACATCGGATTGAAGCTCGGTGCGGGTCCGAGCTCATGGATGCGGTGGGTGAATTCCGTGACCACATGCTGCCAGCGCTGTCCTTCCGAGGCAGAAACCCAGGTGTATTCGAAACGCCGGGCATCGATCCCCGTGACGGGCAGAAAACGCTTCAGAAGCTCCAGCCGGCGCCGGGCATAGAAATTGCCCTCGGCGTAATGGCAGTCGCGGGGATGGCAACCCGAGACCAGCACCCCATCGGCACCGTTCAACAGGGAGCGGACGATGAAAAGTGGGTCGATGCGGCCCGAACAGGGCACGCGGATGATGCGCAGGTCCGTGGGCTGGGTGAACCGCCCCACTCCCGCCGTGTCCGCGCCGCCATAGGAGCACCAGTTACAGAGAAAGCCAACTATTCGAAGTTCGCGAATATCTTGGGCGGGCATAAGGCGTTCACCTCCGCGAGGATCTGGTTATCTGTGAAATGTTCAAGCTGGATGGCCCCCTGCGGACAGGTCACGGTGCAGATGCCGCAGCCCTGGCAGACCGTGTCGATGACCTCGGCCTTGGGATTGCCAAAGCGGTCGGCCACAGCCTTGATGGCCCCAAAGGGGCAGGTCAGGATGCACTTGCCGCAACCCACGCAGCGGGCCGGGTTGACGCGGGACACGGCCGGGTCGGACTCGAGCTCCTTCTTGGACAGAAGGCCCAGGACCTTGGATGCCGCGGCGCTGCCCTGACCCACAGAAGCCGGAATGTCCTTGGGACCCTGGCAGGCTCCGGCCAGGAACACGCCGGCGGTGTTGGTTTCCACGGGCTTGAGCTTCGGATGGCTTTCCACGAAAAAACCATACTGGTCCGGGGCCACACGCAGTTTCTCGCCCAACTGGACCGCGCCCTTGGCCGATTCGGCGCCCACAGCCAGGACCACCAGGTCGGCTGGCACCTCCACCTGGGTTCCGGCCAGGGTATCGGCCCCGCGCACGATGAGCTTGTCGCCCTTGGGGTAGATCATGGAAACGCGTCCGCGCACGTACTGTGCGCCATACTCTTCCATGGCTCGGCGGGTGAACTCGTCGTAGCCTTTTCCGGGGGAGCGGATGTCCATGTAAAAGACGTAAGACTGGGAATCCGGCACGTGATCCTTGGTCAGGATGGCCTGCTTGGCGGTGTACATGCAGCAGAAGCCCGAACAGTACGGCCGGCCCACGGACTTGTCGCGCGAGCCCACGCACTGGACAAAAACCACGGTTTTGGGTTCCTTCCCGTCAGATGGCCGTTTGATGTGCCCGCCTGTGGGGCCCGAGGCAGAGAGCAGGCGCTCGTATTGCAGGCTGGTGATGACATCCTTGTAGCGTCCCTCGCCGTACTGCGGATATTTGTGCCAATCGAAGAGGTCGTAGCCGGTGGCCACGACCACGGCACCGACGTCCACAGTGACAAGTTCGTCCTTCATCTCGAAGTCGATGCACTTGACCGGGCAGACCTTGGCGCAGGCCCCGCATTTTCCCTTCTGCAACATGATGCAGGAGGCCGCGTTGATGGCCGCCTTCTTGGGGATGGCCTGCGGGAAGGGGATGTTGATGGACGGCGCGTTGCAGAGATTCTCGTTGAAGGGGTCCGGGTGCTTGCGGCTGGGGCACTTCTCGACGCACAGACCGCAGCCCGTGCACTTGCTCCAGTCCACGTAGGTCGCCTTCTTGCGGATGGTGACCTGGAAGTTGCCCACGTAGCCGCCCACGCTCTCCACCTCGGAGCAGGTGTAGAGGGTGATCTTGGGGTGCTGGGCAATGTCGACCATCTTGGGGCCGAGCACGCAGGACGAGCAGTCCACCGTGGGAAAGGTCTTATCCAACTTGGCCATCTTGCCGCCAATGCTCTGCTCGCGCTCGACCATGACGACTTCCTGCCCGCCGTCGGCGCAGTCCAGGGCTGCCTGGATGCCGGCCACGCCGCCGCCGATGACCAGCACACGCTTGACGGTCTCGAAGCGCTTGGCCACCAGCGGCCTGTTGCGGCGCAGCTTTTCCACGGCCATGCGCACCAACTCGGAGGCCTTGACTGTGTTCTGTTCCTTGATCTTGCCGATCCAGGACACGTGCTCGCGGATGTTGGCCATCTCGAACATGTAGCGGTTCAGACCGGCCCTCTCCACGGCCCGACGGAAAGTGGGCTCGTGCATGCGCGGTGTGCAGGAGGCCACCACCACTCCATCGAGATTCTTGTCCTTGACCGCCTGAATGATGGCGTCCTGACCAGGTTCGGAGCAGGCGTACATCGTGTCCGTGGAGAAAACCACATCGGGGTACGTCAGGGCTGTGGCCGCGACACTTGGACAATCCACGGTTCCGGCTATGTTGCTGCCGCAGTGGCAGATGAAAACACCAATTCGCATCGCGTCCTCCCTACCTGGCCTGCGCCGGTTGTTTGATTCTGCCCAGAGCCAGACGCGGATCCACGCAGAGCTTCTCGAATCCGAGTTCAGCGCGGTCCAGCCCCAGAGCATAGCCCAGAAGTTGGGTGTAATAGAAAACCGGGATCCTGAAATTTTCGTGCAGGGTGTCGTTGATCTGACCCTGACGCAGATCCAGATTCATCTGACAAAGGGGGCAGGCCGTGACGAAAGCGTCGGCGCCGAGCATGCGTCCGGCGTCCAGGAGCTTGCCCGAAAGCCGGGCCACGATGTCCCCCCGTGGAATGCCATAGGACGCGCCGCAGCATTCCACCTTGAGTGGAAAGGGAACGACTTCCGCACCCAGGGCAGCCATCAGATTGTCCATGGCCATGGGGTTTTCGTGGTGGTCGAAACGCATCAATTCGGGCGGGCGGTTCATGATGCAGCCGTAGTAGCAGGCGATCTTGATGCCGGTCAGGGGTTTTACGACCTTGGATTGAATGAACTCGGGATCGATGTTTTCGGACAAGACCTGCAGCACGGACTGGGCGTCCACCCTTGCTTTGCACGGGGTGTCCAGCAGTGCATTGGCTTTGGTCCTGAAGGCAGGATCTTCCATCTTGTGCGCAGCGGTGCGCAGATTGGTCAGGCAGCTTGGACATGGCGTTGTCACCTTGTCCATGCCCATCCCTTCCACCTGGGCCAGGTTGCGGGCCGACAAGGCGGCTGAAAGCACATGGTTGACCGTGTGCGCGGGGGTGGAACCACAGCAGCTCCAGTCTTCCACGTCCACCAATTCCAGGCCCAAGGTCCTGCAGACCGCGCGGGTGGAGCGATCGTATTCCGACGAAGTGCCCTGGCCGGAACAGCCCGGATAATAGGCGATCTTAAGCATTCGTGCCTCCTTGGCGGAACCGCTCGAAAATGCGGGCGACCTGTTCGCGGCCCTTGATGGGATGCGGCTTGAACGGGAGCTTCCCCCGCCTGAGGGCCTGCGGCGCCAGATCCACGTCGGTGAGTACCCGGCCCGAGCGGGCCATGTATTCGACCATCAGCCCCAATTCGTAGGCCCGTCCATGGCGTTCCACGGAATTCAGGAACGAATCGGCAAAAACCTTGACCGCCCTTTCCGTGGCGTACCCTGCTTCACGGGCCATGTGCCGGCAGACGTCCATGACCAGGGCCACGTCAATCTTGTTCGGACAGCGCGTGGTACAGGACTGACAGGAACCACATAGCCACAGGGATCGGCTTTTCAGCACTGCCTCCTTCTGCCCGGTCTGAATCAGACGCATGATCTGACTGACAGAATAGTCGTAGGCGAAGGTGTACGGACACCCCGCCGTGCAGTTGCCACATTGGTAGCAGGTCTTGATATTCTGGTGGCTGCGGGCTTCGACCTCGGCGACGAACTCGAGGTCAGCACTGGCAAGATCAAAGATTTGCATAGGCATACCCAACTTGCGGTAAGGAACGGCGAACCGTCCGGTTGACAGAGATTCAATCCAGGGAAACCAACGAGAATTGCTCCATTTTGACACATCACCCCACTGCCAGGATGACCTGAAATGACACAGAATGGTCCAAATAAACGGACAGTTCCGGGACTTGGGGAAGCGTGAAGCAGCATTAGTGCCATATTCCCCGATAAAGGGACTTGTCTAGCCTTGATGGCCTAGGAGGCCATGGGCGGCACAAGGATCGATTCCTGACCATGCAGCTTTCTGTAGGCTATCTTCACCGATATGATAATATTTGTCTAGTCTTATATGAATGGAATTTTTTTGTAATATGGGGCG
>JAAYCS010000004.1 GCA_012729655.1 Desulfovibrionales bacterium | reverse complement strand
GCGCGTTCTGCTGGGAGTTGCCCATGAAGGAGGACATGGCCCCGTCGTTGGTGACCAGGGTGCCGTAGCCCAGTTCGTTGGCCATGAGGTGGGCCCAGCGGCGGGGGGTCCGCCAGCCCACGTGCAGTTCCCGGCCGTCCTCGGAGAAGCGGAACTCGTCCGTGGGCGCGGGGTGGAGCATGTCCGCCAGGCTTGGCTCTGCGATCTCGCGGATGGGCCCCCGGGGCGTGGTCGGATGGACGACAACCGGAGCCTCGGGCAACGCGAGCAGGTCCTGCAGGAGGGCCGTCCCTTCCTCGGCCGAGGGCGCGTACCCGTCCACCAGGACGAGGTCCACGACCTGGCCCGGTTCCAGGTCCACGGCCAGCCGCAGGCTGGCGATGGGGTCGAAGGTGTAGTGCAGGTCGAGGTCGTCCAGGGACCTGGCCGGGGCGGACAGCCCGGCCGGGTCGCGCAGGGAGTCGTCCCCGATGAAGCGGTTGCGGCTGTCCTGGTATCCAACGATCCTGGCCTGGGCCTCGAAGCCCGGGGGCACGCTGGCCGCATGGAAATAGACCTCAGGCGAGGGCCGGCGCCTCCGCGGATCGGGTTCGGCGGTTTTGACGATCCGGTTGCGGGCGAAGACGGCCCCGACCTCGGCCACGAACCAGGTGGCGATGTGCTGCCGGTTGTAGAAGGGATGGCGCAGGTGCGGGTTCCTGTCGTTCAGGCAGACCTCGCGGTAGGTGGACAGCTCCAGGCTGCGCGCCCTGTCCGTATGGTTGGTCAGGCGCAGGCGGCAGACCTCGGCGGTCAGGTTTTCGGGCAGGTCGATCTCGGCCGTGGCCCCGATGCCCTGACAGGTGCAGGTCATGCGCACCGAGAGGGGCCCCGTGGACTGCACATGGGTCTGGGCGTCGTCGCGCCGGATGGGGCGGCAGCCCAGGGTCCAGGTCTCGTCCCCCTCGCGCAGGTAGAGGAATTTCCCGGCGTTGTGGGCCCGGGACGTGGCCCTGTTGGTCAGGTCGTATTCCGCCCCGTGGCGCACGGCGCTGAAGACGCGGCTGTAGCCCCGGCCGTCCCGGCCCTGGACCACGGTGTAGACCCCGTTGTGCAGGACGATTTCGTCCGGCGGGCAGAACCCGGGAGGCCGCAGGCCGCATGCCACGCATGCCACGCGGGCCTCGCCCCTGGGCTTGCGGGCCGAGGGGCGAGGCCACAGGGCCGCCACGGCGATGGCGGCGCAGAAGAGGAGCAGGAGCACGGCCAGGGCGGAAACCTGCCCCTGGCCGGTCTTCTGGATGGCTTCGGACGTGTCCCAGACGTGGGCCCAGTCCGCGCCCTGGGGCAGGAAGAAGGGGATGAGCAGCGGGGCCCAGGTGGCGAAGCGGCGCAGGGCCTCGGGGATGCAGCGGGCCCGGCCAGGATGGCCCTGGAAGCGGGCCAGGAGTTCATCCAGGGCGTCGCCGCCCACAAAGGACAGGTTGACCAGGGTGGCCACGCGCAGGCCCATGTGGTCGAACCAGATGAGGACGCGCACCCAATCGTAGGCCAGGAGGTACATGAAGGTTTGGATGCTCCAGCCCCGGAAGGCCTCTGGGCTGAGGGTGATGTTCTGCCAGATGGCGGCCACCGTCCGCACGGCCCCGTCCTGGTTGTACCAGGTCGGGTCTCCGGAAATGCGCAGCAGGGAGTAGATGACCGGGGCCATCCACAGACCCCAGCGCAGGACGCGCACGGTCTGCTCGGCCACGCCCACGAGCCCCTGTCGGCTGAAGAGCATGCGCACCGGGTCCAGGCTGCGGGCGAAGAGGGCCGTCAGGAAGAAGAAGTTCACGCTGAAGAGCGGGGCGGCCAGGGACCAGTTGATCACCCCGGACACGGACTCGTTGTACAGGATGCGGGCGCTGCCCGTGTGCGGGCCGAGGTTCATGGCCCCCCATTTGCTGAACAGGGGATAGATGATGTAGTCGTGCGGGTTGCCCAGGCGCAGGGTGACGTAGAGCCGGAACTTCTCCACCACCACGGCGCTCTGGGTCGGGTCCACGTACCAGGAGATGGCCCCGCCCACGAACCCGCCCAGCAGTGCGCCGGTCAGGCTGACCCGCCAGGACTGGAAATGGCTGCGCCGGCCGCGGAGCATGTCCAGGCAGTCCATGGCCACGTTGGCCCCGGCATAGGCCACGGCCCCCATCAGCACCCCGAGCAGGAAGCGGTCCAGGGGGGCCTTGTGGATGAAGACCGTCACGGGGATGATGTACATGCCCAGGCCCAGGATGGCCCCGCGCAGGTACAGGTGCGGTTGCAGGTAGCTGTTCATGAGCCGGAAGTGGAAGGGTTTGCTCCCGTCAAAGGACTCCAGGATTGTCTTGGCCAGGGGCATGAATCCTGCAGCCAGCAGGACGTGGCCCAGGAGGGGCTGGACCTGGTGCACGGCCAGGAGCAGGGGCGAGGCGACCATGGTCTCGACCGTGAACATGAGGCCCAGGAACAGGGCGCTGTAGGTGGAGCCCTTGACCAGGCCGTCCTTGAAGGAGCGGGCGCCCCAGTACCCGGCCGGCCGCCGGCCCTTCATGGCGTCCATCAGCAGGCCGGTCATGACAAACGTCTCGGCCCACAGCCCGGCCTGGGCCACGGCCACGCAGAGGATGGCGGCCAGGACGCCCAGCCCCAGGGGAAGGGCGGCCACGTCCTGGGAGGAGCCCATGTCCGCCAGCAGGGGGCTCAGGCCGGCCAGGAAGGCCGAGGACAGCAGCAGGAGGTAGGACTTGAGTTCGCGGGGCACCGTGCGCACGCACAGGGCGTTGAGCAGGATGGCCGTGGCGCAGTTGAACCCGGCCAGGATCAAGACCCGTCCGGCCAGCTCCTGGCCGCGCCAGGTCAGCAGCCCGGCACCGGGCAGGGCCGCGCCCATCTGCTGGACCATGGCCGGGGCCTGCAGGATCAGGAGCCAGTTGAAGATCAGGGGTGCGGCCAGCAGTCCGGCCTGGGCCAGGAGGGACGGATGCCGCCCGGTCTTGCCCAGGCACACGGCCAGCAGGATGATGTGGGCCAGGGCCAGGAAGGTGGCGCACAGGGGGCTGACGTGCAGGAGGTCGGACCATGCTGCCGGGGCCTGCCAGATGTCCACGCCCTGGTGGCTGGCCAGGGTCAGCAGGAAGGGTATGGCTGCGTCGCGGAAGGCCTCGGACAGGGACAGGGCGCGGCGCGCAACGGACTTGGCGAGGATCAGGGCGCTGGCCAGGCCCATGAGACCGGCCAGGAGGGCCGGACCAGTCGTCTGGTTCAGGAGGGGAAGATGCAGGGGCCAGGTCGCGATGCCTCCGTGCACCAGGGGGGTGGCACAGCCAAAGAGGACCAGGGCGGAGCAGAAGACAATCCGGGACGGTAGGGGAAGGGTCGCATAGGGAGATAGGTTCACGCAGGTTCCGGTCAGGCTGAGGGTCAGTTGGTCAGGGCAAACGGCGCTGGGCGTTGCGCCTGGGTGCGGCCATGAGGTTCCTTCTTGGCATCAGAGGCCGGGGAATTCAAGGGTTGCAGCATTGTCATTCTGTATTTGCGTTCACCTTGCGTGCGTAGGGATGGGAACGTCCAATATGTGCAGACGCCAGGGAGAACAATTCTGGAAAGGCGGGGGAACATTCCCCGCCTTTCCAGTTCAATAGTGGTCGTCGTGATCGCAATATGCAGGTCAACCTGTCCTGATCACCTCCTCAACCAGAATAGAGGACCAGATTTGACGGATAGAGGGGTGCTGAGTTCGATAGTCTCAATGGCTCCTGTACTTGATTGGATGAAGGCGGTTGCGCCGTCTTCACCAACATGCAAGTTCGGGGTGAGGGCCATGCCCTTGCCAAGATTGCCGAAGGTGCTGAGGGTGTCCCCGCTGGCCCCGAGAATGGGTAGGTAGAAGGCGGTTCCCGTTTTATAGAACAGGGCCCAGAGGTTGCTGGTCCCTTCAAAGGAACATACATCGCTGGATGGCAGGTAGGTTGTGAAGATGACGGCTCCGCCGAGAACGGCGGCCTGTCCCAGGACCCTTTCCCGGGCGGGAACGAAATCCTGCCTCCAACCCGGAGTGCCCGCTACCGCGTCGAGCAGATTCTGCCAGCTTCCTGGCGCAGAACCGCCTGTCAACAAGGATCCTCCTTTGTATACCTGGACGCAATTAATGTCGTTGATGCCCCCGCAGGTGCTGTTGTTCAGGATGACGTCCGTGCTGTTGTAGAGGGCTGAAGAGTTGACTGTCGCCCAGGTCTTGTTTCCACCGGATTCAGGTTCTTTGACTCCATAGAAGCTCATGTGGGCGGCCTGGGGGATGTCGTCGCGGTTGAAGAACCGGCCCGTGCCGAAGTAGACCCAAAGCCGTTTTGTTTCGTCCATGGCGACGGAAGGCGCGGCCGTGTCGGGCTGGCCGACGTTGATGAGGGTGGATGTCGACCAGGACATAGGGGCCAGGTTGTCGTTGTTGGTTAAAAGCCGGTACATCTTTCCCTGTCCGTTAGTCTGGTCTCCGGCCACCGTTCCGAAGTAGACTACGTCAGTCTTGAATTCCTCGGGACTGGCATAGGGACCGATGTTGAGATCGACAGATATGGGGTCGGAAACGAAGGATCCCGCCTCAGTGGAGTTGAAGACAGCGCCTCCAGTGACGACATTGCCGGCACTGTTGATGCTTTTGACCGTTTTTTCGGCAACCAGCGCTTTCAGGTCAAGGACAAACAGTTTGCCCGCCTGGTCACTGGTTTCCACAGAAAGCTTGAGCCTGGAGGCGTCGCCGGTTGAACTGGCCGGACCTGAGCCGAAGACGAGATACCATTGATTGGCCGCCGCCGTGTTGGCGTTGCGCGCAGTCATGGGCATGACTGTCGGGTAGCAGGTGGTGAAGCCCTGCCCGGGCATGGTGATTTCGCCGAGGAGGGTCGGAGCCTGTTCAGGGTTGGTAATGTCCATGATGACATAGGCCGAGGTCAGTGTTCGATCGGTGCCTGTGTTCAAGGCGTTGCCGTCGGTCTTGTCAATGTCCGCTTCGATCTTGCCGCCGCCGAGACGCATGCCAGCCACGAGGATCGTGCCCCATCCGTCGGGATGGGTGGCGTTGTTCATGGGCGTGACTCCGTCAGATTGGAAGAAAACCCGGGCATCAAAGACTCGGGGTTTCAGATCAATGTACGCGACATGGAGGTTTTCTCCGTACTCGGGATTCATGAGCCATTTGAGGTGGGGGAGCAGGTTGTAGGGGACATAGGCCCAGACCTCCATGCCGAGGTCAAAATTGGTTTCCCCGTTGGGGGAGGTGAAGAAGGCTTTTTGGGTGCTGTTGTAGAATCCTCCGTTGAAGGCGTGGAGCATTCCGTCGTTGGCGCCGGCATACACCATCAGCCTGCGGTTCATGTATTTTTTGAAGAAACCTTCATAGGTCTTGTCCTGGTAGATCAGGTGGTAGTTTTCAGCGGGCTTGTCCACAACGGTGGGCGAGGAGAAGATGATGTCGCCAAGCCGCCAAGGGTTGCCGTTCAAGCTGCGGCTTCGTACGGTGTCCGGAATTCCTGAAACAGTGGAGTTGCCCACGTCCTTGCCCCGGATGAACTCGACTTGTCTTCGGGCCAGGGTGGCCTGATAGGTTGCGAAGGAGGTGGGGTTGGTGTTCCGCAAAGTGTTTATGGAACTCTGGACTGTGTTGGTCAGGTCCAGGCTGATGCTACCTGAACTCGATTCATAGAGGGTCAGATAGTTGTAGAAGTGATCCGCCGAGTTCAGGATTGTGGGGTTGCTTGGCAGGGCGAAGTCTTGAATCTCCCCGTTCCCGTAGTCCGCGACCATGTTGTTGTTCTTGTCGACGAAGGTAAAGATGTACCTATTGGATGCAGCGGTGTCATAGCTGGTCCGTTGCGAAATGGCCTGGGCGTCGGACAGACTATTGAGCCAAGTGCTCGTGGACCAGAGGAAGTTGATGTCGTTAATGGAATCTAGCGCGGTGAGATTTGTTTCGTTGTTGCTGATAACGGAATCCCCGTTGGTGTCGGTGTGGGCGTAAATGAGCTCTTCATCGAACTGGATGACTTTGTCCGCGAGTAGGTCGAGCCTTTTGTTGCCGTTGGTGTCCTCTCGCATGTTGCCGCGGGCGTCGAGCAGATAGGCGTGGATTTGCCCTGACCAGTAAGGGGCGATCTGGTTGACGTTGGTCGGAGGGAAGAACAGGGCCTGATAGACGCCGCCCTCGCCGCTGCGGGTCTGAGAGGTCACCGCTGCGGCCGTGCCCGAGGCGATGCTTGCCGTGGCCAGTTGGAAGGCCTGGAAGATGGACGCTTCGAGTTCCTGGCCGGTTTCGGCCTCGAAGTAGTTGTCTGGCATGCCGTCGCCGTCCGTGTCATATTCATTTTGCAGGTCCGGGAGGTTGTTGCCGTTGGAGTCGACGAATCTTCCGTAACGTGCCGCATCCCGCAATAGAGTGCTTCCCCGGCCAAAGGCGAAGACGGCATAGAAATCGACATTCTGGGTTCCCTGAAGATCGGAGCGCAAATCAGTGGTTTGCCCCCAATGGGCGACATCGATTAAGTATGGAGATCCATTATCAGAAAGAGAATAGGTATGGGGTTTGGGGTTGACCCTGTTGCGAATTGAAGACGGGATGGCCTGATCCTGAGTGCTTTCACCGTCTGTGATCAGGATGACGTTCTGTTGGGTGCAATGCACGTCTTGTCCCAAGGCGGGGAAATAATAGGGATCATTTGTTGTAGATGTCGCATAGCTTGTGTTATACAAGTACCGTGGTCCATATGTTCCACCTACAGTGTCTTGTTTTATATATCCATATACTGTGTATAGAGATTCAGCCAAAGGTGTCCATGTTGTTGGGTCGACTGTGTTGACTGTGTTGATAAGATTGTTCAGAGTATTGACATCTTCACTCATGTAGTGTCTCACCTGTGCTCCATCGTCGTAGTCATAAACAAAAAGAGCCATGCGAGACTTGTCTTTAAATGCATGCAAAACTCCTTCTTTTGAAGGTCCTTGTACGCGCATTCTAAATGATCTATCTGCCCATGAAGAATATGAGTATGTTTTAGTTTCCATACTCATAGTTTGTGAGCTTGGTTCATGGTCTATATATCTGAGTGATGCATATGGGGTCATTTTTTTTGTGTCGCCGTTTAAATCAACTACAGCATTATCAACATAGCTGAAAGAATCTACTCTATTTGCTGAATCTTGATTTTCAATCCAATAGTACCCACTATTATAATTTCCACCTCCTAGCACTTTTCGCGCGACGTCGCATCTGTGCATTGTGGCCCAATTCAGCCAATTGCCGTTCCAAGTCCCTGTGGCATTGTTCGGCTGAAAATATGATGTTGAACTATATGTATAGTACGTCCGAGGATCGAAATATCCGTAGTATTCCCGTGATGAATTGAATGATTCAGTATAAGCTCTCTGGAGCATACTGCCGGAGTTATCCAATATGATGATGATGGACGGCTTCTCATCTCTGGCCAGAAAGGGTGGGATCCAGTTAAAGTCGGTGGCCTTGTATGCGAGAAGAGGCTGGGACAGGAAGACGCAGGCTGTCAGAATCAGGCTGCAAAAAAGGGCCTTATTCGCAAACGATCTGTATCTCATAGACATGGAAACCCCCGTTTTGATCTGTAGCGTTCGTGCAGCGGACCACGGCCTTCACGTTGTCCATGTGTTCCTTGAGCGTTCCAGGTCTTTCTCCGCAATCGAGGATCGTGGCATTTGACGGAATGGATTTGGTCAATCCATCCTCCTGGCGGGTCACGACCCATTCGCCTCGATGTTGCAGGACCCATGTTCCGCTGCAAGGATTGAATTTTTCAATTTCCCGCTCTTCGGATAAAACTGATCCTGCAAAAAGTAATGCTGCTAAGGCAGTTAGAAGTGCTGTGCGCATGGCGTCTCCGTCAGGGGCGTTTGATGTATTGAATCGGTTCAGTAGTTGATGTGTCTCCATCCCAAATCCACCTCAGCCACGCTGTTCCTGCGGCCCTCACGGTGGGCACGGATGAGGTAGTTTGTGAAGGTCCCGCCACCTGCGGCGCCCTTGCCTACCCCTTCATATCCCGCTCCGATCTGCATGGCGGAGCCTTCGAGCACGCCACTGTCAAGAAAGCCTGCGCGGACATACGTGGCCATGGCGCCGTATGGATACCAGGTTGTGGTGTAGTCCGTGGAGTTGAAATCGGTGCTGTTTTGCCACGTGTTGGCATCAGTGGAATTTGTTCCGTCACTGTAGAAGGTTGAATTGCCCGTTTCTATCGCTTCCTCCAGGAATTCATGTCCCACATTGACGCCAGAGTCGGCGTGAAAAAACGATTCCTTGGTGTCGCGATCGTTGGCCGAGATGAAAATGTTGAGTTCAGCTACATCCAGGGACGCCAGGGCAAGGGCGCCGAGAATGGCCAGCACGATCATGGCCACGACGAGGGCGGAGCCGGACTGACCCGACATGCGTTTAGTATTTGGGGGAATAGACATAGACATACTGGGTGCTCGCTTGCAGGCCCTTGTTGTTCCAGGACAGGATGCAGGTCATTTCCTTGCATTTGTCTATGGGGGTGTTGTCGACCAGGCTGCAGTTCAGGGTGTATGCAATGCCGTCAATAGTGGTGCTGGCCGACAAACCGGTCATGTCCCGGAAGTTTTGTCCATTGTACTGCATGCGGGTGGCGTTTTCCAGGAACTCCTCAACCATCAGGCTCGCACGGGTGGTATAGTAGGCGCGGCTGTCCTGTGTGGTGGACTGGGAGATCACGGTAGCCACCCCCATGAGGCCGACGGCCAGGATGGCTGACGCCACCAGGGTTTCCACCAAGGTAAAGCCATGGTCTTGGGTGATCGCCGATTTCAGTTTCAGCATCTGCTTCCCTTTAGAGCCCCATGTTTCGGCAGAATACACGGGTGCTCATGGTGCGGTTTGGGATATTCAGGGACGATCTTTCAGCTGCTGCCGTCGCAGTAGCGTTTATTTCTACGAACCTGATGGTGTCGATGGTAGTGGCTGTAGGGACGAATGCTGTTCCATCAGCATTGAAGTAGGTCAAAGTTAATCCATCGATATCGCGTGCAGTTGAATTCCAGGATCCTTCTTCTTCCTCGAACACTTCAATGATGTTGCCGGACAATCTGTATGCGAATTGTTCCCTGTCTGTGCTATTTGCATCGACAATGCCGTTTCTGTTTGTGTCGCTTGTACAAAAAATTGAAGTTGCATCTGTGCTTGTGCTGTTGAATCCAAAAGACCCTCCATTCGGAGTGTAGCCGCACATACGGATATCGTCAGCCATTTGGACAATGACAGAGAGCAACTCCTGCTGCATGCGGGTCGTTTCCTCCTGCTTGGCAGCCATGAGGTTGTGCACGCGGAACAGGTTGTAGAGCCCGGTGACCACGATTCCCAATATGACCATGCCCACCAGAAGTTCCACTATGGTCAGGCCGGATTGGTTGCGCTGTTCAGGCATTCAAGGGTCTCCTTCTTTTAGTTGGTCACGATGCTGCCTGAGGGCCGGACGGTTATGGTCAGCGTCTTTTCTGCGTTATTCTTGATGGGTATGGAGCCGGAATTTGATGCCCGGCCGCGGCTGGTAAAATTGGTGTTGAGGGATCCGGTGAGGTGGACGCCGCTTTGCAAGGTCGAGAGGTCAAAACGCCGCAGTGATGTGCCTGTAGAATCAACCCGTGTTTCACAGCTATTGGTGGTGCTGTTGCAGTCGAATGAAATATCTTGGTTGCGCTTGATGGCCTCGATGCGGGCGTCCTGGCACATGCTGACGATGGTCCGGGCCGCGCGCTTCAGGTTGGCCTGGGGGATCCATTTCATCAGTGCCGTGCCGGAAAGCCCGGCCAGCAAGGCGATGACGCCTACGATCACCAGGACCTCCACCAGGGTGAAGCCTTTTTGGCGGGCGTCCCGGGGACCGGGGCGGGCGGTGCGCGGAAATATCCGGATCTTCATGATGGTGCGGGGGGTGAGAATTTTTTTCTGACAGGGTAGCTGCTATCATAATGTGTGCCAAGCAGACAAGGTTTTTGGGTCGGGCGAAAAGACGGGCCCGGGTCTGGACAGGCCCTGTTTCCCTGCCGGCCTGCTCCGGCAGGGCCGGGCCTGGAAATGACAACGCCCCGGCGACGCATAGTGCCAAAAAGCAGGGAGTGAGGCCGCTGGGATACCGGGCGGGGGTCAAGGGCGGGCCATGCGTCATGCGCCCCGGAGGGCTGCGTTTTTTCGTCTGGGGCGCATTCTGACTGCCCGCGTGCGGAACAATCGGACCAGAAGAAGGACAAAAATTGTCAGCAGCGGCGAAAATCTGGATGCCGGCCGCACTGCTTGCGGCCCCGCGTCCAGCGTGGTGGGGAGGGGCGCTGCTCTCGCAGCCGACGCCGGCCTGGGTAGACGTCTCCTGCCCATCCAGCCGCGGTCTTGACCGGCCACCCAAGCGGTATGGGTGCCGTTCAAGGGGTGCACTTCCGCTGCTTGGCAGGCTCACGGCTCGAGACAGGCGGCTGCAGCGGGAATTTTCAGGCCTACTGTCCGAGATTGCGGCACCACACGCTGGTGCTCATGGTCCGGTTGCCGATGCCCAGCCCGGCCCGCGCGGACGAGGCCACGGCCGTGGCCTCGATCCTGACCATGCGGATCCGGTCCGTATTGCCGCCGGGGTCGGGAATGGGATCGCCGTTGGCGTCGAAATAGGCGAAGCGCAGGTCCGCGATGTTCGTGCTCGAGGGTTGCCAGTGCACGGCCCCGGTGTCGTACTTGCGCAGCACGTTGTCCGGGGGCGACTTGCGCGCCCCGCTGTTCAGGGTGTTCACGCGGTAGCTGACGTGCTCGAAGCTGCTTCCTGTCCCGTTTTCGCTCAGTTCGCCGTTGCCGTTCCAGTCCAGGGTGCAGTAAACGGAGGTTTCGTTGGTGGCCCGGCCGTAGTCCGGGCTGCCGGTCCCCGGGGCGTGCACGAACCCGAACCCGGCCTTGCCGGTGGGGGAATAGCCGCACATGCGCAGTTCCTCGGCCATTCGGGCCACGCTGGACAGAAGTTCCTGCTGCATGAGCGTGGTCTCTTCCTGCTTGGCGGCCATGCGGTTGTGCACCGCAAACAGGCTGGAGATTCCGGCCAGGACACCAGCCATGATGGCCATGGCAACGAGAAGCTCCACCAGAGTCAAACCGGATTCAGTGCATGTGCTGGCCATATGGTCCTCGTTCAAACGGTCAGGGAAACGGATGCATGTTGGCACAAGCGGCCCCGGTGGCCCCGCATTCCGAACGCAACGGGCCGCGCCGGACGCGCACCGTGCTCATGGTGATTGAAATGCGCAATTGCCAGCACGGGACGCACATTCATCGCATTGCAGATGTGTTGCGAAACTCGTTCATAGCATAAAAAGAAATATAAAGAAGTATTTTTTGTATGTATGACTAAATAAATTTGTCATACACGTGAAAAAGAATTGCAGGATGCATGCAGGATAGCTTGATGTCGCATGAAAGATCCCACTGCAAAAAGTCGTCATTTCCTTTGAGAAGAGGAGCCATGCCTTTTCAACTATCCGAAAGGAATGGATTCACCCTGACGGGCACAAGCCCGCGAACGTGTGCCCGTCAGGGTAAGCCACACCGGACTCGGTTGCGACTTTTTGCAGGAACGTCTGAAAGGACGTGCCCCAATCTGCAGAGATGCGTACACGGAATTTCTGCCGGCATGGGACATGAGAGGGGGCAGAAAGTCCGGGTTGCGGCGTGATGGGGCAGGGAATCCCCATCGCCACCAATGGTGCGCCCTGGCGCAGCCCTGTCTGGTCAGGATGTCCCTTGTGGCGGAAGGGCGCTTTGCCCGCCCTTCGTTGCGCTGGCGGGGATGGCCGCAGCCCTGTCTGGCCATGCTGTTCATGGCCCCCCGGCCTGGCGGCAAATGCCGCAGGCTCGTTGAGGCAGGCCGGCAATGATATCATCTAGCTGGAATAATGAGCAGAATGAAAAATTTTGCATATTTTCGAATTTTGGGTTGACGGCCGCGTGGAGGTTAACATAGAGCCTCTTTTCCGCAACGAGGTATGCCACAGGCTCCCCGTTGTTTGCTCCTTGAAAAACCATCTTTCGTCCTGGTGACCACGGCGGAGGGGCCACACCCGACTCCATTCCGAACTCGGAAGTTAAGACCTCCAGCGCCAATGATACTGCCAGTCCACTGGTGGGAAAGTAGGTCGTCGCCAGGACTT
>JAAYCS010000003.1 GCA_012729655.1 Desulfovibrionales bacterium | reverse complement strand
TGTTTGCTCATGAATCACCTCATGGGGAGTCTCTCTACTCCCAATTTGGTGTCCAAGAAAACCCTATCCCAGAGGACCGAGTTCCTTTGCGTATCAGCCTCCGAAAGAACCGTTGACCTCCAAGCCTGGTGTAATACACCCTGTGCCTTCTCAGTCTTTCGCCTGAATACTTCTGTCGACACGACGGAAAAAACATGAACCGTGGGGAAGCCCTCAAGAATTGCGTGGTCCGAACTTTCCTGGCAGGCCACCTTTTCCTAAAGAAGCATACTTTTTAACATAATGAAAGTAAGCAGTATTTTTTAGATCAAATTAGAACATTTTCGCCCTTGGTAGCTTGGAAAAAACGTCCGTTGAGCACTGCGCCGAAAGGTACCAAGCGCAATGCCCCGGCAAGGGAATCTTTCCCCTCGCCAAAGAGGATGGGCTGCTCCTCTACAGCAAGAACGCTCAAAGTCGCCGGCCATCCTGGAGCTAGTATTCCACACTCGACTCCTAGCGCCTTGTATGGCCGTTCCGTCACGCAGCGGACGATCTCCGACAAAGGCAAACCGAGGGCCAAAAACCTAGACATGACCAGCGGCAAATCGCAGACGATCCTTTGGCAATTACGCAACGTGAGATCCGTACTCACGCAGGTGGGGAGAAAGCCGTCATCCAGCCCCTGCCGAGCTACGGAAAACAAAAAATGCGTCAGCGCGACGGCAGTGTCAAAGACCACGCCGCGGGCCGCCGCTTGCCGCAGGGGGGCATAGAAGCGCCTGTCTGGCGTTATAAGGCCACCGGGTTTACCTGTATAGCAATGGCTGAGAATATCCCCGGCATCCAGCATCCTCGGTAGGGCGTCGCAGAACGCTTCCCAACAAGAGGGAAGTGCGCCGTCTGGCTCTGTCCCGATATGGACCATGAGCGGCAACTGTAGTGACATCGCCAGTTTTTTAATTTTTTCCAGTCCGGCTATGCCCGCGTGTTCCACAAAACTGCTTACGGCAAGCAGCTTTATCCCGCAAATTCTGTCCCGGTACTGTTCCACCCGCTCCGCAAACGCCGCAAAGTCCTGCGGCTCCGACCAGTTCTGGGGAAGTTCTGCAATACCTTTTGGATGGATATTGAGAAAATGCCGTATCCGTGTCCTCGACAGTCGGACAGCTTCCAGCAATCCCGTAAAATTGCTTTCCCCAGCCGTTCCGGCATCGCCCAGCAGGGTGACACTCCGGTAAATACCCGCATCATCCGCCGGCACCGCGAGCGGGCAAAAACCCCGCCCGCCCACGTGAGTGTGTAAGTCGGCCAAGCCATGGGTCAGAATTAGCCCCTCCCCGGAAATCTCCAGCCGCGCCTGGCCCTCGATATACTCCCCGACCCCGGCTATGGTCTCGCCCCTGATGGCGAGATCCGTTATCTCATCCAGTCCCTGGACAGGATCAATAAGTCGTATCCTGCGGAAGCAGATATCCCACATAACAGCCTCTTGATTAATTCCTGATCAAAATTGTTCGAAGGTAATCTGGGCTCCGACGAATTGGTCGCCGGATTAGCTCTTCATCTCGATTAAAATCATCGAGATGACCATCCATCACAAAACATTGTCACCCATGGTTGCCAAGTCCCATAACAACTTCTTGTTCATGGCAACCTTCTATATTTCTGAAAATTTTTTAGCAGTCACATAGCGGACCCGATTAACGCCCCAACAAGAAGAGCGACAATTGAGGAACTAATGTTACTACAGCAGCGCCAAACAGCATGAACAAGATGAAAGGAATAGCGCGCATTGAGACTTTCTCGAGTGAAAGCCCCGTGATGTTGCACGCGACAAAAAGATTCACTCCCAGGGGCGGCGTCATCATACCCACGGCGCTGGTCATGGCAAGGATT
>JAAYCS010000226.1 GCA_012729655.1 Desulfovibrionales bacterium | reverse complement strand
TGAAGACCGACTCCAGCCGGTCGGACAAGCTGTCAAACATGAAAGGGCACCTGCGCTAGGGAAAAGAAGAAGGGTTGCATAGACAAGTTCAATGCACCCGTCAAGTACGTGCCCGGAAGCCCCCGGGCAGACTGCGTCGGGGCTTCCAGACGAAAAAGACGGGCCGTGCGGGGGCCGGCCGTCCCTAGCCCACGGCCCGGGCAAAGGCCCGCGCGAAACCGGGCGCCGAGCCTCGGATGACGGCCTCGTCCACGCAAAAGGCCAGCCGGAAATACCCGGGGTATCCAAAGCCCGAACCTGGCACGGCCAGGATCTGCTCCTGCATCAATTCAGCCACAAAGGCGGAATCATCCCCGCCCTTGGGGATGCGCGGGAAGAAATAAAACGCCCCCTGGGGCAGGGAAAACTGGAATCCGGCCTCGCGCAACACCTCGGCCATGGCCTCCCGCCGCCGCGCATAGACCGAGGCGTCCACCTCGTGTCCCAGGGCCTTGACCAAAAGCTTCTGCCCCACGGCCGGGGCGTTGACGAACCCGAGAATGCGATTGGCCAGAATCACCCCTGCCACCAGGCGATCTCCGTCAGCCATGGCCGGGTTCACGGCCACATACCCAACCCGTTCGCCGGCCAGGGCCAGGTTCTTGGAAAAGGAGCTGACCACCACGCTGTTTTCATAGAGCGGAAAAATCGCCGGCACCGTGGCCCCGTCATAGGCCAGGAAGCGATAGGGCTCGTCCGAGACCAGGAAGATGGGTCGACCCGTCCTGGCCGAGGCCTTGCGCAGGATCTCGGCCAGCTCGGTCAATTCCTCGGCCGAATAGATGCGGCCCGTGGGGTTGTTGGGCGAATTGATCAGCACGCAACGGGTACGATCGGTGATGGCTCCGGCCAGGGCCTTCAGGTCCAACGCAAAGGTCAGGGGCTTGGACGGAACGGACCTGAGCCGGCCTTGATGGTTCTCGGCATAGAATCCGTATTCCACGAAATACGGGGCCGGGCAGAGCACTTCATCCTTGGGTTCGAGGACAGCCCGGAACAGGGCGTTGATGCCTCCGGCAGCCCCGCAGGTGACCACGATCTGGCCAGGGCCCACCGGGGTCTCCTGCTCGGCGGAGACAACCCCGGCCAGCTGCTCGCGCACAACAGGGTAGCCCGCATTGGGCATGTAGCCGAATGCAAAGGGCTGCCCGGCCTCCTCGGCCAGATCGCGCAGTCCTTGCGCCACGGCCTGGGGCGGGGCAAGATCGGGGTTGCCGAGGCTGAAGTCGTACACGTTCTCGTCGCCATACTGTTTCTTCAACTCGATGCCTGCCTCGAACATGCGCCTGATCCAGGACGCCTTGGCCAGATACCCGTCAACTTGCGTGCTGAGCACCATGATATTCACTCCTCTGCGGCCCATCCTTCAGGGGATGTCCAGGCCGACTTTTCTGTATTCACTCAGTTTGTTGCGCAGGGTGCGCACGGAAATTCCCAGCAGCTCCGAGGCCCTGGTCCTGTTGCCCTGGGTACGGTCCAGGCTTTTCATAATCAGGTGCATTTCCATTTCCTGGATGGTCGGGATGCGGCCGTCGGCATCGGGCGGCCGGACCTGATCCGGGGAGGAGGGACTGTCCTCGTCATCCCGGCCGTCATCCACCTCCCCTGCCCCGGAGGAGGGGAACCACTCCTCGCCTTCGAGCAGGAAATGAATCTTGCGGATGGGTCCTGGGCCAGCCAGGAGCACGGCCCTCTCCATCAGGTTCTGCAGCTCGCGCACGTTCCCGGGCCAGTCGTGGTCCAGGAGCCAGGTCCTGGCCTCCTCCGACAACTGCAGGGGCCCGAGGCCGTATTCCTGGGCATAGCGACGCATGAAAGATTCGGCCAGCACGAGGACGTCATCACCACGCTCGCGCAACGGCGGGAGGCGCAGGGGGATGACGTTCAGGCGATAGTAGAGATCCTGGCGGAACTGGCCTTTTTCGACGCTCTCTTCCAGATTCCGATTGGTGGTGGCCAGAACGCGCACGTCGACCTTGACCGTGTCGGTTCCGCCCACCCGGTCGATCTCCCCTTCCTGCAGGGCGCGCAGCAGCTTGGCCTGCAGGCCCACGTCCATCTCGGAAATCTCGTCCAGGAGGAGGGTCCCTCCGTTGGCCGACTCGAATTTGCCCAGTTTGCGGGAAATGGCCCCGGTGAAGGCCCCCTTCTCGTGCCCGAAGAGTTCGCTTTCCAACAGATGCTCGGGCAGGGCCGCGCAATTCACGGCCACGAACGGGTTGTTTTCCCGGCCTGAATGGGCGTGGATATAGCGGGCGAACATCTCCTTGCCCGTGCCGGATTCCCCGGTGATGAGCACCGTGGCCCTGGACGCCGCCACCTGCCGAGCCAGGGCCAGCACACGGCCCAGGCTGGGATGGCGCCCGACGATGGGCAGGTCCCTGCGCGGCTCAGGCCTGGCAGGCTGGGCCGGGATATCTCCGGGCAGGACTGCCTGGATCCGCTCCCAGGTCAATGGGCCTGACCAGTAGTCATGGGCCCCCAGTTCCATGAAAAACCGCGCCTCTTCCGCACTGCCCTTTTCCGCGAAGACAATGACTGGAACGCCGCTGGGGTCCGCCTGCACGGAATCCAGCAGGTCCTGGGCCCGGTACCCTGGCAGCGACGGCTGGGTGAAAACGAGATCGAGCTTGTGGCTCCCCAGAACCTTCAAGGCCGAGGTCCGGTCCTCCACGACCATGGCCTGGCACGCATGGGCCTTCAACTCCGCGTGCAACGGTGAAACGCATTCGGAGCGAGCGATGAAGAGGATGCGCATGGGAGCCATGGCGGAGGACGCTATCTTTTCCCCAGGTTCTTGGCAATATAAGCGGTCTGGAGGAACTTGCCCCGGCCCGGTCCGTCTGTTACGGAATACCGGATATTGCCACAAATTTTCCGGGCCAGCCCAGCCCTATCATCATCCGCCATGAACATTGACCAACTCCACAGCCTGCTGCGCGACGTCGCTTCAGGAACCCTCTCGCCAGCAGCTGCGATTGCAGGCGTCCAGCGCCTCGCCCAAGGCCTGGAGGATCTGCGCGTTGACCCCGGACGACTGGAGCGTACGGGCGTGGGCGAGGTCATCTACGGCCAGGGCAAGCCCGTGGACCAGATCAGGATGGCCATGGCGGAACTGGCCAACCATCACCCGGTCCTGGCCACCCGCCTATCCCTGGAGCACGGCCGGGAACTGGCCAGAACGTTTCCCTCGGGACACCTGTGGGAGGAGGCTGGGCTTTTCTGCCTGGGCCGAAACCTGGAAGCCGCTGACCCCAAGGCTCCGAACTCGGACCTGCTCATCGTCACGGCCGGATCCACAGACCTGCCCGTGGCCCGCGAAGCTCTGGGCGTAGCCAGGTTCCTGGGTCTCTCGGCCAGCCTCGTGTCCGACGTGGGCGTGGCCGGGCTGCACCGGCTCATGCCGCACCTGGGCACTCTCCGGCAGGCCAAGGTCCTCATCGCCGTGGCCGGCATGGAAGGGGCCCTGCCGAGCGTCCTGGGCGGCCTGGTCAAGGCGCCGATCATTGCGGTCCCGACCTCGACCGGATATGGGGCCAACTTCGCGGGGCTGGCCCCGCTCCTGGCCATGCTCAACTCCTGCGCGCCGGGCGTGGGCGTGGTCAACATCGACAACGGCTTTGGCGCGGCCGTGCTGGCCAAGAAAATCCTGGATGGGTATGCGTAAACAGGCACTCTTTCGGATCACGA
>JAAYCS010000225.1 GCA_012729655.1 Desulfovibrionales bacterium | reverse complement strand
CTGTACAGCTCCTGCACAGTCGCTACAATGTCCGCCGCCGGGATGCCTTTCTCGATCCGCAGCTCGCGGATGTTGACTTCTCCACACTCTTGTGGTACATTGTTAGTGCAATTACATCGTTTGAATTGCCTTGCCGCCATGCCAGTGGCGGCGCTTTCTTGTAACGCCATCCCTTCCTCCTTCACTTGGTCCATCTGCTATCGTCATACGCTTCCTGCGCCATCAGCGCCGGGTCCTCATCGTCGAACGGGTTCTCCATTTCAATCTGTTCGTCCGGTTCCTCCGGGCAACCCAGCCAGTGCCTGCCGTCATTCCGCAGGCAATACGGACACCATGCTATCACCCTCACCTCCCATACACTCGTGCCCGCCAATTTCTGTTGCTGATGTACAGCGACAGCTCATACTCCGTAATCCGCCGGATGCCGGCCTTCCGCCTGTCCCGCGCCCGAAGCCAGCGCGCGATGGTCCTCTTAATCATGCTCTCACCTCCTTCGCGCCTGTTTCGTCTGCTCGATATACTCCTTCATCCGCTCTGACAGCACGCTGGCAATGTCATGCGTCAGGGCTTCCTCTGCCGCCTTGGCTTCAGGCGTGGCCTTGATGTACAGGGGTACTGCTGGCAGATAGCTACCGTCCAGGCCTCTCAGCGCTGTTACGCCTACTTGGATGTACTCGCATTTATGTTCCCCTTGTGCTGCGGCCCGATTTTGCTCCATGTTCTTCCTCCTTTCTCATGGGGTGGGGTGGGGTGTGGTATACTGGTCAAAAAGTTAGTGAGGTGTTTGCCATGTTGACCGATGATCAGCGCCGGGTATTATGTAAGTTTCGGGACATCTATCCCGATTCGCGGGCAGTGACTTCTCCAGAAGAAAAACCCATCGTTGATGCCCTTCTTTCCTTACATGCGCTGCGCGTGGAGCTGCGCGTCTATGCGTTCCCATCCAATGTGCAGGACACGCCCGGCCCGCTGCGTTACCAGTTCAATCCCGATGTCGGGAATGTGCTATTGCAGGAGTTCGAGCAAGCCGCGCAGGAGAAAGCCGCAGAACGAGCCAAGCAGGATGATGAACAGCGGGCGCAGGCGCTTGAGAAACGCGCGGATAGACGCCGTGACGCGCTTTACTTTTTTGCTGGCCTTGTTCTTGGTTGGCTCCTCGGCGGCTTCACGCCTCAAGAGGTGTTCGCCGCCATCCGCAACCTCTTCCCCTGACTGCAGTTCTGGGTACAGTTTGTACAGCGTGTCCAAGGCTTCCTCCGTCATCCCGTGGGCGATCTCGTATTCCAGCATCAGCAGCAGCCCTTTGTCAGTAATTCGGTAGCGATTTTCCATTGGTGTTCCTCCCTTATCGTTTCAGCAATAGCGCTGCTAAAGCCATAACCAGCGACACAATCGAGACGATCAGCCGCACCCAGCTCATGTCTATCTCTCTGCGCGACCTTTTATCGTTGTCCATGCTCTTTCTCCTTTCTCATGGGACGGGGGGCGTGCTATAATCGGGTCAAAAATGGGGGTGTTGTTGTGACGCTTACAGATAACCAGTTGCGGGTGTTGCAGTTCTTTGCGGATCGTCCCAATCAATGGCTGCCTGCGCCGGATTTTGCAGAATCTATGGCCGTTGAATTGCTGGCAGCGGAAGGGGCCTTGGAAAAAGATTTCCATGTTCGCTCCCTGCATGGGTCATCCGCTCCGCCAACGCCAGTGCTTTATCGGTTCAAAGCCATCAAGGGTACGCAGTTACTTCAGCAGGCGTATCAACAGCGCCAACAGGACGCCAAGGAAGAGGCTCAGCGTGTAGCGGATGCCGCGCAGCGTAAACAGGATGCGAAACAGCAGCGGCGTCATGAATGGCGCCTCAGCCTGGTGTCCGCTTGTGTGGGCGCGGTACTTACGCTCCTCATCGAGCACTTCCATGAAGTATTGGTCTTCCTTCGAGCACTTTTTCATCCGTGAGCAGTTCCTTTCTTCGTTGCGCAGGCCTCTGCGTTTACGCAGGTTCCTTTTTCTCATTGCGTTTGTTGGCTCGATCGTGGGGTCAAGCCGGTTCGTCTTTCTGAACTTCCTTTGTAAAAAAATATCTGGGCATTTCTTGGGCAGAGATTTCCAGTAGATCACAAGCTCGCATCATTTCAATCCTGTTAAAATCAAGAAGATTGTTCAGGCGTTTGCTCAAAGATACCCTTGAAATACCTAAGGAATCTGCAAAATTGCCCTCTGTTCCATACTTCTCACGAATACGTCCACGCAACTTGCTGTAATCAAATGTTACTTCCATTTTCTCACCTCCAGGTTCGCCTTTCTGAACAAATCATACCATCAGGCAATCCTCATTGTCAACCCCTTTTGTTCATTTTTCTGAATTATTTTTTATTTGGTGGTTTTTCTTGTTGCATTATCTGAACATTCGGCATATACTATTATCGGAAGGAGGAATAAGTCATGTCACGTTTGTCAGAACGATTAAGGCGAGCCATGGATGCAAGAGGCATGAAACAAGTTGATTTATGCGAACGCACAGGAATTGGCAAGTCTTCCATTAGCACATATCTATCGGGCGAATACGAACCAAAACAACGCAACTTATACAAGATAGCCGAAGCTCTTGAGGTCAATGTGGCATGGCTCATGGGTTCTGATGATGTTCCGATGGAAGGCGAAGAAAAAAAGCCACAAGGCAAGCCCACCAGCAACGGCGACCTGACCGCGTTGCGGGAGCAGCTGCGCCGCCAGCCAGGCATGAGGATCCTCTTCGACGCCTCCAAGGGCGCCACCGAGCAGGATTTGAAAGACGCCGCCGCGCTCATAGAAGGTTTCAAGCGCCGCCGGGACGGCGAGGAATAAGACAGATACAACGCAACATTAAAGGAGGTTAGCACCATGGCGTTTTGCACAAAATGCGGGGCACAATTAGCGCCCGGAGACGCTTTCTGTGGCCGTTGCGGTGCCCGCATTCAGGCGCAGCCATCTGATGCAGACCACAAAGCGGGCACCAATACCGCACACCGTAAAATCATTGGACACTGTAATGCCTGCCGCCGGGATTGGCACGAAGGTGATGAAAAATGCAGTCAATGTGGACATGACAAATATACCCCGGTTTTTTCAACGTCTCGCTCTCGCGCAGACAAAGATGCCGGCACAGAGGCTGATCCCACCTCGCTGCCCATCCCTAACATTCTCCCGTGGGTGGTTGCGTTTGCGCCGCTAATCGGCTTAATTATCGCCAACG
>JAAYCS010000224.1 GCA_012729655.1 Desulfovibrionales bacterium | reverse complement strand
CGGCATACGGGGAACTCTTCCCCGTGGCTGACAATACCACGCCCGAAGGAAGGGCGAAAAACCGCAGAGTCGAAATTCTGCTCAAGACAACCGGGATAACGTATCTTTAGGCCCGGATTTCGCATATATGCAGCAGGAGGGACAGATGGCTGACAAAAAGGTACAAGCCCCGGAAAAAGAAGAGAAGAAAGGCAGGATTAAGCTGAAGCTGACTATTCTGCTTCTAGTTGTCCTCGGAGTGCTGGGCGCAGGCGGATTTGCAGCCTGGAAGTTTTACGTTCAGCCCAGGATGACTCAATGGATGCAGGGGAACGCCACCTCCACGGACGTGAGCGGTCAGGGAGAGACCAGGAAAGCGGAGGACAAGGGAGGTTATCCCGCTGCAGGGGGACAACTGGTGACCCTGGAGCCATTTGTGGTCAACCTTGCAGACCCCATGGGCCGGCGCTACCTCAAGGCGAATATGGATGTGGAGGTGACTGACGGGGACGTGGCAGCAGAGTTGAATGCGGCTATGCCCAAGATCAAGGATGCCCTTTTGCTGCTGCTCTCGAGCAAATCTTTTGCAGACATCAGCAGCATGGACAAAAAGATCGAACTGAAGAACGAGATTGTTGACAGGTTGAATCTGATCATTGGCAAGGCCAAGGTGCGGAATGTGTACTTTACGGAATTCGTGGTGCAGTAAGTCAAATTCGGGCGGCGTATGAGCAAGATTCTCAATCAGGAAGAGGTCGATGCCCTGCTGCGTGGCATTTCGGGGGGAGAGATCGAAACCGAAGATGAGGTTGTTGAGACTCCCGGGGGCATTGTTTCCTTTGACCTGGCCAACCAGGATCGGATCATCCGCGGGCGCATGCCTGTCTTGGAGATCATCAATGACCGTTTTTCGAGGTTGATTACCAGTGCATTGGCCAACACCATGCGCAAACGTGTCGACGTGAACCCTATCTCCATCGACATGTCCAAGTTCGGGGAGTTCATGCGTTCCCTGCCTGTGCCGACAAGCATAAACATATTCAAAATCGATCCGTTGCGCGGCAATGCCCTTCTCGTGGTGGACACGCGCCTGGTGTTCTCCCTGGTGGAAAATTTTTTTGGCGGCGCAGGCACCCAGCCCAAAATCGAAGGCCGTGATTTTACTCCCATTGAGCAGTCCATCATCACCAAGGTGGTCAAGATCATTCTCTCCAACCTCGAAGATGCTTGGCGGCCGGTGCACGAGGTCAGCATCGAACTCCTTCGTTCGGAAATAAATCCGCAGTTTGCCACCATCGTGCCTCCAAGCGATGTGGTTGTTGTCATCTCCTTTGAAGTGGAGCTGGAGAACGCCTTGGGTTCCATGCTTTTGGCACTGCCCTACGCCACCATTGAACCCATCCGATCCAAGCTCTATGCCGCCTTCCAGACGGAGCGGTTGGAAATCGACCATGCCTGGATTTCTCGCTTCCGGGACAGGCTCATGGAAACTCCTGTGGACCTGGAAGTCACTTTTGGAACCACCCAGTTGACCGGGCGGCAGATCTTTAACTTACAGGTGGGGGATATCATCCTCCTGGATCAGGACGAAGAGGATCTCCTTTCTGCCCAGGTGCAAGGCATCCTGAAATTTTTTGGACAGCCTGGCTTCGTCAAGGGCAACAAGGCGTTCAAAGTCATCAAGGAACAGGAACTCAATTACTAGGGGACAGAGATGGTTGAAGATCAGGACAAGTTGGCTGCAGAATGGGCCGCAGCCCTCGAGCAGCAGGCCGCAGAAACTGGGGTTGCAAAGAGCGAGCAGGATCTGTCCGACGCATGGACGAATGCGTTGCAGGAACAGGATAAGGCCGGCTCTGACCGGGCGTTGGCGGACGAGTGGGCCAAGGCCTTGGCCGATGAAGAGCAGAGTAAAATCCACAAGGAAAAGAAGCAGAAGCAGCTTTCAGCCAAGAGCAGGGATTTTGAGTACAAGGATTTGACAGGCGAGGCCAAGGCCGCAAAGAAAGAAGAAAGCGTCCGCAGAGACCTGGATTTCATTCTGGATATCCCCTTGGATGTCTCGGCTCAGCTGGGGAGCACAAAGCTCCTGATCAATGAACTCCTGCAACTGGGTCAGGGTTCGGTCATCGAGCTGAACAAGCTGGCAGGAGAGCCCCTGGAGATCATGGTCAACGGGAAACTCGTGGCGCGGGGTGAGGCGGTGGTCATCAACGAGAAGTTCGGGGTGCGCTTGACGGACATCATCAGTCCCATCGAACGGGTGAAGCAGCTTGGATAATGCAACGATGACCGGCGCTGGGCTGGGGCTCGGGCTTGCATCAGTCAAAATGGCCGCAGCCTTGCTTGTGCTTCTGGCTGTCATTTTTCTGGGGTTGGCCCTGCTCAAACGCTATGGCGTGGCCGCCCGCCTGCAAGGGCGCGGATCAGGCCTGCTGCAGGTCGAGGAGCGGGTCTCCCTTTCTCCACGCAAACAGCTGGTGGTGGTCCGGTTTTTGAATAGGCTCCTGGTGGTAGGCGTAACCGATACCGGCATCACCCTCATTGCCGAACACCAGGAAGATCATGAAACAGACAGGAATTTTCAAAGCGCCTTGGAGCGCGAGAACGGGAAGAATTCTTCTCGTTAGTCTGATCCTGGGATTTCTTCCCGCCCTGGCCTTCGGGGCCGACGGACCCAATCTCCCTTCCCTTTCCCTGCAGCTCACGAGCGGGCAGGCTGAGCCTCAAAAAGTGGCCGTGGCTCTGGAAATCATGGCCCTGCTCACGGTTCTCTCCCTGGCTCCTTCTATTGTCCTTACGGTGACGTCCTTCACCCGCATCATCATCGTCTTTCACTTTCTGCGTCAGGCCATGGGCACTCAGCAGATGCCACCCAACCAAGTTCTTGCCGGGCTAGCCATTTTCATGACGGTGGTCATCATGATGCCCATGGGCAAGCAGATCAACGACACGGCGCTGCAACCCTATCTGAAGGAAGAAATCGGCTACTCCGATGCCCTGCACAAGGCGGAAAGTCCATTACGGTCTTTTTTGTTCAAGCATACCAGAGAGAAGGACCTGTCCGTATTTTTTTCCATTACGGGGCTGGAGCGGCCTAAAACCAAAGAGGACGTGCCAACCATGGTTCTGGTGCCTGCGTACATGATCAGCGAACTCAAGACTGGATTTCAGATCGGGTTTCTCATCTACATCCCCTTTCTGATCCTGGACATGGTGGTGGCAAGCATTCTCCTTTCCATGGGCATGATGATGCTTCCGCCAGTCATGGTTTCACTGCCGTTCAAGGTGCTGCTTTTCGTCATGGTTGACGGGTGGAACTTAATCATTGGCTCTCTCGTCAACAGTTTTGTCTAACCAGAACTTCCAGGTGTACGGAATGACCCCCGAATTCATTATCGGTTTTGCCCGCCAGTCCATCGAGTTGACCCTGGCCATCGCCCTGCCCATGCTCGGAGTGGGTCTGGGCGTGGGCGTCATCGTCAGCATTCTGCAGGCCGCAACCCAGATTCAGGAAATGACCCTGACGTTTGTGCCCAAGATCATTGCCGTTTTTGTGGCCCTCCTCATTTCTTTTCCCTGGATCATGGACAAGATGATCACCTTCACGCGGGATATCTTTTTAAATTTTCCGCAGTATATCAGGTAACGAGAGTGCGGCCTGTCTCCGCAGCATTTCAGTCATGATCATGGCGCCCGCCTGAGCGACATTCAGCGAGTCAAATCCGCCCCGCATGGGAATGGTGAGCAGGGCCTCGCAGCGTTTCTGAACGTTGGGGCGAATGCCTTTGTCTTCATTTCCGAGCACCAGGACCGCTGGAAAACGAATTGTGCTTTCGAAGACTGAGAGTGCATCATCCTCCATGCCGGAGCCGTAGACCGCGAGCCCTGCCTCGACGCAAGCGTCCAGTGCCCTGGCGAGATTGACGACCTGGCACAATGGGATTTGGTCCAGAGCGCCCGCCGCAGCTTTGGCCGCAGCAGGCCCCAGAAAGGCCGCGCGGTCACGGGGGAAAAGAAGCCCCGCTCCGCCCAAGGCGTGGAGAGTGCGCGCCAGCGTGCCCACGTTCCCGGGGTCTTGGACCTGGTCCAATGCTATGATGAGGGGAAACAGAGACGACCCTGCCCCTGAGATGAGTTCTTCCAGATCCACGAGGCGCTGCTGACACAGGCGGGCAATGACACCCTGGTGGTTGCCCGTGAACATGCGGTCCAACTCCGTTCGTGGCACCTTGCGGAATCTGATTCCCGTCTCCCGGCATTTCGTAATGATTTCACCAAGTCCAGCCCCTTCCTCGGCCAGAAAGATCGTGTCCACGACTTCCGGTCGCGAGGAGAGGAGCTCAAACACTGGCTTTCGACCGGGCGTAAGGTGATGGGCGGAGTTTGATTGCATTTTCATTTCGCAGTCCATCCCGACTCCGGGGTCGGTTTGCTTTTTGTTTTTTTTTTCTGTACCAGGGCAAAATGTTCGATCTCGCTGCATCGTGCGGACACGCTGCAGGGGCCAACTTTTGACCAGGAGATTGTTTTGACAGTTGATCTACGCGCGCTTGTCCTCGTCGCGGTTCTTGTCCTGGCCGGCTGTATGCCTGCCAAGAAGGCGCAGGGACCGGTGCAGGCCGTACCCAATGTCGGAGTTGCGACCCAGGATTCAGGTCCGGCTGGAGTTCCTTCCTCAACTACGGCGCCAGGGACGGAAGTGGCCAGCCAGGATGAGGATATCGACCCGACAGATGTCCTGCAGGGACGGGAGAACCTGCCCGAAGCCGAGGCCCTCTCCGCTGAGGAAAAGCGGATCCTTGATATGGATATATCATTCCCTGTGGGCCTGGATACAGACGAAAATGAGGATGTCCAGCGCTATTTTCACTACTACACCCATGTTCATCGCGGCACCATGGAAGGTTGGCTCAAACGGGCTCAACTCTATCTGCCGCATATCCGCAAGCGGTTTCTGGAAGAGGGACTGCCGGAAGATTTGATCTATCTGCCTTTTGCAGAAAGCGGGTTCAATACCTTCGCATTGTCCAAGGCCGGGGCCAGCGGTGTATGGCAATTCATGCCCCAGACAGGTATCAATTATGGGTTGGCCGTGGATGCCTGGGTGGATGAGCGCAGGGATCCCTACAAATCCACAGAAGCGGCCATCAAGTATCTGAAGAAACTGTATGATATCTTTGGAGATTGGCCTTTGGCCCTGGCCGCGTACAACGCCGGGGAGGGAGCCATTGACCGGGCCATGAAAAAGACCGGCTGCGAGGATTATGTCAGCCTTTGCAGGACCTCTGCGGTGCTGAAGGAAGAGACCAAACTCTATGTCCCCAAGTTTCTGGCCTTGGTCAAGATTGCCCGCAACCTCGAAAAACTGGGTTTTGCACCCATTGATTGGAGCAAGCGTCCAGCGGTTCCAGCCAAGCTGCAGGTCAAACCAGGGACAGATCTCCTTGGTCTGGCCCACAGCATGGGACTGGACTGGAAGGCGTTCCGCGAACTCAACCCTGTTTTCCGCAAGCAGGAGGCTCCATCCGATCGTTTGGCACAAGTGGCGGTTCCCGGGCATCTTGTGGCCAAGGCCGAAGAGTATTTGAAGCGTCCGGTAGTGCCCAGGAAGACCGAACTCGCCATGTACAGGATCAAGCCTGGAGACACGTGGTGGAAAGTCGCCCAGAAATATGGCGTTTCGCCCAAGGCGCTGCAGGAAGCCAATAAATCCACCGGTGCCAGTCGGCTTCAGGTCGGGAAGTCATTGCGGATTCCTGGTAACGCCAAGGAAGTGGGACCTGCAGATGTCGCCCAGACCAGAAAATGGGCTTCCAAGCGGGCCAATTACATTGTGCGTCAGGGGGACACAGTCTGGTCCCTGGCCAGGAAATTCAACACGGATGCGGCTTCCCTGCTCAAAGCCAACGGTCTCAATTCAGGAGAAACCGTCAAGGTGGGGCAGAAGCTTTTCGTGCCTGACGCCGGCAGTGTCGAGATCAGGGAGACCAAGGCCAAAGCTGACGCTGTGCGTCAGGAGCGAGTCAGCTACCAGGTGCAGGCCGGGGACACTTTGTGGAACATTGCCAAGCGATTCGGGGTCAGTCCCGGGGAAATCCGAAAATGGAACAATCTGGCGGAAAATGACTCCATCCGACCAGGTGACAGACTCAAGGTTCTCATTCGCTAGAATGGTCCAGAGATGATGATGTTGAAACGGCAGGCGCAAGACCTGCCGTTTTTTTTACTGCGTGCACCGGGACAGATCGGCAGCTAGGGGAAGGGATTCATCGTCAAGAGGGCAGTCGGAAAAGGAGAATCCAAGAGAGGTTGCCCGAGCATCCTCGGGTTTTTCCACATCTGCCTCTGCGCCGGCAGATCCGGGTTTGGTCCAACGGGAAGGAGGGCAGGTCAAGCCCTGATCTTCGTTCCCAGGGTCTGTTCGAGCAGTGCCAGTGCCTGCGCAAAGTCGAATCGGAGGCCAGTCCAGCGTTCGAATTGGGCCAGTCCCTGGCCCACGAACATGGGCAACCCATGGAGAATCTCCACCCGCTCACGTTCCGCCTGGGCCAGAAGAGGGGTTTGTCTGGGATTGTAGACCAGATCGTAGACAAGGGAGATGCCGTGCAGGGTGTCCTTCCACGGGGAGAGGGACTGAAAGGGACCGGACATGCCCAGGGGCGTGGTGTTGACCAGCAGGTCTGGACGCACTGTGTGGCGTTCGGACCAGGCCACATGATCGGCTTGAAAGGAAAGGGCCAAACGGTCGGCCCGGGTTTGCGTCCGGGCCGAGAGACATACCGTCCAACCAGCCTTGTGCAGACCGCAGAGGGCTGCCCGTGCCGCCCCGCCAGCCCCAAGAATGAGCGCGGTTCCGGGCTTGATGCCGCGTTCCAGAAGTGGAGCCATGAACCCGGTCACATCTGTGTTGTCCCCCCAGAGCTTTCCGTTTTGCCAGAAGAGGGTATTCACGGCGCCAATGAGTCTGGCGTTTTCAGCCAGTTCGTCGACCATGGGTATGACCGTTTCCTTGTGCGGGATGGTCACGCTGAGGCCGTGGATGGGCAGAGTGCGCAGCGCGGCCATGAAGGCGGGAAGCTTTTGCGGCGGCGTGTCCCAAACATGGTAGGAGGCCTGGACATCCAGTTCTCGAAAGGCCCAGTTGTGCAGGACAGGGCTCAAGGTGTGTGCAAGGGGGTGCCCGATGATGCCGAAGAGTTTCATGGCAGCCTCCCGGTTGTGGTGAGAAAAAGGAGAGAGACAGCCCGGGGCCACTTGCCGACCCCGGGTGGTCAGGAGTTACACGTACTGCCCGTGGGCAATGACGTAATCGGCCCCGGCCTGGATGGCTGCGGCGTTTTTGGGGATCATATGGCTGTAGTGTTCGGAGATGACTGAACCAAGGCTGTCCTGGACTTGTTTGACAGGCAGGACACCGGTGGCTTGCACATACGCTCCAATGGCGACCATGTTGGCCATGCGGCTGTTGCCCAAGCTGTCCGCTATTTCGTTCACCGGCACGGCATAGACCTTGACCCGGTTTTTGTCGGACTTGACCGGGTCAATGAGGGAGGAGTTGAGGATCAAGATCCCTCCGTCCTGCAGCTGGGGCTGGAACTTGTCCAGGGACGGTCCGTTCATGATGATCAGACTCACAGGCGAGCGGATGATGGGTGAGCCGATGACGTCATCAGATACGACTACGGTGCAGTTGGCCGTGCCCCCACGCATTTCAGGACCATAGACCGGGATGTATGTCACGTTCAGCCCCGCGTTCATGCCCGCATAAGCCAGGAGATTGCCGATGAGCATGACGCCCTGGCCTCCAAATCCGGCGATGATTGCATCCTGGTACATGCTCATTTTTCCTCCTTGGCCAGCACGTCCTTGAAGTTCCCCAGGGGGAAGTAGGGGATCATTTCCGTTTCAATGCGCTTGTTGGCCTGGATCGGGGTCATGCGCCAGTTGGTCGGACAAGTTGCCAGTACCTCCACAAAGGAAAACCCGATCTCCTTGGTCTGGCATTCGAATGCCTTGGTGACGGCCTTTTGGGCTTTTTTGATGTTCTTGATGTTGTTTACGGCCACGCGCTCGGCAAAGGCAACTCCACCCAGGGACGCAATTATTTCAGTCATGCGAATGGGCATGCCTTCGTTCTCTCGGCACCGCCCGCCAGGACAGGTGGTGGTTTTCTGTCCGACCAGGGTGGTCGGGGCCATCTGGCCGCCGGTCATGCCGTAGACGGTGTTGTTGACGAAAATCGTGGTGATGTTCTCGCCTCGGTTGGCGCAATGCATGATTTCAGCCATTCCGATGGAAGCCAAGTCACCGTCACCCTGGTAGCTGAAGACGATCTTGTCGGGCCTGGCCCGTTTCACACCTGTGGCTACGGCAGGGGCGCGTCCGTGCGGCGATTCGATGGCGTCCAGGGAAAGGTAGTTGTAAATGAAGACCGAGCAGCCAATGGAGCCGATGAGGATGGTCTTGTCCACCAGGCCCAGTTCGGTGATGGCCTCAGCCACCAGGCGATGGGCAATGCCGTGGTGGCAGCCCGGGCAGTAGTGGGAGGCCCTATCCGTGAGGACCTCGGGGTAGTTGGTGACGCGAATTTCCTGATTCATGCTCATCCCTCCAGCGCCTTCAGAATGGGTTGCTCGAAATCGTCGGGAGTGGGCAGGTTGCCTGGCAGTTGGCCATGGAAGGCCGAGTCGGCCACGGTCCGGATGGCCAGACGCACGTCCTCGACCATCTGGCCCATGTTGTGCTCGATGGTCAGGAAGCGTTTGCCCTGCCTCGCCAGATCCAAGAGTACCGCGGAAGGGAAGGGGAAAAGGGTGATGGGCCTCACCAATCCGACCTTGTGCCCCTGGGCGCGCAGCTTACGGATTGTGCTCTTGACGATGCGGCCTATGGAGCCGAAGGCCACAACGATGAGGTCGGCGTCTTCGGTCAGGAACAGTTCCTGGTCTGTTTCAACCTGCATGGCCCTGTACTTGGCGGCCAGCTTTTCATTCTGCCCGGCCAGGGCTCCGTCATCGAGAAAGAGAGATTTCAAGAGGCGCGGGGCTCGGCCCTTGGCCCCCTGCAAGCCCCAGTCCTGGCCTTCATCCGGGTCCAGACCCTGTGGGATCCATGGCACCAGGGGCTCTTTCATCTGGCCGATGATGGCGTCGGCCAGAATCATGACGGGGTTGCGGTACTTGAAGGCCAGGTCAAAGGCCTTGATGGTCAGGTCGTAGGCTTCTTGTACGGTGCCCGGGGCAAGGACCAGCAGGTGGTAGTCGCCGTGACCCCCGCCCTTGGTGGCCTGGAAATAGTCGCCCTGAGAGGGGCCGATGTCCCCCAGGCCGGGGCCACCGCGGCTGACGTTGACAATGACTCCGGGAATTTCGCTGCCAGCCATGTAGGAAATGGCTTCCTGCTTCAGGGAAATGCCGGGGCTGGACGAGGAGGTCAGGGCGCGGATGCCACATCCGGCAGCGCCCAGGAGCATGTTGGCCGCGGCCACTTCGCTTTCCGCCTGAACAAACTGTCCACCGGCCTCGATCATGGCTGCGGACATGAATTCGGGGATGTCATTCTGGGGTGTGATGGGGTAGCCGAAAAAGCACTTTGCGCCGGCGGTCAGAGCACCGTGGCAAATGGCTTCATTTCCTTTGACGAAAATGCGCTTGGGCGTGCTCATGCAGCACCTCCTTTGGCGGATTCCGTCTTGAAGACGTTGATGGCATAATCTGGGCAGATCATGGCGCAAAACGCGCAGCCCTTGCATTCGGTCATCATTTCGGCGGTGACTTCGGCCACCTTGTATCCTTTCTGATTGAACCGGTTCGATTGCTGGATAATGCCGGTCGGGCAGACTTCGGTACAGAGCAGGCAGCCCTTGCAACGGTCTTCCCGGAACTCGACTCTACTCGGCATGGAATACCTCCACGGGAGATGATGTTAACATGACCATGACAGAAGATGAGATTGCTTCAGCGGATGACCATGGCGTCTCCATAGGAAAAGAAGCGAAAGCCTCTCTTTACCGCATGATCGTAGGCATCGATAATCTGTTGCCTCCCCGCCAGTGCGCTGACCATAATGATTAGGGAGGAGCGGGGCAAGTGGAAGTTGGTGATGAGCTGGTCAACGACCTTGAATCTGTATCCGGGATAAATGAAAATGTCGGTCCAGCCCCGGAAGGGGCCAATCTCTCCGAGGTGCGAGGCCATGCTCTCCAGGGTGCGGGTCGTGGTCGTGCCCACGGCCACCACGGGACGCCCTTCGGCCTTGGCCCTGGCGATGGTCACGGCGGTTTCCTCCGGCACTTCGGCGTATTCGGCGTGCATGACATGCTCGCGGATGTCGTCGCAGCGCACGGGGCTGAAGGTGCCGTAGCCCACGTAGAGCGTGACCTCGGCCGTACGGATGCCGCGCCCTTCCAGGGCGGCCATGATCCCCGGCGTGAAGTGCAGCCCGGCCGTGGGCGCGGCCACGGAGCCGAGCTTGTCCTCGCGGGAGTAGACGGTTTGGTAGCGGTCGCGGTCTTCGCCCTTGTCCTCGCGGCGGATGTAGGGGGGCAGGGGGATGTGTCCCCGCCTCAGGAAATGGTCGGCCAGTTCGCCCCGCCAGCGCAGGCGGACGCGGCTGCGGCCGAACTCGCCCTTCTCCAGGACCAGGAGTTCCAGGCCGTCGAAATGCAGCCGTTCGCCCGGCCTGGGGCCCTTGGAGGCTTTGAGCAGGCCTTCGGCCTCGGCCGCATTCCAGCCGTCCGGGCCGGTTTCTGGCTCGATCAGGGACAGGGGCGTGAGGAGCAGGAACTCAGCCCTGCCGCCGGACTCCTTGTGCCCGATGAGCCGGGCCGGGAGGACCTTGGTGTTGTTGACGACCATCAACGCGTCCTTGGGCAGCAGTTCCGCGACGTCCGCGAACATGCAATCGCGCAGCTCTCCGCTGGAGCGGTCGAGCACCAGCAGTCGCGACGCCCCGCGCCGCTCGGCCGGGTCCTGGGCGATCTGGGACTCGGGCAGGTCGAAATCGTAGGATTGGAGATTGAATTCCTCGGGGATAGCGGTCATGTTTTCCTCATGTCCACGTGCTGCTAGCCCAAGCGGCCGGGAATCGCAATTCTCCCCAACCACCATCAACCGCCGGCCCGAATATGACATCAGACATTCTGGATTTCGACCGCCAGCACATCTGGCACCCGTATACGTCCATGCGCGACCCCCTGCCCGTGCGCGAGGTAGTCTCCGCGTCTGGTGTGCGTCTGCGCCTTTCCGACGGCCGGGAACTGATCGATGGCATGTCCTCCTGGTGGGCGGCCATCCACGGCTACAACCACCCGGTCCTGAACGCCGCCATAACAAACCAGCTTTCGCGCATGGCCCATGTCATGTTCGGTGGCCTGACGCATGAGCCAGCCGTGGAACTTTGCCGCACCCTTGTGAATATGACCCCTCCCTCTTTGACGAGAGTATTTCTGGCGGATTCGGGTTCTGTGGCCGTGGAAGTGGCCATCAAGATGGCCTTCCAGTTCTGGATCTGTCAGGGCAGGCCGGAAAAGAGCAGACTTTTGACCATTCGCGGGGGGTACCACGGCGACACCTTCGCGGCCATGAGCGTGTGCGATCCGGTCAACGGTATGCATGAAATTTTTGCCAATGTCCTGCCCCGGCATTATTTCCTCCCCCGTCCGCGCTGCCGGTTTGGAGAGGATTGGGACGAGGCGGACGCTGCTCCCGTGCGCGATGTCCTGGAGCGCCACCACCGGGAAATCGCGGCTGTCATCCTGGAACCCGTGGTGCAGGGCGCGGGAGGGATGCACTTCTATCATCCCATGTACTTGAAGAGAGTACGTGAATTGTGTGACGCATTCGACGTGCTGCTCATCGCCGACGAGATCGCCACCGGCTTCGGGCGCACGGGTAAGCTCTTCGCCTGCGAGCATGCCGAGATCAGTCCAGACATATTGTGCCTGGGCAAGGCATTGACAGGCGGATATATGACCCTGGCCGCGACCCTGGCCACGGATCGCGTGGCCGAGGGGGTGTGCGCGGGTCGACCCGGGGTGTTCATGCATGGTCCCACGTTTATGGCCAACCCCTTGGCCTGCGCCGTGGCCAGGTCCTCATTGGAGGTGCTGGTTAAAAACAATTGGGCCGCGCAATCGGCCAGGATCGAGGCTTTGCTCAACCAAGGTCTTGATCCGTGCCGAAAATTGCCATATGTGTATAATGTACGAGTCCTCGGATCCATAGGGGTAGTGGAGCTCCGGGAGCCCGTACAGATGGCCGAAATTCAGACCGCTTTTATCGAAGAGGGCGTCTGGGTTCGTCCCTTTGGCCGTTTGGTGTACGTGATGCCTCCATACATCATGGAAGACCAGGACCTGGCCGTTTTGACCAAATCCTTGGTTCGGGTGGTGGAAGTGCATTGCAGTTGATGTTCTCCTCCCCCGTCCACAAACGACCGGTTGTCGCTGTGGGCGGCAGCCCAAAAGGAGAACATCGGATGCAAAAAAATTACGCGTGGCTGTTCTGCCTGGCCGCCATTGGCCTGGGATTTTTCGGCGCGTTGCCCGATGCCTTGGCCGCAGACGGGGACCTGCATCATGAGGCCGAGGAAATCGGAAAGCACCTGGGCGTGATGTGGGTGGTGCCCTTCGCATGCATGCTCCTGTCCATCGCCATTATGCCCCTGGCCATTCCCCACTTCTGGCATCATCACTACGGCAAGGTCTCCGCGTTCTGGGGTCTGGCCTTTCTGGTGCCCTTCGCCCTGGTCCACGGGCTCGATCTGGCCTTCTATTCCGTAGTGCACACCCTGTTGCTGGAGTATATCTCCTTCATTGTCCTGCTCTTTTCGCTGTTCACCATTGCCGGTGGGGTGTGCCTGCGCGGGTCCCTGGTGGGCAAGCCCGTGGTCAACACGGTCATCCTGCTGATCGGGACCCTGCTGGCCAGTTGGATGGGGACCACCGGCGCGGCCATGCTGCTCATCCGGCCGCTCATGCGGGCCATCTCGCACCGCAAGTACAAGGTGCACACCATCGTCTTCTTCATCTTCCTGGTGGCCAACATCGGCGGCAGCCTGACTCCCCTGGGCGACCCCCCGCTGTTTCTGGGCTTCCTGAAGGGTGTGTCCTTTTTCTGGACCACGATCCACATGCTCATCCCCTTCGCGGTCCTCTCGGCCATCCTGCTGGGCCTGTATTTTGCCATCGACACCTACCTGTTCAACAAGGAAGGCCGCCCCGAGTCCCCTGACGCAGGACAGGATGGACGCCTGCGTCTGGAAGGAACCCACAACCTGCTCCTGCTGGGCGGCGTGATCGCCGGCGTGCTCATGAGCGGCATGTGGAAGCCCAAGGGAGGGATGACAATCTATCACGTGCACGTCGAGCTGCAGAACATCGTGCGCGACATCCTGCTCCTGGTCCTGGCCGCCGTGAGCCTCAAGACCACGGCCGCGGAGATCCGGCGCCGAAACGAGTTCGACTGGGAGCCCATCCGCGAGGTGGCCAAGCTTTTCGCCGGCATCTTCATCTCCATGATTCCGGCCATCTCCATCCTGCGCGCGGGCATGGACGGCGCCCTGCGCGGCGTCATCTCCATGGTCAAGACAGCCGACGGCCTGGACAATCACACCATGTACTTCTGGCTGTCCGGCGGTCTTTCGAGTTTCCTGGACAACGCCCCAACCTATCTGGTCTTCTTCAACACCGCCGGCGGCGACCCGCAACGGCTCATGAGCGAGGTCGGCACGCTGCTGGCCATCTCGGCGGGCGCGGTGTTCATGGGCGCCAACACGTACATCGGCAACGCTCCGAACTTCATGGTCCGGTCCATAGCCGAGTCCGGCGGGATCAAGATGCCCAGCTTCTTCGGGTACATGGCCTGGTCCGTGGGCATCCTGGTGCCGTGCTTCGTGCTCATGAACATCCTCTTCTTCCACTAAATCGAAAGCAGGGCGGCTCTGCCGCCATGGAGGAACGACCATGATAAAGGTAGAAAAAGTGCTTATCCCGGTGGACGGGTCCGATTCGTCCAGGAATGCGACCAAGTACGGCGCGCACCTAGTCAATTCCAGAGACCCGAAGATCTACCTGCTGAACGTCACGGAGCCGGTGAACATGACCATCGGCGGAGAGATGGCCGAGCGGGTGCGCAAGGCGGCCGAGGCCAAATCCCTGGCCCTTCTGGAGGAATACAAGAAACTGCTCGAGCCCTGCGGTATGGACGTGGAACTCATCTCGCGCAGCGGCCGTCCGGACTACGTGATTCTGAACGTCCAGGACGAGCTGGACTGCGACCTCATCGTCATCGGCTCCCGCGGCCTCTCTGTCCTGGAGAACGTGATCATGGGCAGCGTGGTCACCCGCGTGCTGGAAGGGGCGACCTGTCCGGTGCTGGTCACCCGCAACCTCAGGCTGAAGTATCTGCAGGACGCCTGCGGACTCTGATTTCGCTTCGAGGGAATGCATTACGGGTCGGCCTCCGTAAGGGGGCCGGCCTTTTTTCATCATTCCCCGGTTTCTTGGAAAGAATGGAATGGTTCCAGGCGCATGGGGATGTTTTTTTCCTGCTTGTCTGGATTTGTGATGCATCGTCCGCAGGGCGCGACTGACAGGGTCTTGCTCGAGGCTCTTGCTCCAATCGATGATATGTTATATTCGGCTCGCCGTGAGCGTGCTGGGTTCCATGGCCATCGTTTTTTGACGCCAGTGCGCAGGACAGATCCGGAAGCCCCTTGCAAAGTTGCATCCGGATTCGCCCTCGGGAAGTTGGCAGGAATGATGTCATCACATCATCATGGGCCAGATCTGTTTTTTGTCAGGGTGTCGAGAGATGGGCTGGGCGCCGGTCACGATGCCTTCAACGTTCATGTGAATGGTGCGTCGCGCCAAGCGGCGGCCCAAAAGGAGAACATGGGATGCGAAAGAGTTCTGTCTGGTTTGTTTGCCTGGCGGTCATTGGTCTGGGTGTGTTCGGCATGTTGCCCGATGTCTGGGCCTCGGGAGGGGATCTCCATCACCAAGCCGAGGAAATCGGCAAACATTTGGGTGGGCTGTGGGTTGTGCCCTTTGCCTGTATGCTTCTCTCCATTGCCATCATGCCCCTGGCCATGCCCCATTTCTGGCACCATCATTATGGCAAGGTGGCAGCATTCTGGGGGCTGGCATACCTGATACCCTTTGCCATTAGCCACGGGTTCGATCTAGCGCTGTATCAAGTTGCGCACACTATGTTCCTGGAATACTTTTCTTTTTTAATTCTGCTCTTTTCACTTTTCACCATCGCCGGCGGCGTGTGCCTGCGCGGATCCCTGGTAGGCAAACCGCAGGTCAACACCGCCATTCTGCTGATTGGCACCCTGCTGGCCAGCTGGATGGGGACCACCGGTGCGGCCATGCTGCTCATCCGGCCGCTGATGAGAGCCATCTCCCACCGCAAATACAAGATTCACACCATCGTCTTTTTCATCTTCCTGGTGGCCAATGTCGGCGGCAGCCTGACGCCCCTTGGCGACCCGCCACTGTTTCTCGGCTTCCTGAAGGGCGTGTCCTTCTTCTGGACCACCGTGCATCTTTTTATGCCCTTTGCAGTTGTTTCTGGCATCCTTTTGGCCATTTACTTTGTTATTGACACGGTCCTCTTCAATAAGGAAGGCCGGCCCGAATCCCCGGATGCGGGCAAGGACGGTAAGCTGCGCCTGGAAGGCTCCCACAACTTGCTCCTGCTGGCCGGCGTGGTCGGCGGTGTGCTCATGAGCGGCATGTGGAAGCCAGAAGGTGGATTCAGCATTTATCATGTGCATGTGGAGCTCCAGAATGTCGTGCGTGACATCCTGCTTCTTGTCCTGGCCGCCATCAGCCTGAAGACCACTTCCACAGAGATCCGACGTCGCAATGAATTTGAATGGGAGCCAATCCGTGAAGTGGCCAAGCTGTTCTTGGGCATTTTCATTTCCATGATCCCGGCGATAGCCATTCTCCGTGCGGGAGAGGAAGGTGCTCTGCGCAGTCTCATCGCCCTGGTCTCGACCAACGGCGTACCCAACAACGCCATGTATTTCTGGCTGACCGGAGCTTTGTCGAGTTTCCTGGACAACGCCCCGACCTACCTGGTGTTCTTCAACACTGCTGGCGGTGATGCGAACGCTCTGATGAATCAGGTACCGACGCTCATGGCCATTTCTGCTGGTGCGGTGTTCATGGGTGCCAACACGTATATCGGCAACGCTCCGAACTTCATGGTCCGGTCCATAGCCGAGTCAGGCGGGATCAAGATGCCCAGTTTCTTCGGGTACATGGCCTGGTCAGTGGGCATCCTCATTCCGTGCTTCATACTGACGACCCTGCTCTTTTTCTAATCGCGAGCAAATGGGCGGGCTCACCGCCAGGGAGAAAATCTGATGATCAAGATTGAACGTGTGTTGATACCCGTGGACGGGTCCGATTCGTCCAGGAATGCGGCCAAGTACGGGACCCAGCTGGTCAATGCCCGCAACCCCAAGATATACCTGCTGAACGTCTGGGAACCGGTCAACATGACCATCGGCGGGGAGATGGCCGAAAAACTGCGGCAGAACGCCGAGGCCAAATCCATGGCCATGCTGCAGGAATACAAGAAACTGCTCGAACCCTGCGGCATGGAAATAGAACTCATTTCCCGCAGCGGCCGTCCGGACTACGTGATTCTGAACGTCCAGGACGAACTGGAGTGCGATCTCATAGTCATCGGTTCACGGGGCCTTTCGGTCCTGGAGAACGTGATCATGGGCAGCGTGGTCACGCGGGTGTTGGAAGGAGCCAGCTGTCCTGTGCTGGTGACGCGCAACCTGCGGTTCAAGTACCTGCAGGACGCCTGCGGAATCTGACCCCGGCAGAACAGCAAAGAAACGAAAGCCGGCTCCTGGTGGGGCCGGCTTTTTTCATCTGGTGGTCAGGCCATGTTTTTTCAGACGGTACTGCAGGGTGCGGCGGCTGATGCCCAGGGCCTGGGCCGTACGCTCGCGGTGCCCATGGCATTTGCGCAGAGTCTCCTCCAGCGCCTGGCGTTCGGCGAGTTCCAGTGGACTGTTCAGAACATGGAGACTGGGCTCAAGCAACGGTCTTTCTTTGTGTTGGAGGTGCTCTGGCAGATCACGCAGATCCAGGATGTCCCCTCGGCAGAGAATCAAGGATCGCTCCAGCACGTTTTCCAGCTCCCGCACGTTCCCACGCCATTCATGGCGGCCGAGGGCATCAAGGAATTCTCTGGATACCGATCGGATGGGTTTACTGTTTTTACGACCCAGCTTGGCAAGGAGAAAATCAACCAGCAAGGGGATGTCCTCCGGGCGTTCGCGCAGGGGGGGGATGCGTATTTCGAGGACGTTCAGACGGTAATACAGGTCTTCCCGGAATGTGCCTGCGGCAATCATGGCCGGCAGGTCACGGTTGGTGGCGGCAATGAAGCGCACGTCAACATTGACCGGGGCCACGCCCCCCAGAGGCTCTACAATCCGTTCCTGCAGGGCTCGCAGGATTTTGGCCTGCAGGGTCAGGGGCAGTTCGCCGATTTCGTCCAGGAAAAGGGTCCCTCCGCTGGCCAACTGAAAGCGACCGGGTTTGTCCTGGGCCGCTCCGGTGAAGGCTCCGCGGATGTAGCCAAACAGTTCGCTCTCCAGCAGGCTTTCTGGCAGAGCAGCACAGTTGACCTTGATGAGCGGACCTTTGGCGCGCAAACTACGATCATGCAGGAGCAGGGCTGCCAGTTCCTTACCTGTGCCGGACTCGCCGAGGATAAGGACATTTGCCTCGCTTGGTCCGACCTGTTCAATGAGCTCTACGACCCGGCGGATGGCTGCGCTGTCCCCGATAATGCGGGTTTCGCGCATCTGACCGATCTG
>JAAYCS010000223.1 GCA_012729655.1 Desulfovibrionales bacterium | reverse complement strand
GTCCGCCGGAACTTCCTTATTCACCACTCGTGACGTCAGGGCCCGACCACCCAGACCGGACAAGGCTCCACAGGACTCGAACGTATAGCCCTTGGTCCGCGTATTGATGCGTAGAATCTTCATGGGTATCTCCTTTGGGTTTCGTGTACAGAAGCACGGCAATGTGTATTTCACTTTTGTTAGCGGACAGTTGCTGGATAAAGTCAAGAAAAAAAGGATGTTGTGCCATGCAGGACATAATTGAAGCGGGTTCAAACCATTTGTCCATTGCGGCTCCGGAAACGCAAGCTTCGGTCTGGGCAGGTCTGCTCCGCCGGGGAGTGGGGGTGTTTTTGACCAAGGCGGTCAGTGTGCGCGATTTCATGACCAAGGTCTTGGGCATGGACGTACAGTACGCGATCAACAGCGTGCCTGGGCTTTTCCTGAACAACTCGCCGGTGGACGACTGGGCTGCGGAGATTGTCGGGGACGGCGACGCGGTGGGCATGAGCGGGACCATGCCGGGGCTGTGCGGGATTGCCCTGCGCAGGTCCAGTCCCATCAAGGCGTTCCGTCCGGATTTGCTCAGCAAGCAGGAGAGGGCCCACTCCGGAGGTGTGGCCACGTTGAAGATGTTCAATTTCGTGGCCACAGACTGTTTTCGGCCTATCCTGGGTCAGGGAGTGGTTGTGCGCGCGGACGCCTTGGGCGATTTCTTGGACGATCAGGACATGCGGCTGGACGATTGCGTGTGCACCTGGAACGGAACACCGGTCAGCGGGGCGGAAATACGCAGACTGCTGGACAGGGCTGATGGTGGCGTTGTGCTGTCGGTGAAGGTGATCGAGACATGAGTCGGCGGCAGCGCCCAGGGTACACGCGCCGGGGCCTGACGGTGGTGCTGGGCCTTCTGCTTCTGTGGGTGGGCCTGGCCGGTTGCAGCTCCAAATACATTCCGGGGATCGGCTCTCCGTCATCGCCGTCAGGCACACCCCCGTCCCCCAAGGGCAAAGGCGGGACTTACAAACCCTACACTGTGCTGGGCCAGACCTATTATCCCCTGGGCTCCGCCGAAGGCTATTCGGAAACCGGTGTGGCCTCCTGGTACGGTCCAGATTTTCACGGCAAGAAGACGGCCAACGGCGAATGGTACGACATGTACCAGATGACGGCGGCCCACCGCATCCTGCCTATGAATACGCGGTTGCTGGTCCGCAACCTCGAAAACGGCCGCACGGCGGAGGTGCGCGTCAACGACCGCGGGCCTTTCGTCAACAACAGGGTCATCGATTTGTCCTATGCGGCGGCAGACATGCTGGGTGTGGTCGGTCCGGGCACGGCCCGGGTTTATCTGCAGACCATCCCGGGCGAGCGGATCCAGTACGTGGGCCCCTTTTACGTACAGTACGGCGCCTTCGTGGTGCAGGAGAATGCCAGACGGCTCAGGGACAAGCTCGTGGCCAGGGGCTTTCCCGGCACCCGCATCACCATGGGGGAACTGGGCGGCACGACATATTGGCGGGTACAGATCGGGGCCTTCTCCAGTCTGCCCGAGGCCGAGGCCAACAGGTTACGGCTGAGCAAAGAAAGCCCGGATTGCTTCGTTATTGCGGATTGAGTTCAGCCCGGAGCTTGCGGGAAATGCGGAATACCACGACCTTGCGCTCAGCCAGGATGATGGATTCACTGGTTTGTGGATTGCGGCCCTTGCGCGCGTCCTTGTCGTAGGCCTCAAATTTTCCGAATCCGCTGATCAGGAGGGAATGATCCTTCTTGATGGCGTCTTTCATGATATCGAGCATGGTTTCGACCTGCGCCTTGACCTCCGCCCGGTTGCGTTCGGATTTTTCGTAAATGTTGTCGACGATTTCGGCTTTCGTCAGGGTATTTGTGCTCATCGGTCCTCCTGGCGCCGGGACGGGCTCCGACGCAGATTCAAGGCTATGTTGCGCTGCGACGCTCTGAATCAGACCCGCCCAGGCAGGTCTCCGCATTGGGGATCAGACATCTGTTTACTCTTTATCGAATGGAAGTTTTTTTTTCAAGCATAACACGTTGTTTTTTTTCTTTTTGATGAGCATGGAAAAAATTCGGACCCTGCGCTTGGCCCATCCCGAACCAGAGAGGCAGAAAATCCGCCTTGTTCCGGTTTTCCTCCCCTTTGCAGGGTGTCCAGGGCGCTGCGTGTTCTGCGACCAGCAGCTCCAGACAGGAGTGCGGCCGCAGGCCAGCTCCCAGGTCCTGGAAACCCTGGAGGGGCGGCTGTCCCGCGAGGAAAAGCCATACGCTCTCGGCTTTTTCGGAGGGACTTTCACGGGACTGGACGAAAGGTCGCAGAATCTGTTCCTGAACCTGGCTGCGCGGTTTCGGGCCAGTGGGCAACTGCAGCACCTCCGCCTCTCCACCCGACCGGACAGGATCGACGTCGACACCATTGCCCGCTTGCGCCGGGATGGGGTTGATATGATCGAAATCGGCGTGCAGACCTTTGACACGGACGTATTGCGCAACAGCGGTCGGGGATATGCGGGGCAGGTGGCAGAGGAGGCCTGTCGCATGGTCCGCGCAGGTGGGCTGGAGCTGGGCATCCAGCTTTTGCCGGGCCTGCCCGGCCATGGCGAGGCCACCTGGAGAGAGGATGTGGGGAAGGCACTGAGGCTTGCCCCGAGCGTGATTCGCATCTACCCCTGCGTCGTCATGGCCGGGACGGAGCTGGACCGAATGTTCATCCGGGGTGAGTATTCGCCCTGGTCCCTGGACCTTGCCGTGGCGGAAACGGGCTGGGCCGTACTGCGATTCTGGGAGGCGGGGATCCGGGTCATCCGTCTGGGTCTGGCCAGTGAGAGGGAAATGCTGGCCAAGCTGATGGCCGGACCGTGGCATCCAGCCTTCGGGAGCATGGTCCGGTCCGAGGCCCTGCGTCTGTTTTTGCAGGAGAAGCTTGCTGGCCGCAAGGTCAGCCGGGCCCTTCTGCCCCGCCGTCTGCAGGGGGAATTGTGGGGGCATGGGCGGGCCAATGCCCCGGCCCTGGAACATCTTGGCATCAGCAGGGACCGGGTGGCGTTCTGGCCTGAGCAGGATATCTTTCTGGATGTGGAGGAGTGATGGAGAAGATTCGCATACATGCCATAAGTCTCGGCTGCCCCAAGAATCTGGTGGACACCGAGTGGATGCTGGGGGGATTCGGCGCCAGCTTTGTCAACGCGGCCACGCCCGAGGAGGCCGAGGTGGTCCTGATCAATACCTGCGGATTCATCGAGCCTGCCGTGAGCGAATCTCTGCAAGTCATCCTGGACACAGCCCAGGCCCTGGCCGGGAGACACCCCAAACCCCTGCTGGTGGTCACGGGCTGCCTCGTCTCCCGGTATGGACAGGATCTGTCCCGGGAATTGCCCGAGGTGGACCTTTTCCTGGAGATCGCCCGGCATGGCGAGCTGGGCAGCCGAGTCCGCGAGCTGCTGGGTCGGGAGGTGACGTATGTCCCGTCCAGGTTGCTGACCTCGGCCCCGGGGTATGCCTATCTGAAAATCGCCGAAGGATGCGACAACCGCTGCCGGTTCTGCACCATCCCCTCCATCCGGGGTCCCCTCAGGAGCCGGCCCGAGCGGGAAATCCTCGACGACGCCCGGTGCTGTCTGGATCAGGGTCGCAGTGAACTCGTGCTCATTGCCCAGGATGTGACCGCCTATGGCCGGGACCGTGGGGAAAAGAATGCCCTCCCGCACCTGCTGGAAGGCCTGGCATCGATGCCCGGACTGAAGTGGCTGCGCCTCATGTACCTCTATCCGGCCGGGCTGGACAAGGAGTTGCTGGGCTTTCTGTCTGGTCTGGGCCAGCCGTTCGTCCCGTATTTCGACATTCCCCTGCAGCACGCCCATCCGGACATTCTCGCCTCCATGGGCAGGCCCTTTCGCCGCGACCCGCGC
>JAAYCS010000222.1 GCA_012729655.1 Desulfovibrionales bacterium | reverse complement strand
TGGTCAGGACCGACACCGTGGACGACGCCTCGGACGAGCCAGACGAGACCTTCTCCCTTTCCGCGACCCTGAGCACCGGACAGAACGACGCGGGCCAGGCCACCATCCTCGACAACGACGAGCCCGCGGACGACCAGCCGACAGTGAAGAGCTTCACACACACCCTGGTCGAAGACGGCGACGCCTACGATGTTTCCGGCGACGCACTTTCCGGTTCGAGCCTCGGCAACGGGACAGCGATGGAGCACGCGTTCGTATGGACAACAGCCCCGACGGCGGCCCAGTACGGAACCGTGACCCTGAACCCCGACGGGACATACAGCTACACGCTGGACAACACCAATCCTGAGGTGGACGCCTTGCAGGCGAACCAGCAGCTCACGGAAACCTTCCTGTACACATACACGGACACCGACGGCGACGAAGCGACGGGCAGCGTGACGATCACCATCACGGGCGCTAACGATGCCCCGGTGGTCTATCCTGACACGAACTGGGCCATGGATGCCACAACCCCTGGCGGTGAAAACGAGCATATCCTGGCTGTGGGCAATGTCCTTGTCAGCTCCCCGCATTCCGGCGCCCCTGATGGACTCGACCGCGGAGACGTGAAAGACCAGGATGTGGATGCAACGGACACGCTGTCCGTCATCCAGATACGTCTTGGCAATGCCGGCGCGGACCTGCCCGTGCAATCGGCCACGACATTCGAAGACGGAACAATCATCCAGGGCCTGTACGGAACATTATCCATCGGAGCGGATGGATCATACGTGTATGTGGTGGATTTTGACCATCCCGACGTCAACAGGCTGAACGTCGGAGAACATCTCCTGGATGTATTTACCTATACAGCAACGGATGGGAGCCTGCCGCGGGAAACCACGCTCAGCATCGCCGTGTTCGGGACCGACGATCCCCCGGTTTTCTCTCCGGCCATTGAAACATGGGTTCCCCTGGATTCGACACAAACGACTCCCGGCTATGAACTCGGATACCCCATCACTCTCGACATCCAGGATGTGGACTCGTCCTTCGGCATCAGATTCATTGCTTCGCTGCCGGATGGCGACGCCCAGGCGGATGGACGCCTCGTTTACTACGAAAACGGTGAATCTGTGGACGTCACCGCAGGTACCGTGTTCGAATATGAAGCGATTCCGCAGATCTACTACATTCCTCCTGCAGGAGTCGAGCTGACTTCGACATATCTGGATTCCGTGTCGTACGAAATCGTCGACAGCGACTCGGGCATGGTGTCCGGCACCGGAATCGTCAATATCCATGCTGTTCCTCCAGCAGCAATTGCCGGTCCGACTGCGCAGATCGGGGATGGAACCAATCCGCTGAACTCTGGATCGGATCAGAAGTTCACCATCACATTCGCCAACGATACAGGAATGAACTTCATCAACTCGTTGCAGAACAATCTGGATGATGCCCACCTGACCATGTACACCGATTTCCAGGTCGCCCCTTTCACCGTCCCTGTGGATGCAGGCAGCCAGGACGGACTTTTTCTTGAACAGCAGGTCCAGGTCCGGCTTGAAATAGACGGACAGACATTCCTGGTCAAAAATGCGTCCGCAATGGATTCCGACACGTGGGCCTATGACTCCGAGACGGGATTGATGAAGGCTGTCGTGGACTTCGATGACATCATGCTGGCATTCGACAATGATCCCAACAAAAACAAGGATGACTGGCAGGTGGATCCCCATGGTGAAGGACCGGGCAACACCCTGACCTTGGCGGAATACCTGACTGCCCACCCGGCCAGCCCCACGGACACCTGGATCCTGATCTACAACGACACGACCGGAGGCAGCGAACAGGCACGCTTTGTCAGCTTTGCGTTCAGCGCCAACCAGGAAGGGGATGACAGCGTGGTTGTCACCGGAACGTCCGGTCTTCCGAACTTCATATTCGGCTCAGACACGGGCAATGATATCCTCACCGGAGCCGACATGGATGACACCATCATTGGCCGTGGCGGGAATGATACCTTGTCCGGACAGGGAGGTGACGACATCCTCCTTGGCGGGGCCGGAAGCGACACCTTCAGATATACGGCCGGTGATGTTGGGGACGGTCACGACACCATCATGGACTTTCATGTTGCGCCCCTGGATGCGGAAGGCGACGTTCTCGACTTCACTGGCGGCCTGACTGGTGCCACTCTGGACAACATCAGTTCCTTTCTCGAGTTCAGGAATATCAGCCAGAATCCTGACGGCAGCACAAAGGCGGATTTGTTTGTCGATCAGAATGGGAGTGCAGGCGGAACTGATTTCGCATCAATTGCCACTGTACACATGACAGGAGTCGGCGACGCTGAATCTGGTACAGAAATCCTGAATGCAATGATTGAAAACAATTCGATCAAGATCGCATGAAGACAAGAATATACGCTTTGATTTACATCTCTTAATTTTCAGAAATTCAATAAATTTGAGAGATACAAAGGGCTGCACAATGACATTTTTTCAGGATATGAAAGTTTCGGAAATTCATTCCTATGATACGCATACCAATAAATGCATTCCTGATCTTGCCGATGGGGGTGTTCCAGTGCAGTTCAGCCCATGCCCCGCAGCGAATGCACTGACCGAAACGGGAAGCATCCTGAAGCATGGACTGGCGAAAGATTCCTTTCGGGTCGTCTCCTTTGCGGGACTGCCTGTCCCGAAAACCTTCCTGACTGTCCATCCGCCCCAGGGCGGGGAGCTGACCGTCTGGCAGGACTGCGGATACTCCTTCGTGCCCTTTTCAGCGGGCCCGGACAGAAGGGCCCGCGAGTCCATAACCACCTATTACAGCTATGTCATCGAGAACATCCATGGGGACACGGCCCAGGGAACATTCGCCCTGAACCGCATGGACGCGATCCCGTCCAGGATGCATGATTTCCAGTCCTGGTCCCTTTCAGATCTTCTCGAAATCCTCGGACTTTCGGACATGAGCGCCGATTCTCCATGGCCGGGACCTAGCCCTGTTCCCTCCCTCAATGCCGAGGGGGCCAACAAGGCGAAATCCATCCTGCAGTGGCTCGATGACTATGATTACTCCGCATCGAGGCCCAAAAATCAACCCCAAGCCCTTGATCCGGGGTCTTTCCTTTCCTGCGGCAAAGCACCCGGGAGGTGCCAAAATAACGACGAAGAGGATGCCTCGGATCGTGTCCCGGGTTGCCACACCCAGGCGCCGGAAGATCAGCTGTGAAAATGGAAGGCAGGTTGATCAACGCAGACGCATGGCGGGCACACGCATGACAGGCGGCCACGGCACCCATGGAAGACAAGCCCATGAATTTCGGTACAAAAAATGCTAAGTTAACCCTGAGCGCGTAGATTTATTGCGAACAACCCCTCTCATCATCAGCACGAGGAACGGCATGCGATTCAAAACATTCAGCTTTGCCTTGGCATTGACCTTCATGTCCTTCAGTGGCGCCGTCCTGGCCGAAGAACTGACCGTGATCCAGAAGACTGTCATTGACACCCTGCGGTACGCTCCACGTCTGGAAATGATCAAAAGTAACCGGGAAGCCGTAGGACATGACCTGGAAAAGTCCAGGGGCCGCTGGTATCCGAAACTGGATGCCCGCGGAGGCACGGGAGCGGATGCCTTCAGCAGCGATGTGACCCGCGATTCGGGCAGGGACGACCATTGGAAAAGTCGCTCCGAGCTGGGGGCCTATTTGACCCAGCGTCTCTACGATGGCGGCGAGGCTTCCAGCCAGATCCGCCTGGACGAACGACGTCTTGCCTCTCTGAACCATCGCGTTTTTGACAACGCCGAGTCCCTGGCCTTGGACGCCGTCATCGCCGCCCTGGAGGTATACCGGCAACGGGAGCTGTTGTCCCTGGCTGAAGAGAACGCCAGGGCGCACCGGGAAATCCTCGCCTCCCTGGAAGAGCGTGAAAAGGCTGGGGCCGGAACCGTGGCCGATGTCACCCAGACCCAAGCGCGGTTGTTCATGGCCCAGGCATCCCTCCAAAAAACACATGCGGCCTTGCAGGCAGCCCTTTCCAATTACCAGCGCCTGACCGGCTATCTGCCGGGCAAGTTGGCCATGACCCCGTATCCTGCGCAGAGCATCCCCGGAACCCTGGAGGAGATGACTGCCGTGGCCAAGAGCGGCAACCCGAAAATCAATGCCGCAGGGGAGGATGTCAATGCAGAGTCGGAACGGGTGAACATAACGAAGGCCAACTACCACCCTTATGTCTATGCAGAGCTGTCCTCTGCGTACACCGATGGCGTGGAAGACCAGGAGGAATGGGAGCACGGCAATGCCGCCATGATCCGCTTCACCTGGAATTTGTTCAACGGAGGCTCGGACACAGCCGCGCAGAAAGCGGCCAAGGCTCGTCTCCGGCAGGGCGAAGCCGATCGCGAGGATCTGATCCTGGCGGTGGAGGATGAAACCAAGGCCACATGGGCGCAGTACAAATCTGCCATCAGCGAAGTCAAAGAATACAAACAGGCAGTAGAATTCAACCGGACCACCAAGGACGTCTATCTGGAGCAGTTCAACGTGGCCCAGCGGAGTCTTCTGGACGTGCTCGACTCAGAAAACGAAGTTTTTCAATCGTCCAATCAGTTGGTAACGTCCTCAGTCAATGAACAGATCGCCGGGTACAAGCTTCTGGCCTTGTCCGGCAGCCTGATCAAAAGCCTGGGCGTGGATCCTGCGCTGTACAAGGAGTGATGCCCCTCCTCCACCTGAGTACCGAAGGCCTCCTCGCTCTCGCCAGCCAACCCCTGCCCTGCAGGGGTTTTTCGTTGCCCGCGGCCACACTGTCCTGAAATCCGGGACAAAAAAAGCCCCTCCCGGGGCGTGTCAAGGTCGCCTTTCTGCGTCCTGCGGCTCATGTTCAATGTGACGGAACCGGCTGTTTCCCCTGCTTCCCCTTGGGCGCAATCTCCAATCCAGCCGCATACATGCCTGAAAAACGGCCGTCCTGCTGTGCGCTCCAGCGGACCATGGCCATGCAGGACGTTTCGCCGGCAGGTTGGACATTCTCCGACTCGGGCCGGAAGCGTATCCTGACAGGTTCGCCTTTGACCAAGGGCTGATCAAGTTCCACCAGCAACCCCCTTTCACTGGCATTGAGCACACGCGAAGGGATCGGCGTTCCCTCCAAAGAGTAACGCTCAAGGCTGCAGGCCGACAAACTCGCCCTTCTGGAGAACTGCCTCCGTTCGATCATTTTTCTTGGCCCTGAGAGGACAGGATATGCAAAAAATATTGCTGTCCCACAATTACGTCAGACAAAAAACATTGTCCAGCATCATGACGGAAGATTGAGGCATGGCCGAGACATCCTTACTCCGAGAACAATTGCCTCCCTCTTCCGATCATCCCCTCTGGCTGCACAGCATAGGGCTTCAGTAGCGGCCATTTTTGACTGTGACCACAAAGAGTTCCAACTGTGGATCGTTTTCCGCGCTCACCCCGGGCTGATTCGGTTCGCACCACTCGAATCGGGACTCCCGCCAGACCACGGTGGTTCGCCAGGCCTTGAAGGCCGCGTCGACATAGACAACGTCCACCTTGCCGGACGCATCATAGCCGGAATCATCGCAGACAATGCCGACCTTGGTGAATGCATGACCGTGTATGGTCACCGGGTAGCCCGGCTTGATCCTGGGGCGCATGGGAAACTTCCTCCGTCAAGTTCGCAATAGTGGCAGTTCGTACTTGATAACGACCTTTTGGCCGCATGCAAAGAAAAATACGTTCCGCCTCCCAATGGCCGCCTTTTCACGGAAAGAAAAGCCCGCCTCCCTGGGGAAGCGGGCTGGGTCCGTCCTGAACGCATTGTCTGCCTCTGCCGGTCAAGCACTGTCGCCTTTTTGGTCAGGGAGAACTCCCTGACATGGCGCCACTCTGCTGACCTCCGTAGAACAATGCTTCATCTCATGAAAACTTCAATCTGCAGAGCTATTTGGCGCTGGCCTTGAACTCATCGCGTCTGTTCTTGGCCCAGGCAGCTTCGTTGGATTCCGCAACTGCCGGATATTCTTCACCATAGCTGATGATGGACAACTTGGAAGAGTCAATGCCCATCAGGACCAGGAATTCATAGGCCGCACGGGCGCGACGCTCTCCGAGAGCCATGTTGTACTCGTTGGTGCCGCGTTCGTCACAGTGGCCTTCAATCAACAGGGCCAAACCAGGGTTGGCCTTCATCAGGTCCGACTTTTCGGTCAGGATCCGACGGGACTCTTCGGTCAGATCGCTCTTGTCGAAGGCGAAATAAATCCTGTCCGCGCCGATCTTGTCGATGGCCTGGCGCTGCATCTCCGCGAGACGCTGGGCCTCCAGTTCGGCCGCTGTCAGACCAGTCGCCTTGGGTCCGGCCGCACCTGCCGCGGACGTCCCCGCAGGAGTGGAGCTCACTTTTTTGGAGCAGCCGCCGGCCATGCCGAGAAAAAAGACCAACAGGGCCAATCCCAACAAACCAAACTTTCTCATAACTTCCCCCTCTTGTGATACGGTTAAAAAACAGCCCCAAACGCAACAGAAATTTGCTGTGCAAATTCCTAACACACCTCGCGGACAAAGGGTAGAATAATTTTTCTTCTGCGCCTTGGGAACTTCTGCGTCAGACCAGCGTGGCCGCTGTGCCGTCGTGTTCCATGACCTGCAGGGATTCCGCGAAACGGGCGTGCAGATCGTCAAAGAGAAGGGGAATGCGGGCCCGGAAGGCGGCCATAAGGGGAAGCATGATCTGCCGCATCTGGGGATGGGCGGCCTTGTCGCAACGGAGTTTGAAAATATGCCGCCATTCTCTGATGTTGGCCGTGGTCACGATTTCGGTCTTGAGGCTGTTGGGCAGGACACTCCGCGCTTCCTGGGCCGTGGCGCCGGCTTCCACCAGGCGCAGATAGGCGTCCTCGCAGGCCTGCATGGCCGCAAGCCACAGGGCGTAACGCCGGTCATCCTCTTTCCAGAAAAAAGGCCGGATGACCGTGATCTCGCTCCCGAACTTGTCGTGGGCGTAGTTGGCGTACCTGGTGCTCTCCTGAGAAAACGAGCACAGCCGGTGGCGGACCAGCTCGTGGGTCACTCCCCGATCGCAGACGATGCGCACGGTTACCGAGATGTGTTCGAGCACGCTGTCGTGCCCCAGCCGGACGATCCGCTCCAACAACCTGCGGGCGGAATCGGCGTCGGCCTTGTCCTCGGACTTGTAGCAGGTCCGGGCGGCCAGCTCCAGATGACGCAGGACAAATTCCCCGCCCGGGAGGTGCATGAAGGAGAAACTCGGATCGATGACTTTCATGGTGCTTCCTTAGCTGCGCAGCTTGAGTCCGCCGTCGATATGCTGATAGGCCTTGGCCGTTACCACCCGCCCCCTGGGCGTGCGTTTCAGGAACCCGCACTGGATCAGGTACGGTTCGTAAATATCCTCGATGGTCCGCACTTCCTCGGAGCAGGCCGCCGCAATGGTCTTCACCCCCACTGGCCCGCCCCCAAAATTGTCGATGATGCACTCCAGGATCTTGCGGTCCATCATGTCCAGCCCCCGGGAATCCACATCCATGATGTCCAGTCCCTTGGCCGCCACCGTGGCGTCGATGACCGCACACCCGGCCACCTGGGCATAGTCGGCCACCCTGCGCAAAAGCCGATTGGCGATGCGCGGGGTGCCCCGGGATCGGCGCCCGATCTCCACGGCCCCCTCGCGGGAAATCTCCACGCCCAGGATGCGGGCCGCCCGGATGACGATCTGGGACAGTTCCGCGGGGTTGTAGAACTCCAGGCGGCAGATGACCCCGAAGCGGTCCCGCAGGGGCGAGGTCAAAAGTCCAATGCGGGTCGTGGCCCCGACCAGGGTGAAGGGCTCCAGCTCGATCTTGACCGTGCGCGCCCCAGGCCCCTGCCCGACAATGAGGTCCAGCTTGAAATCTTCCATGCCCGGATACAGGATCTCCTCCACCACTGCGGGCAAACGGTGGATCTCGTCGATGAAAAGCAGATCGTGCCTGTTCAGGCTGGTCAGGATGGCGGCCAGGTCTCCGCTGCGCTCCAGCACCGGCCCGGAGGTGGAAATCAGGTTCACCCCCAGCTCGCTGGCCATGATCTGGGCCAGGGTGGTCTTGCCCAACCCGGGGTTCCCGTAGAGCAGGCAATGGTCCAGATGCTGGCCGCGTTCCTTGGCGGCCTGCAGATAGATTTTCAGATTCCCGCGCACATCGTCCTGACCGATGAAATCGTCCAGGGTCCGGGGCCGGATGTGTTCTTCGCTGGCGTTCAGACTCATCTCATTTCGCGGCAAAGAGTTTGAGGGCCTGGCGGATGGCGCTGCCTGTGTCGAGATCCGCGTCGTTCTCGAAGACCTGCCTGGTCACGTCTTCGGCCTCCTGCCGTCCGTAACCAAGGGAGAGCAGCGCGGACACGGTGTCGGCATAGGCTGAAACCGGAGCTGACGGGGAGGGCGACAGTGTCGCGCCAGACGCGGACATCTTGTCCTTCAGATCCAGGACCAGACGTTTGGCCGTCTTCAGCCCGATGCCCGGCACCCGGGCCAGGGAGGCTGCGTCCTCCTTGACCACGCACCCGGCCAGCTCCGATGGCGTGAACACGCCGAGCATGGCCAATGCCGTCTTGGGGCCCAGCTTGGGCGCGGACAGAAGCGTGGAGAAAGTCCGCTGCTCCTCCCAGGAAGCAAATCCGAAGAGGGCCAGGGCATCCTCGCGGACCAGGGTGTGCACGAACAGACGGGCGTTCTCGCCCGTACTGGGCAGGGCCGACAGACCGCGCGTGGTCAGGAAAACCTTGTAGCCCACCCCGCCCTGGGTCAGGACCACGCACGAGTCCTCGTCATGGTGCAGGACGGTTCCTTCGAGATAGGCGATCATGGTCCTGACCTATAACCGAGAAACACCGGCTTGACCAGCGGCCGCCGCCGCGAGGAAACGGCAATGGTTGTGGTGGCAGATGGCCACGGCCAGGGCGTCGCCGGCGTCCTCGGCCCAGTCCGGCCGCACTCCCAGGAGCTGGCCGACCATGAACGAGACCTGGGACTTCTCGGCCCGCCCCGCGCCGACCAGGGACTTCTTGACCAGGGTGGGCTCGTAGCCGAAGACCTCCACCCCGTGCACCCCGCAGGCGGCCAGGACCGCCCCGCGGGCCTGCCCGAGCTTGAGAGCCGAATCCGAATTGCGCGCAAAAAAAACATTCTCCACGGCCACGGCCTGTGGAGAATGGGTTTGCAGCAACTGCACGACGCGGGAGTACATCAGGCCCAGCCTGGCGCTCATGGATTCCCCGTCCGGGCGGACAGTGCCGGCCTCCACCAGGGTCAGGACTCCGGAACGCTCCCGGACCAGACCATAGCCCATGCACCGGGAGCCGGGATCGATGCCGAGAACGAGGCGGTCATGGGGCATGGCCCTTACATCTCGGCCAGAAGTTCAGGAGGCAGTTCGAAATTCGCGTAGACGTTCTGCACGTCGTCGTTGTCGTCCAGCGCGTCGTAGAGCCTCAGGACCTTGCGTCCTGTCTCCACGTCCACGGCCACGGTATTCTGCGGGATGCGGTTCAGTTCTGCGCTCAGAAACTGGATGCCCGCCGCCTCGAAGGCGGCCCTGGCTGTCTGGAAGTCCTCCACGGCGCACTGGACCTGCCAGGAATCGTCGTCGTCCAGCACGTCCTCGATCCCGGCCTCGATCCCCACTTCCAGAAGCTGGTCCTCGGAGTACTTTTCCTTGTCAAAGGAGAACACGCCCTTCTTGTCGAACATCCAGGCCACGCACCCGGCCGCGCCCATGGACCCGCCGTTCTTGCTCAGGATGTGGCGGACCTCGGCCACGGTCCTGTTCTTGTTGTCCGTCACAGCCTCGACCAGAATGGCGACTCCGCCGGGCGCATAGCCCTCGTAGGTGATCTCTTCCAGGGCTTCCGACGCCAGTTCGCCCGTGCCCTTCTTGATGGCCGTGTCGATCTTGTCCTTGGGCAGGTTGACCGCCTTGGCCGCGTCAATGGCGGCGCGCAGCCGGGCATTCATGTCCGGGTCCCCGCCGCCCTTGGCCGCCAGGATGATTTCCTTGGTCACTTTGGTGAAAACCTTGCCCCTCTTGGCATCCTGGCGTCCCTTGCGGTGCTGGATGTTCTTCCATTTACTGTGTCCTGCCATGTCGTCCTCCAAAAAAATTATGTGGCTATTGTTCCCCGCTCAGCGGGGGCGAAACCCAGGCCCAGGATGAAGATTTCCTTGCTCTCTGCCCGGCTGCTCTTGGGTTTGACCATGCCCACCTTGGCAAATCTTGGCCGCAGGGTCTGCACGAAGGGCTGCACGTCCGGCCCCTCGAAGACCTTGGCGATGAACGTGCCGCCCGCGGCGAGCCATTCCTCGGCCACGGCAAAGGCCGCCTCCACCAGCTGGATGGAGCGGGCCTGATCGGTGAACCTGGAGCCCGTGGTCTTGGGCGCCATGTCGCTCATGACCACGTCGAACGGACCCAGCTCACGCAGATGCCCGAGAAACAGGGGCGAACGGGCGAAGATGTCTTCCTGCAGAAAAATCACCTGGGCCGGAAACGCCGTGTCAGGCATGTTCAGGTCGATGCCGAGCACCCGTCCGCCCGGACCAACCCGTTCAGCCGCGTACAGGGTCCAGGAACCCGGACAGGCCCCCAGATCGAGCACCTTCTGTCCGGCCCGCAGCAGCTTGTGCGCCTTGTCCATTTCCTGCAGCTTGTAAACGGAACGGGCGGGATAGTTTTCCTGTTTGGCCTTTTTGAAATAGTAATCGCGGTATTGTTTCATGCGTTCCATGACCGGGCGGCACCCCGACGGCCCGAGCGAGCGCCTTCATGCCAGCCGGCCCTGCAGGTGTAAAGATGAAAATCAGGCATGGTTTCTCTACATCGCTCCCCGGGAGAGAGCAATATCCCGGACTTTTGGCCCAGGGCTGGCCGGGTCTCTCCGCCTCACGTGGCCCGGACTGTCTGGCGAAAATCCGGCCCCGCTCCAAGGCCTGCCACATGCCCATCCGCCGTGTGGCAGGCACGGGTCACAGGGGTGACGAACCGATGATGCAGGCCGGGACCGACCCGCCCGGCACCGTGCTTCGAGGGAGATCTTCCTTGTCTTCCTCCCCTCTCTTTCGGATGCCGGGTGGCGGCGGCCACTTGCCACCCATTTCTCTATGGTTATAGATTTCAGCCCGCAAGAAATTCCCTGCGGCCCAAAATTCTGCCCAGAGCCTGCCATGCATACCAAAGTCATCCACATTGCCGGAGCGCGCGAACACAACCTGAAGAACCTGACCCTGGACATCCCCCGGGACCAGCTCGTGGTGGTCTGCGGCCCCTCCGGCTCGGGCAAATCCACCCTGGCCTTCGACATCGTCTATGCCGAGGGCCAGCGCCGTTACGTGGAGTCCCTTTCGGCCTACGCCCGGCAGTTTCTGCCCCAGATGGACAAGCCGGCCATCGACCTCATCGAGGGACTGACCCCGGCCATTTCCCTGGAGCAGCAGACCGTGTCCAGGAATCCCCGCTCCACCGTGGGCACGGTCACGGAAATCCACGACTTTCTGCGCGTCTTCTACGCGCGCCTGGGCGTGCCCTCCTGCCCGGTCTGCGGCGACCCCATCCAGGCCCAGACCACCGACGAAATCATCGCCCGCATCCTGGACCTGCCCGAAGGGACCAGATTCATGCTCCTGGCCCCCCTGGTGAGCCACAAAAAGGGCACCCACGCCGATCTGTTCAAGAAGCTCAAGTCCCAGGGATTCGCCCGGGTGCGGGTCAACGGCGAGGTCGCGCCCCTGGATCCCATGCCTGAGCTGGCCAAGAACCTGAAGCACTGCGTGGACCTGGTCGTGGACCGGCTCGTGCTGAAGCCCGACATCCGCAAACGCCTGGCCGATTCCGTGGAACTGGGCATCAAGGCCGGGGACGGGCGGATCGTGGCCGCGGTCGTGGACGGGGAGGAGATCTTCTTTTCCACCGAGGCGGTCTGCCCCAGGTGCAGCATCAGCCTGCCCAAACCCAGCCCCCAGCTCTTCTCCTTCAACGCCCCCCAGGGCGCCTGCCCGCACTGCGCGGGTCTCGGAACCGTGGAGTACTACGAGCCGTCCCTCCTGGCCCCCAACAACGGGTTGTCCCTGCGCCAGGGGGCCGTCCTGCCCTGGAGGGGACGCGGCCTTGACCGGGTCGCCCCGGGACTGGAAGCCCTGGGCCAGGAATTGGGGTTCACCCTGGACACCTCCCTGGGCGATTTCTCCGCCCCGGCCCGCCACGCCCTCTTCCATGGCCACGCATCCTGGCCCGGCGTGATCCACTTCCTGGAACAGGGGCAGAACCTGGGCTCCATCTGGCGGGACGAACTGGCCCGCTTCCGCCAGACCATGGACTGCCCGGCCTGCCGGGGAGCGCGGCTCAGGCCCGAATCCCTGGCCGTGCGCATCGACGGGCTGAATATTTTCGAGTTCTGCTCCCTGCCCATTTCCCGGGCCCTGGCCTGGCTGGAGGGACGGACGTTCAGCGGCGTGGCCGCCGAAATCGCCACCCCCCTCCTGAAGGAGCTGCGCCATCGTCTGGAATTTCTGGTCAACGTCGGCCTGGAGTACATCAGCCTGGCCCGGAACATGTCCACCCTGTCCGGCGGCGAGGCCCAGCGCATCCGCCTGGCCGGGCAGCTGGGATCCGGGCTGGTCGGGGTGACCTACGTGCTGGACGAGCCGAGCATCGGCCTGCACCCGCGGGACAACCAGCGCCTGATCAACACCCTGCGCCAGCTTCAGGGCCGGGGCAACACGGTCCTGGTGGTGGAGCACGACGAGCCGACCATCCGGGCCGCCGACCACGTGCTGGAGCTGGGCCCAGGGTCGGGCCTTCTCGGCGGAGAGCTGGTTTTCAGCGGCACCCCGCGCGAACTGGTGGAAAAGTCGTCCTCCCTGACCGGCAAATACCTGCGCGGAGACCTGCGCATCGCCCGTCCCCCCCGGCGCAGGGTGTCCCGCCGGCGCATCACCCTGCGCGGGGTGACCACCAACAACCTGCGCGACATCGACGCCTCTTTCCCCCTGGACGCCCTGGTCTGCATCACCGGGGTTTCCGGTTCCGGCAAGAGCTCCCTGGTCATGGACAGCCTGTACAAGCACCTGGCCCTGACCCAGGGCCTGAAAGTCGAGTCCCCCGGACCCATCAAGGGTCTGGAGGGCGCCGAGGCGGTGGAGAAGGTCATCTCCATCGACCAGAGCCCCATCGGACGCACGCCCCGCTCCAACCCGGCCACCTACACCAAGGTCTTCGACGAGATCCGGGACATCTTCGCCGGCAGCAAGGATGCCAAGAAGCGCGGATACGCCCCTGGCCGGTTCAGCTTCAACGTGCGCGGCGGCCGGTGCGAGGCCTGTCAGGGGGACGGGCAGATCCGGGTGGAGATGCATTTCCTGCCCGACGTCTTCGTCACCTGCGAGGTGTGCGGGGGGAAGCGCTACAACCGCGAAACCTTGGACATCCTGTACCGGGACAAATCCATCGCCGACGTGCTGGACATGTCCGTCAGCGAGGCGCGGGCCTTTTTCGCCAACCATCCGGCCCTGGAGCGCAGGCTCGGGGTGCTGGAAGAGGTGGGTCTGGAGTACATCCGCCTGGGCCAGCCGGCCACCACCCTGTCCGGCGGCGAGGCCCAGCGCATCAAGCTCTCCCGTGAACTGGGCAAGCGCAGCCTGCCCGGCACCCTGTACATCCTGGACGAGCCGACCACGGGCCTGCACATGCACGAGGTCGGCAAGCTCATCGCCGTCCTGCACTCTCTGGTGGACAAGGGCGCGTCGGTGATCGTCATCGAGCACAACCTGGACGTGGTGGCCGCCGCCGACCATGTCATGGACCTGGGCCCCGGCGGCGGCGACAACGGCGGGATCATCGTGGCCCAGGGCACGCCGGAGGAATTGCGCAACAACTCCGGCTCCATCACCGGGCCTTTCCTGGCCCTGTAGCCGCATGTCCCCCCATACGGAGAAAGGCGGCCAGGTTCCCCCGGTCGCCTTCCCTTCCGTCCGATCCGCCCATCCTCAATACCGGGAGGTCAAGTGGGCCGATCCCCGCATCAGGTAGTTGTGCACATAGTCCTGCACGCCCTCTTCCAGGGAGCCGAAACCCACGTCGCATCCCCGTCCGGCCAGCTTGGTCAGGTCGGCGCAGGTGTAGTACTGGTACTTGTCCCGGATTGATTCGGGCATGTCCACGTATTCGATCCGCGGCTCCCGGCCCATGGCCGCGAACACGGCCCGGGCCAGATCGTTCCAGGTCCGGGCCTGTCCCGTGCCCACGTTGAAGATCCCGCCCACGTCCGGACGCTTGAGCAGCCAGTCCATGACCCGCACGCAGTCCTTGATGTACACGAAGTCCCGGCGCTGCTCGCCGTCGGCGTAGTCGGGCCGGTGGGACCTGAACAGCTGCAGCCGTCCTGTCTGGCTGATCTGGGCAAAGGCCTTGCAGACCACGGACTTCATGTCGCCCTTGTGGTACTCGTTGGGTCCGAACACGTTGAAGAACTTCAGGCCGGCCACCTTGTCCAGCAGCTTTTCGCGGGCCAGCCACAGGTCGAACAGGTGCTTGGAATAGCCGTACATGTTCATGGGCTGCAATGCGTCCATGACCTCGTCGGCGTCGTCAAAGCCCCGGCTGCCGTCCCCATAGGTGGCGGCGGAGCTGGCGTGGATGAACCGGGCCCCGTGCATCTGAGCAAAACGGCACATGGCCTTGGAGTACTCCAGATTGTTGCGCATGAGGTAGTCGCAATCGGTTTCCGTGGTGGAGGAGCAGGCCCCCATGTGGATGACCGCCTCGATGGAACCCTCCTGGTCCAGGGTGTGCAGATTGGCCAGGAAGGCATCCTTGTGCGCGTAGCGCAGATAGGACAGGCCGACCAGGTTCCGCCACTTCATGCTGGTGGACAGGTTGTCCACCACCACGATGTCCGTGTACCCCTGCCGGTTCAGCTCCCAGACCATGGCGCTGCCGATGAATCCCGCGCCGCCGGTGATGATGATCATAGCCCCTCCTTGAAGGAGGGTTCAACCTAGCCGGATTTCGGCATGGCGGCAAGGGCGGCCGGCGCACCACTCTGGAAAACCTTGGATTTTGGAACTTCTTTGGCTACAGTGCCTCTTTCCTTTCACCCTCTGTCTGAGGAGCGTTCATGCTCGCCATCCTGGACTACGAGGCTGGCAATCTGACCAGCGTCAAGCGGGCCCTGGACCATCTGTCCATCCCGGCCACCATCACGGCGGAAAAGGGCGTCATTGCCCGCAGCCAGGGCCTCATCTTTCCCGGCGTGGGGGCTGCCGGGTCGGCCATGGCCAACCTGCGCCGGTCCGGCCTGGACATGGTTATGGCCGCGGAAATCGCGGCCGGCAAGCCCATGCTGGGCATCTGCCTGGGCTGCCAGATCCTCCTGGACTACAGCCCTGAAAACGACACCCCCACCCTGGGCCTCATCCCTGGCCAATGCGGCGTGTTCACCCCGGACCTGACCGAGGAGGACGGCCTGCCCATCAACATCCCGCACATGGGCTGGAACACGGTAAAGCTGAAAAAGGAATGCCGCCTTTTCGCCGGAATCGCGCCCGAGAGCGAATTCTATTTCGTGCACAGCTTTTTCCCGGCTCCTGACCCGGAATTCGTCATCGGCACGACCCGATACGGCCGGGAATTCTGCTCCGTCCACGGCCGCGACGGGCTGTGGGCCACCCAGTTCCACCCGGAGAAGAGCGGCCGCCCTGGCCTGCAGCTGCTCTCCAACTTCTTCGCGTACTGCCGGGAGGTGGCCCATGCTCAGTAAGCGTGTCATCCCCTGCCTGGACGTGCGCAACGGCAAATTGACCAAGGGCGTCAAGTTCCTGGGCAACGTGGACATCGGCGACCCCGTGGAGACGGCCCGCTGCTACTACGAGGATGGGGCCGACGAGATCGTCTTCTACGACATCACCGCGTCCCACGAAGGCCGGGGCATCATGCTCAAAGTCGTGGAGCGGGTGGCCTCCCAGATCTTCATCCCCTTTTCCGTGGGGGGCGGCATCTCCACCGTGGCCGACATGCGCGACGTGCTCCTGGCCGGGGCGGAGAAAATCTCGGTCAACTCCGCGGCCGTGAAGACCCCGCACATCATTTCCGATGGCGCGGCGGCCTTCGGGTCCCAGTGCATCGTCGTCGGCATGGACGTGCTGCGCGTGCCCACAAGCGAGGCCATCCCCTCGGGCTACGAGATCGTCATCCACGGCGGCCGCAGGCACATGGGCATCGACGCCCTGTGGTGGGCCCGGGAGGTGGAGCGGCTGGGCGCGGGGGAGCTGTGCATCAATTCCATCGACGCCGACGGCACCAAGGACGGGTACGAGCTGACCCTGACCCGGCTCATCGCCGACAGCGTGCGCATCCCGGTCATCGCCTCGGGCGGGGCGGGCACCCCCCAGCACATGGTCGACGCCGTGACGGCGGGCAGGGCCTCGGCCGCCCTGATCGCCTCCATCGTGCACTACGGGGAATACACGGTGGCGGACTTGAAGGCCTTCATGGCCCGGCAAGGAGTCAAGGTGCGGCAGGTCTGGTAGCCTGCCGCGGCGGCCTCACGTGAACCATCGTCCGCAGGAGGCGTTCACCATGGACCACGCGCGTCTTTCCCAGGAAGAATACGAGTTCCTCTCCTCGCCCCTCGAAAACAACGCACGCTGGAGGGAAACCCTGCCCTTGCGCCGCGTGCATCCCGATCTCGGCGCCTTCCTCCGGGACATGCCCGTGGGCCAGTGCGCCCTGATCTGCACCACCCCGGAACACGCCCGGGCCACCCTGGAACTCCTGCGCCGGGGCAGCCTGGACGCCCAGATCCCCCTCCTGGGCTATGTCGAGGCCATGCCTGATCCGGACTTCGCCCCGGCCTGCGCCATGCTGCCCCGCACCGGCATCTCCCTTTTCGCCGCCGACGCCATGGTCCCGGAGCAGCTCGCCCTGCTCGCCCCGGCCCAGGGCCGGCCTGTCCGGTACGTGCATTCGGTGGACAGCCGCACCCTCCCGGCGGAATCCCTGTACCGCCGGGCCGTGTCCCTGTCCCGCCTGGAGCACGGGGCCGTGACGGTCCTCACCCTGCTGTGCGGGCCCGTGCCTCCGGCGACCCTGGCCTGCGCGTTCCTCTCCTACCCCGCGGTGGTCGTGGATTCCGTGCTCTACCTCATGGACCAGCCCCGGCCGGAGGCCTGGACCTCCCAGGCCGCGGTGCCCGAGGCGTGGGATGTCGTGGCCGTCTTCCGGGACCAGCACCGCCTGCAGCAGAAAAGCCGGCTACTGGAGGGAATCCTGGATTGCGTGGATCTGCCCCTTGTGGCCGGATACGCCGACGGCGAACTCATGGGCGGGAACCAGGCCTTCCTGCGCCTGAGCGGCTATCAACGCGCCGACCTGCATGCCCATTTCCTGCGCGATCTGGTCAGCAGGGAGTACGAGGCCGCGCAGGAAACTGTGTTCGAGGCCTTGCTGGCCACGGGCAGGGGCCAGGACCTGCGCACGGAGCTGCTTTCCGCCTCGGGCGCGCGCATCCCGTGCAGGTTGCAGCTGTTCGTGCACGCCGAAGACGGGCGGCCCCTTTTCTTCTGGGCCCTCTATGCCCCGGAGCAGATGGCCGCCGAGCCGGAGCAGGAACAGCTGACCGGCAGGGAACAGTTCCTCATCCGCCTGCAGGGCGCCCTGCAACGCTCCATCCGCCAGAAGGACTACGCCTTTGCCGTGCTGGTCATGGGCATCGACAACCACGGCATGGTCATGGAGCAGGTCGGAACCAGGGACAGGGACGAGTTTGCAGGCCTCCTGGCCAAGCGCGTGGACCGCTGCCTGCGCAGTCTGGACGTGCGCGCCCATCTCGACCCGCACCATTTCTTCATCCTGCTGGACGACGTGACCGACGTCATCGGGGCCGTGCGCGTCGCCCAGCGCATCCAGGAGGAAACCCGCAAGCCCTTCCGGTTGGGCCAGCGGGAGATGCTCATCACCTGCAGCATCGGCATGGTCCTGGCCCCCTTTTCCTATGAGAACCCCGAGGAGATCCTGCGCGACGGGGAAACGGCCCTGCAGCGGGCCATGCAGCGCGGGGAGCGCCAGACCGTCGTGTTCGACGACCGGCAGAACAACAGGGCCATGCAGTTCCTGCGCATCGAGACGGAGCTGCGCGGCGCCCTGCTGAACAACGAGGTGTGCATGCACTACCAGCCGGTCATGTCCCTGCAATCCGGGGCCATGCTCGGCATGGAGGCCTTCATGCGCTGGGAGCGCAAACACCGGGGGCTGGTCCGGGCCGAGCGGTTCCTGCCCTTTGCCGAGCACAGCGACATCATGTTCGAGCTGGAAGGCTGGGCCATCCGCCAGACCTGCAAGACCCTGGCCCTCATGCAGCGGCTGTGCGGGCCCGGTTTTTTCCTGGGCCTGAACGTGTCCCTGAAGAACATGCTCCGCATCGGTTTTCTGGAGGAGCTGGCCGCCGTGATCCAGGCCCACGACATCGACCCCGGCACCATCCTGCTGGAAGTGCGGGAGGCCTGGCTCCCGCAATTCGCGGAACGCTTTCCCGTGGTCCTCGGGCAGGTGGCCCGCCACGGCCTGGGCGTTGTCCTGGACCACTTCAACGCCAGGCGCACGTCCCTGCTGGACCTGCACCATCTCCCCCTGCGCGGGGTCAAGCTCGCGCCGTCCCTGATCGAGGACACGAACGTGGTCAAGAGCCTGGTGGCCATCGCCAAGGCCGCGGGGATGCACATCCACGTCCCTGGCCTGGAACAGGCCGGCCAGATCGCGACCTTCCGGGATCTGGGCTGCGACTTCGCCCAGGGCGAAGCCCTGGCCCCGTCCATGACCGCCGAAAAGATCCAGGATTTCGCGGCGGAACGCTTCCGCTAGGGAAAAACTGGTCAGATCCCTCTTGTTCTTGGTTCGACACCTCCCGCTCGTGGTTCGACAAGCTCACCACGAACGGCGATAGTATCTCCGCTCAGGACACATGGTAATTCGTTGTTCCCGTTTATTGTGAGCCTCTCCGTTCCGTTCGTGGTGAGCCTCTCCGTTCCGTTCGTGGTGAGTCCCCGTTCGTGGTGAGTCCCCGTTCGTGGTGAGTCCCCGTTCGTGGTGAGCCTGTCGAACCATGGACGGAATCGTACATTTGCCGTTCGTGGTGAGCCTGTCGAACCATG
>JAAYCS010000221.1 GCA_012729655.1 Desulfovibrionales bacterium | reverse complement strand
GTCCGCCGGAACTTCCTTATTCACCACTCGTGACGTCAGGGCCCGACCACCCAGACCGGACAAGGCTCCACAGGACTCGAACGTATAGCCCTTGGTCCGCGTATTGATGCGTAGAATCTTCATGGGTGCTCCGTATTGTTTGGTTATTGTTTGGTTGGGGAATACAGCCGGCAGCAATCCTGTCAGCCGTGGCACAATCCTTAAAAAAGGGCAGGGTTGGAAGTAGTCCCTACCCCCAACCCTGCCCGCCGACATCCGTCGGATGATGCAATCCTGTTTTCCTGTTACTGCCGCGACCCTGCCGGAGCGGCATCAGTCCTTCATGTCTCCTGGTGCGCCGTCCTCTCCAGGGGCTCGGCGCGGCGGTTCGGATCGTTCTCGAATCCGGAGAATTCCAGGAAATCCTCGTCCCGCGCAGTCACGCTCAATTCGTCCAGCACGTGACCGATCTTCCAGTCCACCTCTTCCAGGCGCAGCAGAGAAAGATCATCAATCCACATACAGGCATCCTCGTTTCGTGCGAGCCGCAGGTTATACGCGCCGGAATCGCCCGGTGCGCCACCGCCATTACAGAGCAGCTTCGTAAATGGCCACTACGTCGGCGTCCTTCAGGCAGCGGGGGTTGGTCAAACCGCAAGCGTCCTTCTGGGCGTTGCCGGTCATGATGGCGATGTCTTCCTTCTTCACGTTCTTGCCATAGCGCTTGCCCAGCTCGATCAGGCCGGAAGGAATGCCGACGTCGGTTGACAGCTGCTTGATGGCGTCAAGACATTTCTCGGCAGCGGCTCGGATGGACAGGCCGTCCACATTTTCGCCCAGGAAGCGGGCCATATCGACGAAACGCTCCAGCTTGGCGTTCATGTTGGCGCGCTCCACATGGGGCAGCAGGATGGCGTTGCATTCGCCGTGGGGCAGGTCGTAGAAGCCACCCAACTGGTGCGCCATGGCATGCACATGACCGAGGCTGGCGTTGTTGAAGGCCATGCCGGCCAGGTATTGCGCGAAGCACATGCCTTCACGGGCTTCGATGTCCTTGCCGTTGGCCACGGCCTTGCGCAGGTACTTGGCGATCAGTTCGATGGCCTTCTGGGCGCAGGCGTCGGTCATGGGAGTGGCTATGGTGGAAACGTAGGCCTCCACGGCGTGGGTCAGGGCGTCCATGCCGGTGGCCGCGGTCAGCGCCGGGGGCATGCCGACCATCAGCATCGGGTCGTCAATGGCAATGCCAGGAGTGACGCGCCAGTCGACGATGGCCATCTTCACCTTGCGGGAAGTGTCCGTGATAATGCAGAAACGGGTCATTTCCGAGGCCGTGCCGGCGGTGGTGTTCACGGCCAGGTACGGGGGCATGGGTTTGGTGGACTTGTCCACACCTTCGAAGTCATGAATCTTTCCGCCGTTGGCGACGACCAAGCCGATGCCCTTGCCGCAGTCGTGGGAGGAACCGCCGCCCAGGGAGATCAGGGAATCGCATTTTTTCTTCTTGTAGACCTCAACGCCGGCGTGCACGTTGTTGTCCGTGGGATTCGGGATGGTTTCGTCATAGACTTCGTACTTCATGCCGGCGGCGTCGAGCAGGTCGGTGATCTGTTTGGTCAGCCCGCAACCCGTGATGCCCTTGTCCGTGACGACCAGGGGCTTGCTGCCGCCCAGCGCCTTGATTTTCTCAGGAATCTGCTTGGAAGCGCCAATACCGATCAGGGTCACACTGGGAATGAAAAATCCGTACACCATTTCTTGAACTGCCATGACTTGCACCTCGCTAAAGATTGTTGCCTTGGAAAAACAGACTCTGAACTCTTGTGATTTTCATAAGGCAAGAATGAGGCCAGAATGAGAAAAGAGGTGATGGCGAACCAGAATTAATTTTATCCTATCGAAATCAAAACGAACCTGCTATGAATATGCCCTTCAGCGCCCCCTGTTGGCATTTTCCGACGATGCTGCCGGGGAGGGCCCCTGTATCACTTTGATCCTGGACTTTCGGCCATGCCTGGGACAAAAGGATACATTATGCCCTTCCGGACTAAACATGAAATTCCATGCCGCTGTCCTCAATCCCGGATTTCGTGTTTCTTTCCTTTATATTTCAAGTGGTGAGAACGACGAAAGCGCGATCTCCGCACACGAATCCCGAAAAGAGAATCCGGTCATGTTCTTGCAACCCATGCATGGGCGGTCCCAATCCGACAGGGTCCCAAGAACAACATCAACACCAGGACGAAACATGGATATCCGTAAATTCTCGCTGCCCGAAATCATTTTTGGACGTGGCAGCATGCACTATACCGGCTCCTATGCCCTGCAACTTGGGGCAAAAAAGGTCTTCGTGGTCAGCGATCCTGGCCTGGAGCGCTCCGGATGGGTCAGTAAACTCATTGAAATAATTGAAGACTCTGCATTGCGGTGGGTCTATTACGCCAATGTCAGCGCCAATCCGCGTGACTACGAAGTCCACCAGGGGGCAGATCTCTACAGGAAAGAGCATGCGGACGTGGTCATCGCCCTGGGCGGCGGCAGCCCCATGGACATGGCCAAAGGCGTGGCCACCGTGGTCAGCAACGGCGGCATCATCCAGGACTACGAAGGGGCCAACCTCATCACCAGTCCGCTTCCTCCCATGATCTTTCTGCCCTCAACAGCCGGAAGCGGTTCGGACATTTCCCAATTCGCAATCATCACTGACGTCGGCCGCAGGGTCAAAATGTCCCTCATCAGCCGTTCCCTGACTCCCAACGTATCCATCATCGATCCGGACATGCTGTCCACGGCTGACGACGACCTCATCGTCTCCTCGGCAGTGGACGCCCTGGCTCACGCCGTGGAATCCTACGTGTCCACCATCGCTCACACCCTGACCGAAACCCAGGCCATGAAGGCCATCCTCCTCATTTTGGAAAACATCAACCCGGCCCTGAAAACCAGAGACCCTCTGGCCATGGAGAACCTGTCCATCGCGGCCACAGCCGCAGGCATGAGTTTCAGCAACGCCAGCCTGGGCGCGTGCCACGCTATCGCCCACTCCCTGGGCGGGTTTTTCGACACCACCCACGGCATGGTCCACCCTGTTCTGCTCCCGGAAGTCATGAGCTACAACCTTCCGGCCTGTGAAACAAAAATGGCCAATATCGGCGAAATCGTCCTTGGCCGGAAACTTTCCTCGACAGCCCAGACTGCCCAAGGCGGGATCGAACGGCTCAGGGAAATTTTCGTGGAGCTGGGCACTGCCACCCGCTTCCGGGAAATCGTGAACGACGAGACAGCTTTTCCCCAGATTTGCGAAATGGCCACCAGGGACGCATGCCTGCTGACCAATCCGCGCCCGGCCACGGCCACGGAACTGCTCTCCATCTGTCAAAAGGTCTGGTAATGGCCAAGACGAACCTGCGCGACATCATCGGTTCGGATTACACCAAACTCGGCTTTTTCCGCGAAGTGCAGGAAAAGATGGCCGAGTTGCGTACCTACAACATCGAGCTGGAAGAGAAAAAGCAGGAAATCCAGGACATCCTGAACGGAATCATGGACGTGCTGGCGGTCATCTCACCTGATTACCACATCATCTATGTGAACAAGGTCTTTCACGATTATTTTGACATTGTCCGCCCTCAGGGCCTTTACTGCTACGATGTGTTTCGCGGCCGGGACGAGCCCTGCCCCGAATGTCCCTTGCGCATGGCCCTGAAGACCGGCAAACCGGAACGCACATCCTATATTGATCCCCGCAACGACCGCACCACCCATTTCGAAATGGTCGCCTCACCCATGTTCGACGACAAGGGGAGGGTCCGCACCGTGCTTGTGTCCAAACGGGAC
>JAAYCS010000020.1 GCA_012729655.1 Desulfovibrionales bacterium | reverse complement strand
GGCATCTTGCGGATGCAGACACCTGTGACCACCAGGGTGGTGAAGGTGCCGGCCTCGGCATCGGCCAGGGCTTTCTTGAGGGCCTTTTCCAACGCCTTTTTGTCATACCCGCTGACCTCGACAACATGTGCGCCGTGGGCCTTCAGGCTTGCGTTCAGGTCGAATACGTTGGGGTCGCCGGCCAGGTTGGCGGGCGACGTGGGGGAGGGCTGTCCTCCGGTCATGGCCGTCCAGTTGTTGTTGAGGATGACCTTCACGCCCGGAACATTGCGGAAAATGGTGTTACGGGTGGCGTCCATGCCGCTGTGGCACTCAGTGCCGTCGCCCAGCACGGCCAGGCACTTGCTCGCCGCCTCGGGCCGCGACAGGACGTAGCCCAGGCGCTTGGCTTCGCTGGCGCCCATGGCCAGGGCCGTGTCCATGGCGTTCAGGAAGTGCAGCAGGGTGTTGCAGCCGATGTCACCGAAGACTGCCTCCAGCTTGCCCTTGGAGCGCATCTTGCCGACGATCTGGCCGAACAGGCGGTACGGACAGCCTGCGCAGATCATGGGCGGTCGGGGCAGACTGGCCGCGCCGGGCTTCCCGGCTCGCACAGGCAGGCCCAGACGGGCGGCGATGAGGGCCGGGGACCATTCGGTGACGGTCTCGTCCTGGCCCTTGCCTTCAACGGCGATACCTTCGGCCAGGATGCTCTCCTGGATGAAGCGGTAGCCGTCCTCCACGACGAAGACGGGGCCGGTAACGCTCTCGCAAAAGCGGCGGATGAGGTCCATGGGCAGGGGGTAGGTGAAGCCCAGGGACAGGACGTCGATGTTCTTGCCCGTGGCGGACTTGACCTCCTCGACGAAGAGTGTGTTCACGCCGTGGGTGATGATGCCGATGGAGCCGTCGCCCTTGGTCCAGGCATTCAAGGGGCTGTCCTCGACCATCCGGCGCAGGGCCGGGATGCGCGTGGTGCGGACCTGGTCGTGGAACATGCGCGCCCGGTTGGGCAGGGTGATGAAGTCGCTCATTTTCTCGGGCAGGGGGGCCTTCTCGCGCACGGTCGTGCCCATGAGCCGGACCAAGCCTTCGCTGTGGCAGAGCACGCCCGAGGCGATGACGGCCACGGGGGTGTTGAACCGACGGCCCAGGTCGGCGGCAATCCGCGCGGCCTCGTGCATCTCCTGGTGGTTGCGCGGCTCGAAGACCGGCACGCAACAGCTCTTCAGCACGTAGCGAGGGTCCACCAGGTGCTGGGTGGAGCTGGGCGTGTAGTCGCTGGCGATGTAGTAGACGAGGCTGCCGCGCTGCCCGGTGTAGAAGGCGGCGCTGGTGATGACGTCGGCGGCCTGGAACAGGCCCGGGATCTTCATGGTCACCACGCAGTCGCTGCCGGCCAGGGTGTGGCCGAAGCCCACGCCCGCGGCCACGGCCTCGTTCACGGACCAGCCCACGGTGATCATGTCCTGGACCTGGGACAGGCCCTTGTCGATGACCTCTGTGCTGGGCGTCCCGGGATACCCGTCGGCAGCATGTATCCCTGCCCTGACACAGCCTACGGCAAATGCCATGTTCCCCTGAATGACCACACCTTTGCCACTTTCACCGGCGCAGAGCGCCTTCACTGCGTTCATGAACCCTCCGTAAAATATGTCTCCAACATGCCCCGGCATGTTCTCCTGTGTCGCATCGGCCCCATCACGGCGGCTGTCATCTGGCGGTACGCGAAGCCTCTCGCTTTCTCAAGCCCCACGAAGAGCGAAAATCACCCTTCCGGTTCGACGCAGGCCTTTCCACATTTTCGGACTTGACAAGACACGCAGGCCAAAGGGTAGCTACACCTCAGGACAGCATCGACTGACCTTCATTGTCTTCGCACAGGCTTGCATCTTGATCCCCAATCTGCTTGAAGGAGCCCTTATGGGAACCATGTACTCCAACATCACACTCAAAGGCCCAAATGCGCAGGATATTCTGCAGGAACTCGGCAACCAGGGACGTTCGGCCTTTGTTTCCCCAACCGAGGGCGGACTGACTACGGTCTATGAAATGGACAGCGATGAAGGCGACGCCAGCATCATCACCGACTTGGCCCAAGACCTGTCCGGCTGTTTCGGCTGCCCAGCCCTGGCCGTGCAGGCCGTGAACGAGGAGCTTTTCCGGTACTGGCTCTACTCGGACGGCGAGCTCCTGGACTCCTACAAGTCCCCGGCCCCTTCCTTCGATGCTGAAGCCAAAAGCGAGATCAAGAGCCGGGGCGGCAATCCCGAAATCCTGGTCCAACTCTTCAACACCGATGCCTCCGGGGAAGAAGTCAATGACATTTTGCACTGCCCGGACAGCGATTGTGGTTTTTCCCTGGCCATGGACAGGCATCTCAGTCTTGTGGAACTGCTGGGTCTGCCCATTTGTTCTGTGGGATTCGGATTCTGCGATCTCGATTCAGGCGAATATCCGGAAGACCTGAACGAGGAGGACCTCCTCCGCGTCGATCCGGAATAGGCTTTTTCCCCGCTGCAGCCGTTGTCAGCCCCTCTGGCAGCCCTCATTCGTCCAACAACCTGCGCCAGAAACGCACGTGCTCCCAAGAAAACCCGCCGGACACGCAGGGCCAGATGGAATTGTTCTGGCAGAGTGTCTCTTTCGCCAGCGGATAGGACGACACCTCGCACGCCCGGCCAAAGAGCCGGCTGGAAGGTATGGGTGTGAAGTGGGCCAACTCCGGCCGGATTCCCCAGGATTTGGCCATGATGATGGCGCGCTGCACAACTCCAGGATCCTGATCCGGGAGTCCAAAGAGGATGTAAGCCCCAACCTCCCCAGGACCGAATCCTGCCTCGCGCAGGGCTGCCATACCTGCCTCCCACTCCTGGAGCGACAGTTTCGCGTCAAGCCTGTGCTCGAAGTCCACAGTCTCCAGCCCCAGTCGCACCGTGCTCAGCCCAGCGCGTTTGAGCCTCCTGCACGACTCGGGAGTAAGAAAGCGTGCATGCATGGCGTTGGGCGTATGCAACTGCGCGCCCTTGCCCTCCAACCACTCCAGCAGGGGCCAAAGCCAGGTTTCAGGGCTGACCAGCAACGCATCATCGTAAAAAGCGAAATCCCTCACCCCCCGCGCGAATTCAGCGCGCACTCCGGACAACACCGTCTCGCCTTCTGCCTGCCGGAAAGCGGGATGCAGGGTATGACTTGCGCAGTACGGACAATGGAACGGGCACCCGCGGGAGCCGAGGATGACAGAAAACCGGGGAGCTGCGTACAGGTCCAGGGCCAATTCCAACCCGGACCCTGCAGGCAAGGGCGGAGCGGAACAGCCCAGCAGTTTCCAGAGCCCCCTCCAGCATAGAGGATCTTCGAGACGCCCTCCCAGGACCGCATCGGCACCCAGCCCCTGCGCGTGCTCCGGGCAGAGGGTGGCATAGATCCCGCCCAGAACCACGGGCACTCCGGGCCAGAGTTCCCGGGCCATGGCCAGGGCCTCTGCAGCGCCAGGATACCAGTAGGTCATGGAGGTGGTGAGCAGTACCAAGTCGGGGGGCGGCGAGAGCAGCCGCAACGCATCTCTCACGACCGAAGGGGAGTGGCCGTAACGGCTGAATTGTCTGGGCACGGCGCGCAGGGCGAAGGGTTTGGGGATATGCTCCTTGGGGTAATGCCCGTGGCCCCAGGCCCGGGGCTTGGGCCAGGGCACATCGGACCAGGTCTGGTCCAGGCAGTCCATGAGGGCCACCTGCGCTCCGCCAGCGCGCAGCATGGCCAGGACAGACAACAACCCGCCGGGCCTTGCCCAGAGGTTAAAGGCTGCGAAATCGTGGATCCATGGATTGATGCCGAGGATGCGCGGGGCATCCCCGGCCCCGTCACTGGAGGAGTCCCAGGTAATCCTTGGCCACTTTGGCTTCATTGGATCTGGGGCTCTGGGTGATGATGCGCTGGAATATCTCCTGCGCCTCTGTGCTCTTGCCCATGCGCACCTGGTGCTCGGCCAGGGCCAGCATGGTTGAGGCACTGTCCATGTCCGCCTCCAGGCCGCTCTTCAGCACGGACTCGGCTTCTTCCATGCGATTCTGGGCCACCATGGCGTCGGCCAGAAGTTTGTAGGCCGGGATGTATCGCCAGTTGCGGGCCAGGGCTTTGCGCCCTAATTCCTCTGCTTCCTTGACCCGGCCTTGACGCAGCATGAGCGCACCCAGGTTGTAGGCCGGAAATTCTGGCGTGACATAGGTCAGAATGCCCAGGGCCTTGCGATAGGCATCTTCGGCTTCCTTGTCCCGCCTCAACACCTCGTTGATCTTTCCCAGGTTGTTCCAGGCCTCGGCGAAATTGTCATCGATCTGCACTGCCTGCGCAAAACCCTGCCGTGCCTTTTCCCATTCTTCCAGGCCGATGTATGCGAGGCCTGAATCAAAATGGTATCGGGACAGGTGATCGGCAGAGGACTGCACCTTCAGGAGTTCCTGCAGGGCAAACTGCGGCTGACGGTTGTTGATATAGGACTCCGCCAGATTCAACCGCAGCTCCACTTCCTGCTGGTTCATGCCCCCGGAAGAAATGCCTGATCCTCCCCGCGCGGCGCATCCGGCCAGGGCAATGCAGAGAATAAGCATCCACGTACAGATCTTCATGCCGTTGTTCCTGCGCGGTCCCCGCCAGGGAACCTGTGGTTAGATGACCTTGTTCAGGGAATACTCTATGATGGCCTGGGCTCCAACTGCCTGGAGCCTGGGCACCAAGTCCCGGACCAGGGAAATGTCCACCACCGTCTCGATGGACATCCAGTCGGAATTGTGCAGATGGGCCACAGTCGGCGAGTTCATGCTCGGAAGCAGAGCCATGACTCTGTCCACGGCATCCCCTGGTGCGTTCATCTTCAGCGCCACCAGCTTCTCTGCCCTCAGCGCACCCTGCAAGAGGGTATTCATGTTCTCTATCTTGGCCCGCTTCCATGGATCCTTCCAGGATTCCTTGTTGGCGATGAGCTGGGTGTTGGTCTGCAGCAACTCGGCAATGATCCTCAGTCCGTGGGCCTTGATGGTCGTGCCGGTCTCGGTGATCTCCACAACGCCATCCACCAGACCTTCCACAACCTTGGCCTCGGTTGCCCCCCAGGAGTATTCCACATCCACGGGAATGCCTGCAGTCTCAAAATAACGGCGGGTGTAACCCACGAATTCCGTGGCGATTTTCTTCCCAGCCAGATCCTCGGGACGTTTGTAGGGCGAGTCGCCAGCCACAGCCAGCACCCACTTCGCAGGGCGATTACTGGCCTTGGAGTAGATGAGGTCGTCGACAATGACAACATCGGATTCGTTTTCCAGGATCCAATCCTTGCCCGTCAGGCCGGCATCGAGCAGGCCGCTTTCGACATACCGTGCCATTTCCTGGGCGCGGCACAGTGAGCAGGTCAGTTCGGGGTCGTTTATTTCTGGAAAATAGTTCCGGTGGTGCGAGGTCACCTTCCACCCAGCCTTTGCAAAGAGCTTGACTGTGGCCTCTTCAAGTGAACCCTTGGGAATGCCGATACGCATGATTTTTCCGTCAACCATTATCTGTAAACCTCCTTGGGATCGAACATCATGGGAGAGCAGTCCGTCCACTGCCCCTGCGCGTCGCGTTCGCGATAAAAACAGCTTCTGCGTCCCGTATGGCAGGCCGCTCCACCGACTTGGTCCACGATGATGAGCACCGCGTCCCGGTCGCAGTCCAGGCGGATGGACCTGACCTTCTGCACGTGGCCGGACGTGCCGCCCTTGTGCCACAGGCTCTGGCGACTGCGGCTGTAGTAGTGCACCTCGTTTGTCCTGAGCGTCTCGTTCCAGGCCTCCTCGTTCATGAAGGCGAGCATAAGCACTTCCCCGCTCGCTCCGTCCTGGGCGATGACCGGCACCAGCCCGCCGGCCTTGTTAAAATCAGGTAAATCACGTTTATCCATTGATGAATCCTTGTTCATTCTTCCTTTCTCCCTGCGTACGCTCCACCTCGGTCTTGAGCTGGCCGCAGGCCGCCGCGATATCCTGTCCTTTGCTTTTGCGCAGGGTTACAGTGAACCCCTTTTTGCGCAGAAATTCCTCGAAGGCCATCACTGCTGCTGGGTCCGGTGCCTCGTAGGCGATCCCCGGTCCGGCGTTATAGGCAATGAGGTTGATCTTGCATTTGAGGTGCGACAGAAGGCGCACAAGTTGCCGGGCATGCTCGATCCCGTCGTTGACACCCCGGATGAGGATGTATTCGATCGTCACCCGCTCCCGGGGTCGCAACTCGAATTCCTGCAGGGCCTTGATCAGCTCTTCGATGGGCCATTTGGCCGCGCCAGGCATGAGCCTCTTCCGGATATCCTGGGTCGGGGCGTGCAGGGAAATGGCCGGCAAGGCCAGTCCTTCCCTTCCGAACACGTCCAGCTTTCCCTTGATGGCGCACGTCGACAGGGTGATCCGCCGCCGGGAGAATTCCAACCCCTCAGGGTAGGAGAGGATGTGCAGACTCTTTCTCACCTCGTCCCAGTTCAACAACGGTTCTCCCATGCCCATATACACCAGATTCTTCACTTCCACGGCCAAACCATGCCCCCGCAAATGCTCCCTGGCCACCAGCACCTGGGCCGCGATCTCGCCTCCGGTCATGTTCCGCACATACCCCATCTGCCCCGTACTGCAGAAACTGCAGCCCATGGGACAGCCGACCTGACAGGACAGGCATTGCGTATAGCGGCTTTTGTCCGGGATAAGCACCGTTTCCACCGTTGCCCCGTCAACCATGCGCAGCAGAAACTTGATGGTCCCGTCGGAACTGGTGCGGACTTCGGTCACCTCGGGCCAGGCAATGGCCCATTCCTGGGCCAGGTCCTCCCGGAATTCCCTGGCCAGGTTTGTCATGGGGCCATACTCGCGCACACCCCGCCGCCACAACCACTGCCAGAGCTGTCGGGCGCGGAACGCCTGATGTCCCATGGCCAGGACCGCGTGCTCCAGTTCAGGATAGATCAGTTCAAGAATGTTGCGCATTGTGCATGGTTGGTTCCGGAATCGCGAAGGCACAAAGAGCGACAATCCTGCGCTCCTCGTGCCTTCTGCTGAAGAAGAAACCGAATAATCCTGGTTATTAAAGCTGATTCATCTCTTTATACGCAATGACGAAACGTTTGGCGTCTTCAATGCTGTTCACATCGCCGGCGATCTGGGCCTGCAGCAAGCTGTCCCGGATCAGACCTACTGCCGGACCGGGCTTGATCCCGGCGATGTCCATAATCTGCTTGCCGTTCAAGAGCGGTTCGAGCAGTTCCTCCCGGATATCTGCCCGCTCGAGCATTTTCATGTTGTGATTGAATTCCGCGTAATTGGCATTGCGCGCCTTGATGTCAGCCCTCGCCATCTCGATGAGCCTGGGATAGTCGTCCAGGGCCTTGAACCGCCGGATGCCCTTGTCCGTAAGCATGAAGAAAAACCGTATGTGGTTGCGGACCAGGTGACAGACCAGATCCACTTCCTCGGTATTGAGCCGCAGGCGCTTCAAAATCTTGCGTGTGACCTTGGCCCCGATGCGATGATGCTGGTAAAACGTCGTCTTGCCACCGTACTGCTCCCCGGCGTAGAGCTTGCCGCAGGCGTGGAAGAGACAGGCCAGGGTGCCGTACCAGTCGTATGGCAACTCCTCAGGATAGTGGCGCATGACCTGCAAGGTATGGCTCCAAACGGACTCAGGACCGACCTCTTCATTGAAGACTTGAAAAATCCGGCTCAAGGCCGCCAGCTCGGGTATAAATCCATGGATGATCATGGAGTTGAAAAGCAGTTCCGCGAAGCGCCACATGTTCTCGGCTTCAACCTTGCGCCATTCGTCCATGATGTCCGTCACAGAGACGTAGTCCAACACCCGACGGGAGGCACGGATAATGGACATCCAGGAATTTTCCTCGATGGGCAGATGGTAGTTGGCTGAAAAGCGCAGTGCGCGTATGGCCCGCAGATAGTCGTGCTTCAGGGTTTCGTCCGGAATGCCCTGGAACTTGATCTGGCCGCCGGCAATGTTCTCGAACCCATCGTACACATCCCTGGAGCGGGGGATGTACGGACAGGCGAGATGGATCGGAAAGCTGTCGTCCTTTTCCAGCTTCCGCAGCATATTGGCCGTGATCTGGGCAACGCATGCCTCTGGGTGGGAGGCGTCAGCCATATCCGCGGGGTAAAAAAGGAAAACGGATCCGCCCTGCTGGATGCGGGCCACGGTCTCGCCGCCGCCCGGGACAGCATCCGGAAAAAGAGCTTTGAGGCCGGTAAAATCGATATCCGTACAGATTTCCACCTCGGCTTCCTTGGAATTGCCAAGAATTTTCCGTTGCAGGGCGGCATTGATGACATAGGCGTCATAGCCGTTGCGCATGATGGTTTTGCAGATGGAGACGGCTTCTCGTATCGGCTGGGGCATCAATCTCTCCTTGAGTGGTCGTGCACGGAAAAAAACGTGCGGAGGAACAGCAAATAAGTTCAGTCATCTTCATCTTTTTCCCCTGACTTGGTCAAGCGGTAGCGGAACTGGCGAAAATTGAGCCCCACCATCTCCGCGGCCCGACCCTTGTGTCCTCCACAACGGCGCAGGGCCTCCTGCAGGACCTTTTGCTCGTGCAGCCCGAGATAGTCGTCCAGGGTCATCTGCCCCGACAAGACCTTCTGCATGCCGCTGTCCTGATCAGCAGTGGCGATCTTCTCGTAAATGACCAGGGAATCAGGCGTGATCATGTCCCCCGGTTCCAGGGCCACTGCCCGCTCGACGATGTTCTCCAACTCCCGGATGTTTCCCGGATAGTCATAGGCCAGCAGCTTGCTCCGGGCTTCCGGAGTGAATCCCCGTATCTGCCGCTTCTGGGACCTGCAGGCCTTGCCCAGAAAATAATCCGCCAGCTGCAAGGCATCCTCGCCCCGCTCCCGCAGCGGAGGCAGGTGCACCTTGACCCCGCTCAAGCGGTAATACAGATCCTCTCTGAACGTCCCGTCGGCAACCCCCTGCTCCACGTTGCGATTGGTGGCCGCGATGATACGCACGTCTGAACGCAGCTCCTCGGTCCCGCCCAGGGGGATGAAGCAGCGCTCCTGGGTGTAGCGCAGAAGCTTGACCTGGGTGGACAAGGCCAGCTCTCCAACCTCGTCCAAAAAAAGGGTTCCACCCTCGGCGACCTCCAGCAACCCCTTTTTGGAACGGTCCGCACTGGTGAAGGCCCCCTTACGAAAACCAAACAACTCGCTTTCAACCAGATTGTCGGGCAGTCCACCGCAGTTGATGGCCAGAAAGGGCTGGGATGTTCGCTGACTTTCATTGTGGATGGCCCGGGCAAAGAGTTCCTTGCCCGTGCCCGACTCGCCGGTGATGAGTACGTTGATGTTGGTCGGGGCGATGCGCCGGACCAGATCGAAGACAACCTGCATCTGGCGGCTCTGGCCAATGATATCTCCGTACTGCTTGCGGATCTGACCTTTAAGCCACGCATTCTCTTCCTTCAGCCGGGCCGTTTCCAAGGTCCGCTCCACGGTGTAGAGCAGATCGTCCAGCTCGAAGGGTTTGCTGATATAGTCCTTGGCCCCGTGTTTCAAGGCCATGATGGCGCTTTTGGCGTCGGCATAGGCCGTGACCATGAGCACTGGAATGTCAGTCCAGGTTTCACGGATGCGCGCCAAGAGATCGATGCCACTTTCCTGCCCCAAACGCAGGTCAAGAAGGATGAGGGCGATATTTTCCTTGTGCAGAATGGACAGAGCTGTGGCCGAGTCGGGAGCGGCCCAGGCTTTATGCCCCTTTTTGGACAGGGCGATTTCCAAAACCTCGCGCAGGCTTAAGTCATCGTCGACAATAAGGATGTTGGCCATGCATGTTTCCTTCGAAGGCGGGCTGACAGGTAAAGGCCGTCCCTCCCGGTTTAGAACGCCGACCCCAACGTGCCGGCCTGCCGGGAGAAAACGCGCCGGCCACCGAGAAAATGGGCCATAACGCGTCCTGGAACCTCCTTGTCCAGACATGGCGTGTTCTTGCCTTTGGACAGCATGACCTCGGGCGTAACCACCCAGGCCTGGTCGGGATCAAAAAGAACGAAGTCCGCTGGATCTCCGGGCCGCAGGGCGTTGCTGGACAAGGCAAAGATCTCTGCTGATTTCCAGCACCACAACCGGGGGATGTCCGCCCAGTCCAGTTCTCCGCCGCGGACCAGCTCGAAGGTCAGGGACAGGGCCGTGTCCAGACCGGAAATGCCGTTGGGCGCTTCGGCAAAAGTCACTTCCTTTTCATGGGCCGCATGCGGGGCGTGATCCGTGACCAGGATGTCGATCACGCCCTGGCGCACGGCCTGACGCATGGCCAGCACATCGTCGCGGGTGCGCAGAGGCGGGTTGACTCTGACATTGGTGTCGTAGCCGTGGACCCTGCTTTCATCCCACATGAGGTAGTGCGGACAGGTTTCGGCCGTAACAGGAATGCCCTGCTCCTTGGCCCGGGCGATGAGTTCCACGGACTGGCGGCAGCTGATGTGGGCCAAGTGGACTGGCAGTTGCAGATACGAGGCCAGGAGGATGTCCCGGGCCACCTGCATGGCTTCGGACACAGTCGGGATCCCCTTGAGACCCAGACGGCTGGAGACCTCGCCTTCGTTCATGACTCCTCCCCTGCCCAGCAAGGGGTCCTCGCAGTGGTCGATGACCTTAAGTCCGAAATCAGCGGCATATTCCATGGCCCGCCGGAAAAGTTCTGTGTTCTCCATCGGCAGGCCGTCGTTGGACAGGGCCACGCATCCCGCCAGGGCCAGTTCTCCTGCCGGAGCGAGCTCTTTGCCCGAGAGCCCCACAGTCAAAGCTCCCACCGGCCGCACCCAGGGACCTTGCGGGAAGGCCGCATGCCCTTGTTGCAGTATGTACCGGGTCACCGCCGCGCAATCGTTGACCGGCCTTGTATTGGCCATGGCCATGACCTGGCCGAATCCTCCCGCGGCAGCGGCGGACAGGCCCGAGGCAATGTCCTCCTTGTACTCCTGCCCGGGCTCCCGCAGATGGACGTGGGCATCGATGAGGCTGGGCAAAAGCAGTAGCCCCTGGCCATCAACAATTTCCACGCCTTCCGCCGAGATGGTTCCCGCCTCCGCCACATCGCAAATCCGGCCCTGGCCAATGAGCAGGTCACAGTCACGGCCTTGCCAGGAGACATTACGTATCAAGCTTTCTACGTGCGCCATGGTGCCACCGTTGGTCTTGGCCTACGCGGAAACGCGGGCCCGGGTGAGGTAGAGATGCAAAAGAGTCATGCGCACTGCCACACCGGAGGACACCTGATCCAGGATGAGGCTGGCCCCACAGTCCGCAAGTTCGGAACTAATCTCAAGCCCTCGGTTCATGGGACCGGGATGCATGATCTTCACATCCGGCGAGGCATCTGCGAGATGCCTGGGGCTGAGGCCATAGGTGCTGGCGTATTCGCGCAAATCCGGTAAAAGCCCGGCCTGCTGCCGCTCCAGCTGCAGACGCAGGCAGATGACCGCATCCACCCCTGCGCAGGCCTTGGCCACATCGGAGAAGATCTCCACCGGCCATGTCGAGGCCGCGGCGGGCAACAGTGTCCGGGGGGCGCAAAGCCGGACCCTGACCCCGAGCATGGTCAGGAGTTGGACATCAGACCTGGCCACCCGGCTGTGGGCAATGTCCCCAAGGATACAAACGGTCTTGCCGGCAAAAGAGTCCCAGACCCGACTCAGGGTGAACCCGTCCAGCAGGGCCTGAGTGGGGTGGGCATGCCAGCCGTCCCCGGCATTGATGATGGAGCATTCCAGCCGCTGGGCCAGAAAGGCCGCGGCTCCACTATCCCAGTGACGGATGACAATGGCATCGGGATGCATCGCCTGCAGGGTCAGGGCCGTGTCCTTCAGACTTTCACCCTTCTGCAGGGAACTGCCGGATTTGGTCAGGCTGAAGGTGTCGGCCGAAAGGCGCTTGCCGGCCATATCGAAAGACGTCTTGGTCCGCGTGGAGGCCTCGGCAAAAAACAGGACAACGCTTTTGCCTTTCAGGATCGGCACTTTCTTGATGGGCCGCTGGTTCACCTCCGCAAACCGGGCCGCTGTCTCGAAGACGTGTTCGACTTCATCCCTGCTCAATTGAGAAATTTCCAGGAGATCCTTGTGCCGCCAATTCATGCGCTACACCTTCCCACGTCAGTTGCTGACACCACGGTGACCAAAAAAAAGGGACCCGGCTACCGCCCGTCCCTTTGTGCTCCAGCGCCTGCTGCATTCCGATCACGCTTCATGGGATGGTCCGTACACGACATGTCCCCGCTCGTCCAGCCAGGTGGAACGCATCGGGGCACACAGCCTGCAGGGCACTGTCCTCGAGCGTTTCTGTGGGGGCCCCCCACTATCCTTCCTCGTCGTCATCTCCCCCATCCCTGAACCCGTCGGCCAGGAACCCGTCATCGGCCGTGTCGTCGAGCAGGCCTCCGCCCTCTTCGAACACGCCACCTCCGGAAGTTGTGCTCGTCTCGGCTGTTTCGGTCGGCACGTGATCAAAGCAGATCACGGTCTGGTCGTCCTCAAGGCGGACCAAGCGCACGCCCTGGGCCGCTCGGCCCACCAGGCTGATGCTGGCAATGCCGATGCGGATGATCTTGCTGCCGGAGGTCAACAGGATGAGCTCGTCGGTGGGGTGGACCATCATAGCCCCTACGACCTTCCCTGTTTTGGGGGTGATGCGCATATTGATGACACCCTTGCCGCCACGCGTCTGGGCCCGGAACTGTCCCACCTGGGTCCGTTTCCCGTAGCCGTTCTCGGCTACGGTCAGAAGTTCCTGCTTGGTGTCCCTGCTGATTACCACGCCAGCCACGACCTGATCGCCCTTGCGCAGGGCGATGCCCTTGACGCCGGTGGCCGACCGACCCATGGCCCGCACTTCTGCGCAGGCAAAACGGATGGAATACCCGTCCACCGTGACCAGGACCATCTCGTCGTCCTCTTCCACCTCGCACACGCCGATGAGTTCGTCGTCCTCACGCATGCCCAGGGCGATGAGACCCGCAGTACGGATGTTGCGGTACAACTCCACGGAACTGCGTTTGACCACCCCCTGGCGGGTATAAAAAAGATAGAATTTTTCACGGTCCAGGTCCCGACAGGTCATGGCCGCAGCGATGTACTCGTTGCTGTCCAGAGGCAGCAGGTTGGCCACGTGCTTGCCCCTTGCCGTGCGGCCCCCCTCGGGAATCTGATGGACCTTGATCTGGTACATCCTGCCCTTGTTGGTGAACAGGTTCATGTACTGGTGGTTGGAGGTGGTCAGAATGGAGGTGATGAAATCCTCTTCCGCCACCTGCACGCCGGTGATGCCTGTGCCGCCACGCCGTTGCTGGCGGTAGTTGTCCAGGCTGGTCCGTTTCAGGTACCCGTTGCGGGACAGGGTGATGACCACTGGCTCGTCCGGAATGATGTCCTCGATATCGATGGAGTCGGGATCGTGGGCCAGGATTTCTGACTTGCGGGGGCTGGCGAAGGTGTCGCGCAGATCTTCCAGCTCCTGGCGGACCACGGCTTTGAGCACGTCCGGGTTTTCGATAACGCTGGTCAGGTATTCGATCTGTTTCAGAAGTTCGGCGTATTCTTCCAGCAGCTTTTCGCGTTCCAGGTTGGTCAGGCGCTGCAGGCGCATGTCCAGGATGGCCTGGGCCTGAATCTCGGACAGGCCGAAACGCTCGCGCAACCTGTCCTTTGCTTCCTGCGGCGTGCGCGAGGCCCGAATAAGGCTGACCACCTCGTCGATAAAATCAAGGGCTATGCGCAGGCCTTCGAGAATGTGGGCGCGGTGCTGGGCTTTCTTCAGGTCGAAACGCGAGCGCCTGATGACGACCTCTCGCCGGTAATCCAGGAAGTGCTCCAGAACCTGCTTGAGGTTCAGCAGCTGGGGCCGGTTGCTGACCACGGCCATCATGTTGATGCCAAAGCTCGTTTCCAGCGAGGTGTACTTGAAGAGCTGGTTGATGACCACGTCCGAGAACACGCCCTTCTTCAGATCCATGACGATGCGGATGCCCTTCATGTCCGACTCGTCACGCAGGTCCGAGATGCCCTCGATCTTACGTTCGTTGACGAGCATGGCTATCTTTTCCACCAGAGTGGATTTGTTCAGGGCGTAGGGAATTTCCCTGACGACGATGGATTCCAGGTCGCCTTTGCGCTTCTCGATCTCAATGCGCGAGCGGATGCGCACGGAGCCGCGGCCGGTGTGGTAGGCCTCGCGGATACCGGACTTGCCGTACAGGAGCGCGCCGGTCGGGAAGTCGGGGGCCTTGATGTAGCGCATCAGCTCGTCGATGGAGGCCTGCGGGTTGTCCAGCAGGTG
>JAAYCS010000220.1 GCA_012729655.1 Desulfovibrionales bacterium | reverse complement strand
CCTCCACGGGGTTCATCAAGATTTCGTTACGTTTAATCATTATCTCAATTTCCTCAGGCTTTGTCTCCAAAATCCGAACCCCTTCGGGAAAACGAGGCACGGGCCGGATCACACTCTGCCCAATGGCCGGATTGGATCCAGGATCCACAAACATTTGCAGAGATTCGCGCCAATCCTTGTCTTTGAGAAGACGTACCGGCATCTCCAACCTGACGCGCACGAATTTGGGTTCGAACGTGTAACTGAACCCTTTATACCCAACACTTTCCAGATTCATTTTCACCCATATTTCCTGGGTGATGAACCCGAATGCAAGCTCATAGGCCACAGAAGCGACCGACGACCGCACATCCTTGGGCAGCAGCAATCGAGCCCTTCCGGATGCGTTCATCGCTCCATCTGCAAGAACCTGAATGCGCACCGTGGAAACCCTGTCCACGGCATCCAAGGCACTGGCAAACCCGGTGATGATGACCTGTTCGGGCTCCACCTTGGAACTGCGAAGCAGCATGTCTTCGCCGGGCATCCCCTCCCAATCGAGGTGTACGGGCACGCTTTTGGAGACCATGACGTCGGCCACCAGCTCCAGTCGGGCGGGACTTATTTCCACAACCTCCACCGCCGAAGTGATGACCATGCTTTCAGGCACCAGGGGAATGACGTTTGTTCCGGCCTGGATCCTGCCCAGATCGAGCTTGTACGCCATGCGACTGGCATTCAGGGAGCGAACCTGGTTGCTCGTCCCCCGGATGCGGACCTGAATCTTGCTGACAAAACCGGAGGTGATTTCCATGTGCTGCGGCAGATTGACGAATTCGAGAGGAACCTCCAGCCACGTCTCAACCTTTTCCTGACCAGAGACCACATACCAGCACACCAGGGCCATAAAGAGAGCCAACGCTCGATATTGCCAATTATTCCACATTATTTCCTCAATGCAGCGGCAAGGACCTTCTTCAGACGGACCTCATTGAGACTGCTCGTGATCCGCCCCCCCACAGCCAGGGATATGCTGCCACGTTCCTCGGAAACGATCAGGGCCACCGCATCGGTTTCCTCGGTCACACCGATGGCGGCGCGATGTCTGGTGCCCAGCGCGGCCTCGTGTTTCAGACCCGCGGCCAGTGGCAATATGCACGCCGCGAACTCGATTTTATTTTCGCGCAGGATCACGGCCCCGTCATGCAGGGGAGTATCGGGATGAAAAATAGTCAGCAGCAGGTCCTTGCTGAAGGCGGCGTGCAGCTCGATACCTCCGGACACAACATCGCCGAGCGGGATGTTGCGCTCAATGACGACGAGCGCTCCGGTTTTGTTTTTGGCCATGTGCAGCAGGGCCAGGATGAGGTCGTCCAGAACCGCGCTTTGCACCGTGTCTTTCTTGAAGATCGTGGTTGCGCCCATGACCGCCAGGGCTTTGCGGATATCCCGCCGGAAGAGGATGATCACGACCAGGAAGATGGAACCCAGAAAATTGCCCAGCAGCCAGTTGAGGGTATAGAGGCCGAACTGCCCGGAGGCGAAATACGCGGCCACCACAAGTATGAGCCCGTAAATCACGGAAACGGCGCGGGTTCCCTTGATCAGGAGAATGATGCGGAAAAAAATATACCCCACCAGCAGAACATCGAGAATGTCCCGCCAGGTGACTTGCAGATTGCCCACTATGAAACTCAGCACCAACCCTCTCCCGGCCTGGAATTTCCCAACACATGGGCAACCGTCAGGGCGTCCCGGATTTCGCGCACCTCATGCACCCGGTGGATGCGCACGTCCATTTGATAGAGCGCCACCGTGGCGGCAATGGTTGCCGCGTTCCGTTCGCGACCTTCCCGGCCCAGCAGGTCTTTCCACATCGATTTGTTCGACAGGGCCATGTACACTGGCCTCCCAAATCCGAATAGGCGTGTTATATTTCTCAGTATGTCCAGATTGTGCTGAAGAGTTTTGCCGAAACCGATGCCGGGGTCCAGGACAATATTTCCCTCCGGCACTCCGGCTTGGACCAGCTGACTGAGCTTGATTTCAAAAAACCTGCAGATTTCGTCCACCACATTGTCATATCGGGGCTCGACCTGCATTGTTTTCGGGCGCCCCTGACTGTGCATGAGCACATAGCCCGGGCGATACTGCGCCAGGATCCCGGTCAGGCCGGGGTCCGCTCCCAACGCCGAGACATCGTTGACGATCAACGCTCCGGCTTCCAGACAAGCCCTGGCAACGGACGCCTTGGTCGTATCTACGGAAATCACGGCGTGGGGTCGCGTTGCCAAAATTCCCTGAACAACAGGAAGCACCCGTTCCAGCTCCAAGGCTTCGGGAACGGATTCGGAAAACGGGCGGGTACTCTCTCCGCCCACATCGACAACATCCGCACCGTGATCCAGAAGCCGCAAGCTGTTCAGAACTGCGGTCTCGCAATGGAGCGATTTGCCTCCATCATAGAACGAATCCGGAGTGACATTCACAATGCCCACAACAAAAAAGGGGGCCGGACCCAGTGTCCTCCCCCTGCACAGACCCCAGGAGACAGAATTCAGGCTCTCCCGGGCCATGACTCAACTCCCGGCCTTGTCGCTGCTGTCTTCCTCATCCAGCGCAAAGGACTCGTCCCGGGCGTTTGCATCCTGCGGCCCGAGGGGCTGCTCAGGTCCGCCGGATTGGGGGACACGTCCTCCATTGGCCTGAGCCAGAGGCTCGCCGTTGATGAGCTTGGTCACCTCGTCGCCGGTCAACGTCTCGCGATCGATCAGGGCCAGGGACAGGGCATGCAGAAGTTGGATGTTGTCCTGCAGAATGGTCTTGGCCCGGCTGTAGGCGTCGCCCAGGATGCGCTTGACCTCCAGATCGATGAGCTTGGCGGTTTCATCGCTGTAGTCCTTGATATGGGCCATGTCCCGACCGAGAAATACTTCATCGTCTTTCTTGCCCAGGGCCATGGGACCAAACTCTTCGCTCATGCCCCATTCGCAGACCATGCGCTTGGCCATGGCGGTAGCCCGCTCTATGTCATTGCCGGCGCCCGTGGTGATGGAGTTGAAGACAATCTCCTCTGCGGCCCTGCCTCCGAACAGGACGGCCAGATTGTTCTGCAGATAGGTCTTGGAGTAGGTGTGGCGGTCATCCACCGGCAGTTGCATGGTCACGCCCAAGGCCCTGCCGCGCGGGATTATGGAAACTTTGTGAATGGGATCCGTACCAGGCAGGAACTTGGCCACCAGGGTATGCCCCGCCTCATGGTATGCCGTGGTCTTTTTCTCCTCATCGCTCAGGATCATGGACCGGCGTTCCTTGCCCATCATGACCTTGTCTTTGGCCTCCTCAAAGTCAAGCATGGTGACCTTATCCTGATTCAGCTTGGCAGCGTGCAGGGCGGCCTCGTTGACCAGGTTTTCGAGATCCGCACCGGAGAATCCGGGTGTGCCCCGGGCCAGAACGTCCAGGTCGACCTCAGCGGAAAGAGGCGTCTTGCGTGTATGCACTTCCAGTATGCGTCTGCGGCCCCTCAGATCGGGATTGGGGACCACCACCTGCCGGTCGAAACGGCCGGGACGCAGCAGGGCCGGATCCAAAACGTCAGGGCGGTTGGTTGCTGCGATGAGGATGACCCCCTCATTGGATTCAAAGCCATCCATTTCCACCAGCATGGCGTTCAGGGTCTGCTCCCGCTCGTCATGGCCTCCCCCCAGGCCAGCCCCACGCTGGCGGCCCACAGCATCGATTTCATCGATGAAAATGAGGCACGGGGCATTCTTTTTACCTTGAATGAACAGGTCTCTGACGCGTGCCGCGCCAACACCGACGAACATCTCTACAAAGTCCGAACCGGAGATGGAGAAAAAGGGCACCCCTGCTTCTCCTGCCACGGCCCTGGCCAGCAGGGTCTTCCCGGTGCCAGGCCCTCCCACCAGGAGCACGCCCTTGGGAATGCGGCCTCCCAGCCGGGTGAACTTCTTGGGATTGCTCAGAAAATCGACGATCTCCTGCAGCTCCTCCTTGGCCTCGTCCACGCCGGCCACATCGGCAAAAGTGACCTTGGTTTCTTCCTGCGACACCATCTTGGCCCGGGAACGGCCAAAGGACATGGCCTTGCCCCCACCTCCCTGCATCTGGCGCATGAAAAAGATCCACACGCCGATGAGCAGCAGCATCGGGAACCAGGAAATGAGCAGCGTCATGTACCAGGGAGCCTCTTCCTGAGGCTCTGCCTTGACCTGCACATTGTTTTTGACCAGCGTATCGACCAGGGTTGGATCGTCAGGCGCGTAGGTGGAAAATTTCTGTTCGTTCGTCAGGACGCCTGTGATCCGGGAGCCCTGGATCTTGACGCTGACCACCTCGCTCTGCCGCACCTTGGTCAGAAATTCCGTATAGTTCAGATCGCTTGATGTCACAGGCGGCTGATTGAACAGATTGAACAACACGATCATGGCCATGCAGATGGCCGCCCAGAGCACAAGATTCTTGGAAAAGCTATTCAAAGGGTAAAACCTCCATAGGCGAGACAGGCATGCTTGCCCGAGGGCAAGACTAGCTGAACGAGGTCCAACTGTTAAGGCCGGTTTTCAGAATGACAAGCAAATTTTCGTCGGAACATGCATTTTTTTGTGTCAGCCCGGAAAAACTTGATCATTGGCGCGGGCGTTGATAGAGACAAGCCTCCCCGAGGGGAGGTGTATTCTAGCCGGTGCTAGGCCCGGTCTTCAAAACCGGTGGAAGGTCGAGAGGTCTTCGGTAGGTTCGACTCCTATACACCTCCGCCATTCGTCCCGCAGCCCATGGATGCCGCCCTTGTTTTTCTGGCCCCCCAATCCACGTCAGTCCTCCAGGTCCGCCGGCAGGGTGGCCCAGACCGCCTTCTTCCCCGCTTCCAGGCTTCCGTAGTCACGGTCAATTCCCAGCGCTCGGGCTGGGTTGCGGGTGACCATGGCCAGCAGCCCGGCCAATGAAATGCTGGGGATCAGGGAGCGCGCTGCACGGACCTCGCCCCACAGGTCCATGTCCGCATTGGAGGCCGGCGAGTCCGTGCCCAGGCAGAGAGGAATCCCGGCGGCATGGAGATTATGGGCCGGAGCCCGGCCTACCCCTATCCATTCATTGCTGCGCGGGCAGAGACAGACAGATGCCCCGCTGCGAACCAGAATCTCCACATCCGGCTCAGCCACCTGCACGCAATGCACGGCAAGGGTCCCTGCATCCAGGAGTCCCAACTCCTGGGCAAAGGCCACGGCGCTCAACTGCGGAACAGAAAAATCCTTGGGCAGGATACGGCGGGCCCGCAGAAAATCTGATAATGGCCCTGACCCGCTCAGAAAAAGTTCATTTTCCCCCGGCACCTCGGCCAGGTGCAGTGTGAAGGGACGACCACGCGCCACACACCACCGCTTCACCGCCTGGGCGAGAACCGCGGAGGTGGAGTACAGAGCATGCACCCCGGCGCTGCAGGAGCCGGACCGCACTGCGGGGCAAGCCCCAGCCTTGGGGTAAGCCCCACCCTTGCGGCCCTGACCGGCGAATTCCTGAAACAGAAGGCCGGCCATTCCCTGCGCCTCCAACGCCCGGGACGCAATCGATTGATCCCCCGCCACGACGTCGGCCACGAAGCAGGTTCCGCTGCCCCGCATGGCGCGCAGGGTTGATTCTGCAGCCTGCAACGTGCCCTTCTCCTGCAGCAGGATGGAAAAAAGCCTGTCCGCCCAGCAAGGAAACCCCAAACCCCTGGGAATGCGCCCGGCCAGATGTGATAGCCCCAGATGCGTATGGGCGTTGATGACACCCGGGACGAGGGTGCCGGGACCGAGGTCGTGAGGCTGGCCGTCCCCTGCCACATCCCGCCACGGTCCGATGGCCGCGATGCGTCCTTCGCAAACCAGAATGCCGCCATCCCGGATTTCGGGCTGTTGCGCATCCATGGTCAGAATGCGTCCGACCCGGAACGCATGCATCACGCCAGACCGCTCCCAAGGTCCGGCAACAGGGACAAAAAGAGGCGGCCAGGCCGCCTCTGGGACATGGGACCAGACAGTCTATTCATAAATCCTGTCTGCAGCCTTTCTCACCTCTCCGGGTACTACGACCCCCATTTTTCCCGCCGCCTTCAGGTTCAGGTGCAGAACCAGCTCCCGCTGAGTCTCCACAGGGGTCACGGCCGGATCAACCCCATCCACCAGGAGTCGCTTGGCCATCAGACCGGTCTGGTAGCCGTGCTGATAGTAATCAAAGGCCAGGGCGGCCACTGTGCCGCGCTGCACAGAGTCAACGTCGGCCGAAAAGAGAGGCATCTTCTCCTGTTCGCAGACCTTGACCACGGATTCCAGGGCCGAGATCACCGTGTTGTCCGTGGGCAGATAGATGACATCGACCTTGCCGATCAGGGATTTGGCCGCTTGATAGACGTCGCTGGTCTTGGCCACGGACACAGCCACAACCTCGAAGCCGATTCTGTTTCCTTGGGCCTGGACCATGGCCACGGTGGTCTTCGAGTTGGCCTCACCGGCATTGTAGATCATGCCCAGTTTTTTCATCTGCGGATAGAATTGCAGGACCAGGGCCATGTGCTTGTCCACGGGCAACATGTCTGAAACGCCGGTGATATTGGCACCAGGCCTGTCCAGACTGCGCACCAGGCCGGCCCCGACAGGATCGGTGATGGCCGTGAAAAGCAGCGGCGTCCTGGCAAGCCCCGGGGATTTCTTGCTGGCCAGGGCGCAAGCCTGGGCCGACGGCGTGGCGATAGCCAGGACCATGTCAGGGCTTTCTCCGGCGATCTGGGCCGCGATCTGGTTGGCCGTGGCCATGTTGGCCTGGGCGTTATGCACTGCAAAGGCCGCTTCCACGCCCTGGGCCTTCAGGCTGTCCTGGAAACCTTTCAGTACTGCATCCAGGGACGGATGCTCCACGAACTGATTCACGGAAATGGAGAAGGTCCTGGCCAATCCGGGGCAGGCCGAGACCAGGCAGAGCAACACAGCGATAAAAATCTTTTTCATACGGGTCCTTCCTGAAACGCCGCATCTAGTCGATACGAAACATTTGCCCCAGTCCCTTCAGCTGTTCAGACACATCGCGCAACATTTCTGCATGCTGGCGGACTGTTTCCCCGTTCCGGCGCATTTCCGTGGCAGAAGAACTGACATCGACAATTTGTGCCGAAATTTCCGTGGCCACCCCCGTGGTCTGGGCCACGTTCTGGTTGACCTCGTCCAGGCCCTGGGAAGCCTGTCCAATGTTTTCGGCAATGTCGCGGGTCGTCACAGACTGCTCTTCCACGG
>JAAYCS010000219.1 GCA_012729655.1 Desulfovibrionales bacterium | reverse complement strand
CCCGGATGGCCTCTGAGCGGGTCTGGTAGCAGCGTTCTTCGCACAGGGCGTCGAATTTTTCCAGCAGGTCGGAGTCCAGAGAAACCCCGAAACGTATGGTTTGACCCATTCATTCCTCCTTGTTCATTACAGACGGCTAAGTTCCCAGACATTGACGGTCATGCTGGAGTGTTCAAAGGGAACCACCACCTGGCCTTGGTTTCTGACCCTCCAGCCCCGCCGGGCGAATCTGGACCACACATTGCGGGACACGGTCCGCTCCGGATCCCCGAACCAGACCTGGCCCCCGGGGGCCAGACAGCGCAGCAGAAGCGCTTCCAGGGGCTCGAAAAAACGCTGTTCGTAGAGGACATCCCCGCCCCAGATACAGTCAAACGTTCCAGCCGAAAATCCCGGATGGTTCCAGTCCATGCGCACCCACAGCGGCTGGGGCACCCCGTTCAGGCGGGCATTGCCTGACGCGTAGCGCAGGGCGTCCTCCTCGCAGTCCATGCCGACCACTTCAGCTCCGAGATCCGACGCCACCAGGGCGGACAGGCCCAGACCGCAGCCGAGGTCCAGACAGCGGCTTCTGGCCAGGGACTGTGCGTTGCGGGCCAGCCAGTCGCACAGGGCCAGGGTCGCCGGCCACAGCTCCACCCAGTAGGGAATGTGCTCCTCGGCCTCGGGGTCGGTCTCATCCAGGCCCTGCCACAGTGATTCCAGATCCGCCGGGCGTTCCAGGACCCATGACCTGCCGGCAGCGAACACATGGAGCCTCTGGCGCCGGGGCCGATCACTGTCCGGCATCAGGATGCATGCCTGCCATCATCAGGCCGATGTTGTCGACGCGCTGACGGTCCTGGGCTGAAAAGGTGTCCACGATGCGGCCGCCGAACATGACCGCGATGCGGTCGGCCAGGGCCAGGGCCTCGGCCAGGTCCCCGGTGACCAGGAGAATTCCGGCCTCTTGGCGGGCATCCAGGAGTGTGGCCCAGACCTCCTCGATGGCCGAGACATCCAGCCCCTGGGTGGGCTGCTCGGCCACGATCAGGCGCGGGCGGCGATGGAATTCGCGGGCCAGGACAAGCTTCTGCAGGTTTCCGCCGGACAGCTGGCGGGCCAGGCAATGCACGTCCGGCGGTGAAACCTTGAACTGGTCCACCAGTTCCTGGGTCACAGCAGTGGCCTTGCTGCGCTGGAGCCAGACAGGGGTGGAGTATCCCTGGCGGGTGGTGAGCAGAAAATTGTCCACCAGGTCCATGCCCCGGCAGACCGCCAGGCCCATGCGGTCCTCGGGTATGTAGCTCAGGCCTCCCTGCCAGGGTGCGTTGTCAAAAAAAATTTTCCAGGGTTTGCCGAGAAGGCTGATTTCCCCCCGGGCAGGGGCTTGCAGGCCGCAGATCGTCTCGACCAGATCCTTCTGGCCGTTTCCGGCCACGCCGACGACGGCCAGGATTTCACCCTGCCGGAGGCTGACCGAAATGTCCTGAAGGCTCCCGGCCCACACGCCCTGCATGCGCAGGACGTTCTGGCGGAGTTCTCCGGGTTCGCGGGACACGTCCAGGAGCACTTCGCGGCCGACCATGCGACTGGCCAGGTCGGCCTGGGAGTGGACCGCTTGGGCTGGAACTTCGTCCACGATCTGCCCCCTGCGTAGGATGGCGATCTCGTCGGCCAGGGCCATGACCTCCCCCAGTTTGTGGGAGATGTACACAATGGCCTTACCCTGGGCCGCCATGCTCCTCAGGGCCACGAAAAGCTGTTCCCCTTCCTGGGGGGTGAGCACGGCCGTGGGTTCGTCAAAGATGAGGATGCGGCTTTTGCGGTGCAGGAGTTTGAGGATCTCCACGCGCTGCTTCTCGCCCATGGACAGGTCGGCCACCCGGGCGTCGGGGTCGATGTCCAGGCCGTAGGTCTTGGCCAGACCGCGAACCTGGTGGCCCATGGCCTGGGGCGAAAGGAAAAAGCCCGGTTCCTGCCCGAGGAACACGTTTTCGGTCACGCTCATGTCCTCCACCAGCATGAAGTGCTGGTAGACCATGCCGATCCCGGCCCGGAGGGCGTCCCTGGTGGAGCGGAAAAGACACGCTTGCCCGTCAACGAGAATCTCGCCGGAATCGGGGTGGTAGTGACCGGCCAGGATGGACATCAGCGTGCTCTTGCCCGCCCCGTTTTCGCCCAGCAGGGCCTTGATCCGGCCCGGCCTGATGTCCAGGCTGATGTCGCTGTTGGCCCGCACCTGGCCGAAAGCCTTGGTGATGCCACGCAGGCTGACCACGGGCGGGGTGGACATGCCGATGACCGAGGCCACGGGTCAGCCCTGCCGCATCCCGGCGGCGATGGGCTGCACGAACTGGGATTCGGCATCCCAGGGGAAGAGGATCCAGGTGTCCTGGCTGACCTCGGTGATGAAGGTGTCCACCAAGGGCCGCCCGGCCGGTTTGGCGTAGACGGTGGCGAAATGGGCCTTGGGCAGGAGATCGCGGATGAGTTTTGCGGTGCGGCCGGTGTCGACCAGGTCGTCGATGATGAGCCAGCCTTCGCCATTGCCCGGAATGCCCTTCAGGAGTTTCACCTCGCCCTTCTGATTTTTCCAATCGTAGCTGGACACGCAGATCGTGTCGACCAGCCGGATATCTAGTTCGCGGGCAATGATGGCCGCGGGGACAAGGCCGCCGCGGGTCACGGCGATGATGCCGTTGAAGAAGTCCTTGTCCAGGAGACGCCAGGACAGGGCCTTGGCGTCGCGGTGCAACTGGTCCCAGGAAATGGGGTAGGTGCGTTGATACCTGTTTTCGGTCATGTGGGTGCCCTATTCCGAAGGTTCGACGTTGACGCCGAGCGCGGCTGGCGCTTCGGTGCGATGACCGCGCCAGGACGAAAAGGCCAGGGCGGCGATGGTCAAGACATAGGGGAGCATGAGCAGGATGGACGAGGGCAAGGCTGTGCCCATGGCCTGCAGGCGGAGCTGAAAGGCCATGACCCCCCCGAAAAGGTAGGCCCCGAGCATGGCCCTGCCCGGCTTCCAGAAAGCGAAGATGACCAGGGCCACGGCGATCCAGCCGCGGCCGGAGGTCAAGCCGTTGGTCCACAGGTGGGTGTAGGCCAGGCTCAGGTAGCTGCCGCCGCACCCTGCCAGGATTCCGCCACCCAGGAGGGCGGCCCACCGGAAGCCAAGGACGTTCAGGCCTGCGGCACGGGTCGCGGCCGGGCTTTCCCCGGCGGCGCGGATGCCCAGACCCCAGCGGGTATAGCGGAGAAAGGCCCACATGAGGGGGGGAATCAGATAGGATGTGTACACCAGGGCGTCCTGCTGGAAGAGTATCGGACCCAGGACAGGCAGTTCGCCCAGGATGGGGAGGGAGAATTTGTCAAACCCGGGGGCGGTCTGCCCGATGTACCGGGTGCCGAAATATCCGGCCAGGCCCGTGCCGAAGATGGTCAGGGCCAGGCCGGAGACGACCTGGTTGCCCAGAAAGGCGATGCACACAATGCCGTGTACAGCGGCCATGCCCATGCCGGCCAGCCCTCCGGCCACAAAGGCCAGAACCGGCGAGCCCGTGTGCAGGGCGACCAGGAAGCCCGCCAGCGCCCCGACCAGCATCATCCCCTCCACGCCCATGTTCAGGGTGCCGCCCTTTTCGGTCAGGATCTCGCCCAGGGTGGCAAAAAGGATGGGCGTGCCGGCCTGAATCGTGGCCGCCAGCAGGGAGAGCAGGATTTCCGGGCTCATCCCCTGGTTCTCCATTGCAGGCGATAGCGGGAAAAGAATCCTCCGGACAGGATGGCCAGGAGAACAAAACCCTCCATGATGCTGCCGAAGGACGCAGGGACCTGCAGGTCGAGCTGCAGGGTTTCCATCCCCACGCGGAGCCCTGCCAGAAGGAACGACGCCACGGCAATGACCAGGGGGCGCAGGTTGGCCAGCCAGGCCACGACAATGGCCGTGTAGCCGTAGCCGGACATGATGCTTGGCTGCAAGCGGCCCAGAATGGCCGAGGATTCCAGAAATCCGGCCCACCCGGACAGGGCCCCGCTGACAACCATGACCGTGACCACCAGCCCGGCATAAGGCATGCGGGCGGAGCGGGCCGCGCGGACGTTTTCTCCGCAGGCCCGCAGTTCGTATCCCAGGCGGGTGAAACGCAAGAAGACGCTCATGCACCCGCCGGCCACAAGACAGAGGGCCAAGCCCCAGTTCAGGCGCGTGTCGCCGATGCGGCCGACCACGGCGGCGGGCACGAACTCCGAAGTCATGGGGAAGCCGAAGCTGCCCGGGTCCTTCCAGACCCCGTAGACCAGATATTCCAAAACCAGGATGCCCACGTAGTTGAGCATGAGGGTGACAATGATCTCGTTGGCCCCGAGCTTGAGCCGGAGCAGGGCCGGGATGGCCCCCCACAGAGCCCCGGCCAGGGATGCGCAGGCAAGCATGGCTGGCAGCAGTGCGTACCAAGGCCAGGCCGGGAAGGTCAGGGCCATCCACGTGGCGCCCACGGCGCCGAGGGCGAACTGGCCCTCGGCCCCGATGTTCCAGATCTGCAGGCGGAAGGTCAGCCCCACGCCCGTGGCGCAGAGGAAGATGGGCACAGCCTTGACCAGGCAGTCCTCCAGAGCAAAGCCCGAGCCGAAGGCGCTGTGCACCAGCAGCCACAGCCCACCCAGGGCGGGTTTGCCTCCCATGGCCAGAAGCATCCCGCTGAACGAGAAGGCCAGGGTCAGGGCTGCCAGAAAAATAAGACAGGAGCCCCATCCCAGAGGCTCCTGTCGTTTGACGGCACAGAGTTCACGCATCGCAGGTCCCCAGAAGGCGGCCCTTACTCCAGGGTGCCGACGACACCCTGCACGAACCAGTTGAACCCGAGCAGGTCCGCATCGGACATGACCGCACCTGCAGCCACCTTTTCCTTTCCGGCCTGGTCCCTGATGGGGCCGCTGAACACCTTGTACGCGCCCGAGGCGATCTCCAGCTTTTTGGCCAGGACTTTCTTCTGCACGTCCCCGGGCACCATGGGGCCGAAGGGGGCGATATCCACGATGCCCTTGTCCAACCCGTACCAGTAGAACTGACTCTTCCAGGTCCCGTCTTTGATCTGCTGGACCATTTCCTTGTAAAAGGGACCCCAGTTCCACACGGCCGAGGTCAGGTGGGACTTGGGCGCGAAGGACGACATGTCCGTGTTGTAGCCGATGGAGTACGCTCCCCGTTCCTGGGCAGCTTCCTGCGGACCGGGCGAATCCTGGTGCTGGGCGATGACGTCGCAGCCCACATCCAGCAGGGATTTGGCAGCCTCCTTCTCCGTGGCCGGATCGTACCAGGTCTTGGTCCAGACCACGCGGACCTGGACATCGGGATTGACGGCCTGTGCCCCCAGGGCAAAGGCGTTGATGCCGCGGATGACCTCAGGGATGGGCAAGGCGGCCACATAGCCGAGGGTCTTGGACTTGGTCATGGCTCCGGCGACCATGCCGGTCAGGTAGCGGGCCTGGTAGATGCGCCCGAAATAATTGGCCATGTTCGGAGCGTTCTTGTAGCCGGAGCAGTGCATGAACGTGACCTTGGGAAAATCCTTGGCGACTTTCAGCATGGGATCCATGTATCCGTAGCTCGTGGCGAAGATGACGTCATAGCCTTTGCGGGCCATGTTCAAGATGACACGCTCGGAGTCCTGCCCCTCGGCCACGGATTCGACAAAGGACGTGGTCACTCCGTCCATGGCCTCCACGGCCAGGCGGCCCTGGTCGTGGGCGTAGGAGTATCCGGCGTCACCAACAGGGGATACATACACAAATCCGACTTTCAGGTCTTCGGCGAAGCAGGTCGATCCCAGAGCCAGAAGCGCTATGAAAACCAAAAGTATACTTTTTCGCATCATCCTTCCTCCGTGGGTGGTTCTGAAAGGGGGCAGTTTCTCTGGTGGGCGGCGCGCCCGGTCAGAGGAAAGTTCCGAGAGACAAGACATAGTCAATCGACCCTGGGCTGGCAACAGATCAGATCCATCCCCTGCTCGGTATCCGGAAAAAGAGCACGAAAGTCAGTCCGCCCAGTGCGATTTCCGGGAAAACGGGACAAAAGCACAGGGCATTCGTCGGCACAGAACATGCAATTATTCTGAATTTCAGACGGTTGTCGAAAGTGTGCTTTTGGCATGGGTTTTCCATAGCCTGGCGCTGCACGGATACTGCCGGCAGAACGACCGCGGAGGACCCATGCCCAAGGCGACCATGATCAGTTTCCGGACCACCGAGGTGCTCGGCGCCTCCCTGCAACGAATTGCCAGGGAGAGAAAGACCACCCTCTCCGGGTTTATCGATGGGATTTTGCAGGAATATCTGGCCTCCCAGGCATGCCAGGATATCCTGCTGCGGGACAGACGCCAGTGCCAACGCCAGCAGGAATCCATCCCGGCCATCATCAGGGGCCGGAACGGGGCAGGGGAATTTGTGGCGGCCAGCAGGATCAACGACCTCTCCCTGGGGGGCATCGGCCTTGCTGTTTCCAGGCGTACCGCGGGGGTAGGGGCAGCCGGTGGCATGCCGGTCCATTTCGATGTGATTTTTCCCCTGCCCAGGGCGGAAAGACCCGTCTCCATCCAATGCCAGGCCATGCACGTGCACCATGCGGGGGACATGATCCAGATCGGGGCGTCTTTTGACGATGCCGATCCGGACAGCTACCAAGCCCTGCGCGGCTATCTCACCTAGGTTCTGGCACGGGCCTGGCCGAGGTCACCTGCGGAGCCATTGGCGCAGCCGCTGGGTCTCTTCCGGCCAGTCGGCCCCGAAGCGGATCTCCAGAAACCGGGCGAACACGCTGTCCACATATCCCGTGCATTTCTCCATGAGATAGATCTTCTCCAAAATGCGGGCATCCGGGTCCTCGCCCTCTTCCAGGGTCATGCTCACTTTCGGGGTTTTCAGGCCCTGCAGGGTGAAGGAGGCCGCGTCCACCAGGACCTGCCAGCTGACCTCGTCCTTTTCCACCCGCAGCTTGGCCTTGTTGACCTTCTTGCCCGTGACCAGGCCCATCCTGGCCTCCCGCAGCTCGGCCATGGGGCCGCTGCACACGGCCGTCTCCCTGGCCTCGCCCTCGCCTCCCTGCACGGACACCTTCTGTTCCACGGTCACGGAAAAGACCTCGCCGTCCCTGGCCGTGAAGAGGCCATGGCTGGTTTCGCTGGCAAACCACAGCCAGGTCAGGAATTCCTGGCCCAGAGCCAAGCTCACTGTCTGTGCGCGTTCCAGATCCATCACTGTCCTCCCATGGCGAAAATTGTCGGTTCGAAGTTGTCCACCTCGGACTGACGCCCAGGTCCAAGATGCTGCAGGGCCAGAAAATAGGGGGTCAGGGGTTCCAGGTGCAGCCCGAAGGTGTGGGTGAAGAGCTCCTCGAAGAGCTCGGTCAGTTTGGGCTGGACCGAGGCGATGCAGACGGTCTGCCGATGGGTGTCCCAGACCACGTCGAAGCAGGCCGGGACGGGCAAGGTCCTGGCCCGCAGGCGCAGTTCCACCTGCTCCCGGATTTCGGCCTTTTGCTCCTTGGTCAGGAATTTCCTGCCCTGTTCACGCATGGTCCGCATGGCCTCGTTCATGGCGATGGCCACGTGTTTTTTCATCACCGCCGGAGACACGCGGCGGGTGTCCAGGCGCAGGGTGAAGGCCAGATAGCCGCCTTTTTCGGGCGGGCAGAGGGCGAAGTCCGGATCCAGCATGTTGGCGAAGGACACCCACCCGAAGCTGCGTTCCTCCACACTGGCGTCGATGTCCCTGAACGCGTTCCGTTTGAGGCGTTCCCCGACCTCGGCCCACAGGGAGGACGGGATGTCCTCCTCGACGATACGGTAGCGGGTCAGAGCCACGCTTGCAGACATGAATCCCAATGTAGCCTCCTTCGCCGTGCGCGGAATCCCGCTTTGACGGCGTCATGCGTTCACTGATATGTGGTCAAGTTCCCTATTCCGTGCACTCTCTGGAGAATCCGATGACCAAAGCCCTGTGTATCCATGGCCATTTTTACCAGCCCCCCCGCTTCGACCCGTGGCTGGAGGAGGTTCTGCCCGAGGGCAGCGCCGCTCCCGCGCACGACTGGAACGCCCGCATCACCCGGGAGTGCTACGCGCCCCTGGCCTATGCCCGGCGCCTCGACGGCGCGGGCATGATCAGCGAGCTGGTCAACTGCTACGCATGGATGAGCTTCAATTTCGGCCCCACTCTGCTGCGCTGGATGGAGCTGCACGCCCCCGGCGCCTATGCGCGCATCCTGGAGGCGGACAGGCAGAGCCTCAGGCGCCTGGGACACGGCAATGCCCTGGCCCAGGTCTACCACCACCCCATCATGCCCCTGGCCACGGACTTGGACAAGGATCTGGAAATCGGCTGGGCGGTCCAGGATTTCGAATCCCGGTTCGGACGCAAACCCGAAGGGATGTGGCTGGCGGAAACCGCGGTGGATGGAGCGACCCTGGCCGCCCTGGCCCGGGCCGGCATCCGGTTCACGGTCCTGGCCCCTCGGCAGGCCAAGGCTGTGCGCCCGGTGGGGAGCGGCGAATTCAGTCCCGTGACCGAAGACACCCTCGACACCACGCGGCCCTATCTGGTTCCCCTGCCTCAAGGCAAGTCCATGACCGTGTTTTTCTACCATGGGTCCATCTCCCGGGCTGTGGCCTTCGAGCGCCTGCTGGAGAACGGGGAGCAGTTCTGGGCCAGGCTGAGCGGTCCCTTTCCTGGCGGGCTGCGGCACATCGCCACGGACGGGGAGTCCTACGGCCACCATTTCCTGTTCGGAGAGATGGCCCTGGCCTATGTCATCGAGCAGGCCCGGGAAGGCCGTGACGGGATGATCCTGACCAACTACGGCGCATACCTGCAGGCCAATCCCGCCAGGGACGAGGCGCAGATCCATGAGAATTCTTCCTGGAGCTGCGCCCACGGCCTGGAACGCTGGAAAACCCACTGCGGCTGCTCCAACGGCAGTCATCCGGACTGGATGCAGGACTGGCGGAGACCTCTGCGCCGCAGCCTGAACTACCTGAAGTACTACGTGGACGAGCATTTCTTCAAACGCGGATCCACCCTCTTTCACACGCCCGGCCTGGCCCTGGCAGAGTACGGCCTGACCCTGGCGGGAGCCGAGACCCTGGATGGGTTCCTAGACAGACATGCCCTCCCTGGGTTGATCCCGAACCAACGCCAGGATGCCTGCCGCCTCCTGCTCATGCAACAGCTGGCCCTGGCCAGCTTTGCCAGCTGTGCGTGGTTCTTCGACGACATCGCGCGCATCGAGCCCCTGAACGGGTTGATCTTCGCCCGCCGGGCCCTGGATCTGCTCGTGGCCACGGGCGGCGCGGACGTGGAGGCCGGATTCGTGCGCATCCTCTCGGAAGCCCAGTCCAACATGCGGGAGGAATGGGACGGGGCCGCCCTGTGGCGGGATGTGGTCACGCCCAGGCGGCCCAGACTCGCGGACCTCGCCGCCTATGTGCTGGGTCCGGACGCAGCGCCGCGCGGCGAGCGCCACTGGCCCGGCCTTTTCCTGGCCACGGACGGCCGCGAACTGGTGGGTCGCTGGCACCGGACCATGGACGAGGAGCGCTGCCCGGTCCCGGCGCAGACCTCTCCCTGTGCAGGCCATCTGGCCGAGATGGCCCTGGCCCGTTCCCGCAGGCAGGAGGACGCCCTGCTGGCCGCGTCCTGCGAGGCGGCAGAGGACCTGCTCCCCCTTCTGGGCGACTTCACGGAAGGGCAAACCCAGCCCCAGGCGTTTCTGGGCCTGCACATGCCAGGGCTGGTCTGGAACTGGCTGACGGTCAAAAGGACCCTGCCCCGGGACATGCTGGGGTTCATTCCGGTCTGGCTCGGCCGCAACCCGGACATCCGCGCCCTGCTGGAACGGCGCCTGGAGGACCACGGGCTCGAGCTGGCCAGGAGACTGCCCGCCACGGAAAAAGACCTCATCGACCTGATCGGCAATGCCCGAAAGCTGGGGCTGGGGATTCCCTGGTGGGAAATCCAGAACATGGTCATGGAAATGCCGGGCCGATCCAGGCACGAGGAACTCTGCCAGCTGCTGGGCTTGGCAACGAACGGCTGCTAGGGCCGGAGGAACGGCTGTTCGCGCAGCCAGCGCGCCCATGCCTGGCGGGCCCGCTGGGCATGGAGTTCCTTGCGCTTCTTTTTGGGCGCTTTTTGGCCCAGGGCGGGCATGAGCCCGAAGTGGACGTTGGAGGGCTGGAAGTGTCTGGCCGGGGTGCGCAGGTGCCCCAGCAGGGCGCCCAGGGCCGTCTCCAGGGGCGGCAGTCCCAGCTTCCCGGCCAGGTGCAGGCCCAGCCACAGTCCGGTGGCCGCGGATTCCAGATAGCCCTCCACCCCGCTGATCTGGCCGGCCAGGAAAGTCCCGGGCCGGTTTCTCAGCTCCAGTTCCGGGGTCAGGGCTTCCGGAGCCAGGACATAGGTGTTGCGGTGGATGCTGCCCAGGCGCAGGAACTCGGCCTGGCCCAGGCCGGGGATGGTGGCGAAGATGCGCTTCTGCTCCCCGTACTTGAGCTTGGTCTGGAACCCGACCATGTTCATGGCTGTCTTTTCCCTGTTTTCGGCCCGCAGCTGGACCACGGCAAAGGGTTGCCTGCCGGTGCGCGGGTCGGTCAGGCCCACGGGCTTCAGGGGGCCGAAGGCCAGGGTCATCTCGCCACGCTCGGCCATGACCTCGATGGGCAGGCAGCCCTCGAAGTGGATCTCCTGTTCGAACTCCCGGGGCGCGACCTTCTCCCCGGCCACCAGCGCCCGCACGAAGGAGAGATACTCCTCCTCGGTCATGGGGCAGTTCAGGTAGTCCCTGTCCTCGGGTGCGTAGCGGGAGGCCCAGAAGGCCACGTTCATGTCCACGGACTCGGTCAGCACGATGGGCGCGATGGCGTCGTAGAAGGCCAGGGAATCGCGGCCGACGATGCGGGCCAGGTCGGCGGACAGCTCGTCGCTGGCCAGGGGCCCGGCCGCAACGATCAGTGCGGTATGCCCTTCCCCGTCCAGTTCGGCCAGGGAGCGGACCTCCCGGCGGACCAGGGTGATGTGCGGATGGCCGAGGATGCGCCGGGTCACCTCCCGCGAAAAGAGCTCCCGGTCCACGGCCAGGGCCTTGCCGGCCGGGACTGCCGTGGCCTGGGCCACGTCCATGACCAGGCTGCCCAGCTCGGCCATTTCCAGTTTGAGCAGGCCGATGCCGGTCTCGGTCTCGGCCGAGCGGAAGGAGTTGGAGCAGACCAGTTCGGCCAAACCTTCGCTGCCGTGGGCGGGGGAGAAGCGATGGGGTTTCATCTCGTAGAGCAGCACCTGGCGCCCGGCCTGGGCCAGCTGCCAGGCCGCCTCGCATCCGGCCAGTCCGGCTCCGACAATCCCGTAGGTGTTCACGCTGTTCCCCCTTGGCGTTGGTGAAAGCCGGACTTGTGACCCAAGGCCGCGCCGGGGTCAACCGTTGTCCGCGCTGATGCGGAGGCTATCGAGGATGGCCGGACGGACAGGCGTGATGCCTGTCCGCCTGGCTGTTCATGCCTTGACCGGTCGGTTGCGGACCCACTTCTCGGCCTCGATGATGGCGAAGGCGACGACGGAGGCGCCGACGATCTTGAGCCAGGGCAGGAGGTCGATGGGCGCGCTGCCGAAGAGGGTGTTCATGAACGGCACGTAGGTGAAGGCGAGCTGCAGGGCAATCATGAGGAAGAAGCCGCCGACCACCCAGGGATTGGTCCAGAACCCCAGGGCAAAGGGAGAGCGGACGAAGGACCGGCTGTTGAAGAGGTAGAACGCCTCGACCATGACGAAGACGTTGACGGCCACGGTGCGGGCCTGTTCCTGGTGCCCGGTGGTCTGCAGCTCCCATTCGTAGAGCCCGAAGGCCGCCAGGAGCAGGATCCCGCCGACCAGGAGGATGCGGATGATGAGCTCCGTGTCCAGGATGGGCATGGCCGGGTCGCGCGGTGGGCGGTCCATGAGTCCGGGCTCCTTGGGCTCGAAGGCGAGCATGAGGCCCAGGCAGCCGGCCGTGGTCATGTTGATCCACAGGATCTGTACCGGCAGGATGGGCAGGGCCACGCCCAGCAGGACGGCCACGAGGATGACCAGGCCCTCGCCCACGTTGGTCGGCAGGGTCCAGACGATGAACTTGAGCAGGTTGTCGTACACGCCGCGTCCTTCCTCCACGGCGGCCTCGATGGTGGCGAAGTTGTCGTCGGTCAGGATCATGTCCGCGGCCTCCTTGGCCGCCTCGGTCCCGCCCTTGCCCATGGCCACGCCGATGTCGGCCTGCTTCAGGGCCGGGGCGTCGTTGACCCCGTCGCCGGTCATGGCCACGATCTCCCCGCGGCTCTGCAGGGCCATGACCAGCCTGAGCTTCTGGTCCGGGGCGACCCGGGCGAAGACCGTCGTGTCCGCGGCCCTGCCCACCAGTTCCTCGTCGGACATGCGGGCCATGTCCGCGCCGGTCAGGACCTGGCAGGTCGGTCGGCCGGGGCAGGTCTCGATGCCCAGGCCGAGCTGCACGCCGATGGCCGCCGCGGTGACGGCATGGTCGCCGGTGATCATCTTGACCTCGACCCCGGCCCGGTGGAAGGCGTTCACGGCCTGGACGGCCTCGGGGCGCGGCGGGTCAATCATGCCGGCCAGGCCGATGAAGACCAGCCCCGACACGAGGTCCCCGTGGGTCAGGTGGGCCGTGCCGGCAGGCAACTCCTTGAAGGCCATGGCCAGGACGCGCATGCCGTCCAGACCCAGGCGCTCCACCTCGGAGCGGATGCCTTCGGGGTCGAGGGCCGCCACGTTGCCGTCGGGCATCAGTTCCAGGGATGACCGTTCCAGGACCGCCTCGACGGATCCTTTGAAGAAGGCCAGGCGCGGGGCATTCTCGCCCTGATTGTGCAGGGTGACCATGTACTGGTGTTCGGATTCAAAGGGCAGGGTGTCGACTCTGGGCAGTCGCCGGGCCTCATCCTCCTGCACCAGCCCGCCCTTGGCCGCGGCCACCAGGAGCGCCGCCTCTGTCGGGTCGCCGACGACCTTTTCGCCGCCTTCGGCATATTCGATGCGGGTGTCGTTGCACAGCAGGCCCGCGAGCAGGGTGTTGCGCAGGGCCAGGTTCCCGTCCCCGCCCTCGATGCCGCCCTCGGGCCTGTACCCCGTGCCGCTGACCGCATGGGCCTTGCGGCCCGCGAAGATGCTCGTGACGGTCATCTGGTTCTCGGTCAGGGTCCCGGTCTTGTCCGAACAGATGACCGAGGCGCCGCCCAGGGTCTCCACGGCCGGAAGCTTGCGGATGATGGCCCCGCGCGCGGCCATGCGCGAGACGCCCATGGCCAGGATGACGGTCACCGCGGCAGGCAGGCCCTCGGGGATGGCGCCCACGGCCAGGGCTACGGCGGCCATGAACATCTCGGCCGCCTTTTCCCCGCGCATGATTCCGGCCACGAAGGTCAGGGCGGCCAGGCCGAGGATGGCCCACAGCAGCAGATGGCTGAAACTGGCGATCTTGCGGGTCAGGGGAGTGGCCAGTTCGTCGGCTTCGGAAACCATGGCCGAGATGCGGCCGATCTCGGTGTCGTCGCCTGTGGCCACGACCACGCCTGTGGCCTGGCCGTAGGTGACCAGGGTGGAGGCGTAGGCCATGTTGCGGCGGTCGGCCAGGACGGTGTCGTGAGCCAGGGGTTCCACGGCCTTGCCCACGGGCACGGACTCGCCGGTCAGGGCGGACTCGTCCACGCGCAGGTCCTTGATGGCGATCAGCCGCAGGTCGGCCGGGATCTTGTCCCCGGAACGCAGGACCACGATGTCCCCGGGCACGAGCTCCACCGCGGCGACCCGGCGGAGGGCCCCGCTGCGGATGACCACGGCCTCGGTGACCATGGCCTTGGCCAGGGCCTCCAGGGCGCCGGCGGCCTTGGCCTCCTGGATGTATCCGACGACCGCGTTGACCAGGACCACGCCGACGATGACTGCGGCGTCCACGACCTCGCCCAGCGTGGCGGTGATGATGCCGGCGGCGATGAGGATGTAGACCAGGGGTTGGTGGAACTGCAGGAGGAACCGCTCCAGTTTGGTCCTGCCCTTGGTGGCCGTCAGGGCGTTGGGGCCGAAATGTTCGGTCCGGCGCTTGATTTCGAAGGTGTCCAGGCCGTTGTCGGGGTGGACCTGCAGCAGTTCCACCGTTTCGGCGGTCGAGATGTGGTGCCACAGCTTTTCGGTGAAGAAATCCATATCGTCAGCTCCTTGGTTCCCGTTGAGTGCCCGTCCGATGAGGCAGTCCGGGATTTTGCTTTATACCGCAGGAATGGGAAAATCTCAAGGCGGAGGCGCTTTCCACTCCGGTCTGCGCCGAATCTTTCGTTGAAGGCCGTCCGGTTGGGCCGTATGATCCCATGGACCCCAGCACCCTGAGACGAGGACAGGATATATGCATTCCAAGGCATTCAAAGATGTTGTGCATGTGCAGGCCCTATCAGGCACAGGGATCGCCATGGCCCTGGTGCTGGCCCAGATTGTGGCCAACACGGAGCTCCACAATCTGTTCGCCCCCCTCCGGGGCGGCCTGACCCTGACCATGGGGGACGCGGCCCTGACCATGCCTGCCGGGCAGTGGATCAGCTCTGCCCTGCTGACCCTGGTCTTTCTCCTGGCGGGCTTGGAGTGCAAACGCGGTTTTCTGGACGGTGAGCTGGCAGGGCCCGACCGGCTCAGGCTCCCGGCCCTGGGTGCCCTTGGCGGGGTTACGGTCCCGGCCGTGATCCATGCCGGATTGAACTGGGCGGATCCGGCCTTGGCCGGGGCCTGGGCCATTCCGGCCGGCACGGACATGGCCCTGGGTCTGGGCTTCCTGGCCCTGTTCGGGGACAGGGCCCCCGGATCGATGAAGCTGCTGTATCTGACCACCGCCCTGTTCATGAACATTGCCACCCTGGTGTGCACGGCCGGTGTGCAGTTCTTGCACCTTCCCACGTCCACCCTGGTCGTGGCCGGAGGATGCCTGGCCCTGCTGGCAGGCATGAACTGGGCCAGGGTGGGTGCGTTTTCGCTGTACGCGGTGGTCGGCGGCGTGCTCTGGGGGGCGTTGGTCCCCCTGGGTGTCCCGGCCGCGCTGGCCGCGCTGGCCGTGGCCGCGTTCGTCCCCATGTACGACGGGGAACGAACCTTGCTAGCGGAAATCGAACAGGATGTGCACCGGGCCGTGGGTTTTGTGGTCCTGCCGGTCCTGGCCTTCGTCAATGCCGGGGTCGCCCTGCACGAATTGCCGCCCCTGGTTTCGCACTGGTCCCTGGGTCTCGGGTTGGGGCTGTTTGTGGGCAAGCAGGCGGGTATTTTCGGCCTGTGCTGGCTGGGGACGCGGATGGGGTTCTGCGCCCTGCCTCCCGGGGTGAGCTGGCTGGAGATGTACGGAGTGGCCCTTCTGGGGGGCATCGGCGGGACCATGAGCCTTTCCTTCGGGGGGATGCTCGGTGCCGGTGCTGCGCCCCTGGCGTTGACCCGCGCAGCCGTTCTGCTGGGATCGATGGCCTCGGCCGTGGTGGGGTATCTCGTGCTCCGCAGAGCCCTGTCCCAGCGCCGCAACAAGGCCCTGCGCCGATAGGAAAAGGAGGTATGCATGTTCATGGTTCGTTGGATCGTTGCGATCCTGGTTCTCGCCTTTGTGCAGGGATGCGTCATCGCGCCGGCCGCCCCGGATCGGCAGGGCCCACCGGCCCAAGCCCCGGCCCAGGGGTACAGGAGCCAGCACCGCTATTTCTATTACCCGGAAGCGAGCGTGTATTTCGATCTGGACCGCAGGGTATACTTTTATCTGGACAGCGGGTGGCGCAGTGCCATGGTTCTGCCGCAGCACCTGCAGATCCGCCTCGGGGCCCCGGTGACGTTGCAGATCGGCGACGCCATGCCCTACCGCTATTATGACGAACACAGGCACACGTACCCCCCGGGCCAGTCCAGGAAGAACACCAAGTGGCAATGAGTCAGGCGGGGTGGAGACTGGTCGAGAGCGGGCCCGGATTCCTTGTGGTGCACAAGGCTCCGGGCCTTGATGTGCACGACCGCGGCCCGGAGCCGGGCCTGTGCACCCTGGTTCGGGAGGCCCTGGGCCGGCCCGTCTGGCCGGTGCATCGCCTGGACAAGGACACCTCGGGCCTTCTGCTCCTGGCCGTGGAGCGGGAGGCGGCCGCGGACCTGGCCGCGCTGTTCCGGAATCGGATGGTGGAGAAATACTATGTGGCCCTGGCGGACCAGGCCCCGACCAGGAAACAGGGTCTGGTCCAGGGCGACATGGTCCGTTCCCGCCGCGGATCCTGGAAACTCACGCGCACCCTGTACAACCCGGCCCGGACCAGATTCATGAGCTGGTCCGTGAGGCCAGGGCTCCGCCTTTTCGTCCTCAAGCCCCTGACCGGCCGCACCCACCAGCTCCGCGTGGCCCTCAAGTCCCTGGGCGCGCCCATCCTGGGCGACGGGATCTACCACCCCCGGGTTCCGGACTGGCCGGACCGCATGTACCTGCACGCCCACACCCTGCGTTTCGACCTGAACGGCTGCATGTTCCGCTACAGCTGCCCTCCGGCCCAGGGCGTGCATTTTCTGGAACCGCGCGTGGCCGCCGCCCTGCATGCCCTGGGACCTCCGGAAGACCTGCCCTGGCCCGGCAGAGGCTGAAGCCCCGGACACACCGCGCGGGGCGTCTTTTGGACCTTGACAAGTCCCCGATCGCGTGCGCTACCCCACGATGACCGCCGCGCCCCCTTTCCCCGGTTCCGGGCCAACCTTTCACCCATCGATGCACGCATGAACACAGCACACCCTCCCGAGATCCTCGCCCCGGCCGGGAACGCAGACAGCTTCCTGGCCGCCGTGGCGGCAGGAGCCGACGCAGTCTACTGCGGGTTGAAGAATTTTTCGGCCCGCATGGAGGCCGAGAATTTCTCCCTGACCGAACTGGCATCCCTGACCGAACTGGCCCACGCCAAGGGCACGCGGGTGCATGTGGCCGTCAACAACCTGCTCAAGACCCCGGAACTGGATCAGGCCGGCCGCCTCATCCAGCGCCTGGCCCGGCAGGTGCGCCCCGACGCCCTCATCGTCCAGGACCTCGGCCTGCCGGCCCTGGCCCGGCAGGCCGGGTTCACGGGGGAACTGCACCTCTCCACCCTGGCCAACGCCGGGACGGTCTCCGGATTGGAGCAGATCGCAGGTCTTGGCGTGAGCAGGGTGGTCCTCCCGCGCGAGCTGTCCATCGACGAGATCAAGGCCGTCGCGGCGCGGTGTCCCCAGGGTCTGACCCTGGAGGTCTTCGTGCACGGCGCCCTCTGCTACGCCGTGTCCGGACGATGCTACTGGTCCAGCTACCTGGGGGGCAAGAGCAGCCTGCGCGGGCGCTGCGTGCAGCCCTGCCGCCGCCAGTACCAGCAGAAGAACCAGAAGCTGCCCTTTTTCTCCTGCGACGACCTGTCCGTGGACGTGCTGGTCCGGCCCTTGGCCGGCATTGAACAGGTCACCTCCTGGAAGATCGAGGGCCGCAAGAAAGGTCCCCACTACGTGTACCACACGGTCACGGCCTACCGCATGCTGCGCGACAGCGGCAACGACCCTGCCCAGCGCAAGACGGCCCTGGCCCTGCTGGACATGGCCCTGGGTCGGCCGTCCTCGCACTACAATTTCCTCGGGCACAGACCCTCCAACCCCATCGCGGACCGGGAGCAGACCGGCTCGGGCCGCCTGGTGGCCAAGGTCCAGGGCGGGGCCAAGGCCTATCTTTCCCCCCGCGAACCCCTCAAGGGTGGGGACCTCCTGCGCGTCGGCTACGAGGACCAGGCCGGGCACCAGATCGTGAAGATCCGGCGGGACGTGCCCAAGGGTGGCCGCCTGGATCTGCCCAAAGACCAGGGTCGGCCGCCGGCCACCGGGACCCCTGTCTTCCTGGTGGACCGCAGGGAGCGGGAGCTGCAGCAGATCCTGTCCGGACTGCGCCAGGAGTTGACCCCCGGGCCGCCGACCCGGGAGTCCACCTTCACCGCGGCCTTGCCCAGGGGAAAAAAGCACAAGGGCGCGCCCCGCGAAATGGATGTCTGGCGCGTGCTGCCCGGCAGGCTGGGGAACCAGAGCGAGCAGGCCGTGTGGCTTACACCCGGGGTGGAACGGAACATCTCCCGCACTGTTTTCGGACGCATCTGGTGGTGGCTGCCACCCGTGGTCTGGCCCGGGGAAGAGAAGGCCTGGGGGGAATGCCTGGACACCATGACCCGTCTGGGCGCCCGACAGTTTGTCCTGAATGCCCCCTGGCAGATGGGGCTGTTCGCCCGGCCCGGGCGGAGCGTCTTTTGGGCCGGGCCCATGTGTAACGCGTCCAACCCCTTGGCCCTGGCCGAACTGGCCGGCATGGGATTCGCCGGGGCTTTTGCCAGTCCGGAACTGGACGCCGGGGGCTTCCTGGAGCTCCCGGCCTCCTCGCCCCTGCCCCTCGGCGTCCTGGTCCGGGGCATCCACCCCCTGTGCGTGTCCCGCATCCGATCCGAGAACCTGCGCGAGCGGGAGCCGTTCCAGAGTCCCAGGGGGGAGCAGTTCTGGTCCAGGACCTATGGCCGCCTGGTGTGGACCTTTCCCAACTGGGAACTGGACCTGAGCGCCAAGTGGGCGGAACTGGAAAAGGCCGGGTATGCCCTGTTCGCCCGCCTGCACGAACCCGTGCCGGACAAGGTCGCACTCAAGGACCGCCCGGGGCTGTGGAACTGGGATCTGAAAATGCTCTAGTCCCGGCGGTGCGCACCCCTCCTGCGCTGCACCGGCCACGGCCTGGCCCCACGGGGCCGGCCCTGGCCGCTGAATGGGAAACGCGGCTGGCGGCCTCCGACGAGCTGCGGGTGGGCCCTTCTCGGCCGTCAGCTGTTCGAGGTTATCCATCATGCCGTGGAAATTCTGCCGAACCCGACGCACACGACTCTGCAGGCCGGATACGAACAGGCGAGGATGCAGTCTTTCTGTACGGTGTGCATCGATGAATTGAATCTACAAAGCATCAAGAATCCATGAAGTTCATGTAAGACAAAAAAAATTATGTCTTACATTATAAATTTCTTTGCATTTGAAAAAATATATATGCTATGCGGGCCATAAAATTCCTATAAGGAGGATTTTGTGATGGCTCGACTGATGAAACTGGTTGTTGTTCTGCTTCTGTGTGGTATTTTTTTCGGCGCTCCGGCATTCGCCCAGGACAAGGTCAACATCAACACCGCCTCGGTGGAGCAGTTGACGACCCTGCCTGGGATCGGACCGGCCATCGCGGCCAAGATCGTGGAGCATCGCGAGGGCCATGCCTTTGCCAACGTGGAACAGGTCCTGGACGTGAAGGGCATCGGGCAGGCCAAGTACAATGCCATCAAGGACCTGATCACGGTCGGGGAGCCGGCGGCCAAGAAGCAGTGACCGTCCCGCTGGTTCATCCAGGCCCGGGTCTCCCGGGCCTGAGGCCGGGCAGAGGATGGGTGCGATGTGGCGCGAACTGACGACCGGCGGCCACCCCCCTTCCCGGGTACATGCAGCATCGGCCCTTCCCACGGCGGGAGGGGCCGATTTATTTTTCCGTTCCCCTTGCATATCGTTCAAAATATCTGTACGAAATCCCCATGCTCTCGCAACTCTTCACCTCCAAGACGCGCATCCAATTGCTGCTCAAGCTGTTCCTCAACCCGGACGTGTCCTGCTACCTGCGCGAGCTGGCCACGGAATTCGGGGTTTCGCCCAACGCGGTGAAGGAAGAACTCGATAGCCTGACCCAGGCCGGGTACCTCGAAAAAAAGAAAAAGGGCCGCTCCCTGTTCTTCCGGGCCAACACCGGACATCCCATTTTTCCGGAACTGCACTCCATCGTCAAAAAGAGTCTGGGCATCGACCGGGTCATCGAACAGGTCCGCGAGGATCTGGGCGATGTGAATGCCGTCTATATTCTCGACGATTACGCCCTGGGCAAGGACTCGGGCCTCATCGACCTGCTCATCGTTGGCGAGGTCAAGGCCGATCGGCTGCGGGAGTATGTGCGCCTGACCGAAGGCAAGATCAGGCGCAAGCTGCGGGTCATGGTCGTCGGGGTGGAGGAGTTCGCGGGTTCGAAGCGGACTTTTCTGCAACGACCGCACTGGAAGGTGGTGTGATTGGTGATGCATCGGGGAGATGAAGGCATGGATTGCGCAAAAGCTTCCGTGATTCAGGATGTCAGGAAGTATATCGCCGTTCTTCGAGAAAACGGAATTTCTGTGGATAAGGCTCTGCTATTTGGATCTTGGGCCAAAGGAACGGCACGGGAAGAAAGCGATGTGGATGTAGCTTTGGTTTCCTCTTTTTTTACAGGTGACCGTTTCATGGACAGGCGCAAAATTGTTCCGCTTCGCAGAAAGATAAACAATAATATCGAGCCAATTCCTTTCCGTCCGGAAGATTTCGCCGCAGGAGGGGTTCTTGTGGAAGAAATCAGAAAGTATGGAGAGGAAATTGTGTAAGAGTGATGCGTATTTTGAGATCAAGACAAGGAAGAAGAGATGCAGCCAATTGACGTTACGTGGATGAATACGCCCAAGATAGCCCTCATCACCGGCATCACCGGCCAGGACGGCGCCTATCTGGCCGAGTTCCTGCTGGCCAAGGGCTACGAGGTGCACGGCATCAAGCGCCGGGCCTCGCTCTTCAACACGGACCGCATCGATCACCTCTACCAGGACCCCCACGAGAAGGGCCGCCGCTTCGTCCTGCATTACGGGGACCTGACCGACGCGTCCAACCTGATCCGCATCATCCAGCAGGTCCAGCCCGATGAGATCTACAACCTGGCGGCCCAGTCCCACGTGCAGGTGTCCTTCGAGACGCCGGAGTACACGGCCAACGTCGACGCCCTGGGCGCCCTGCGCATGCTGGAGGCCATCCGCATCCTGGGCCTGGAAAAAAGGACGCGCTTCTACCAGGCCTCCACGTCGGAGCTGTACGGCCTGGTGCAGGAGGTCCCCCAGACCGAGAAAACGCCCTTCTACCCTCGCTCTCCCTACGCCTGCGCCAAGCTCTACGCCTACTGGATCACGGTGAACTATCGCGAGGCCTACGGCATGTTCGCCTGCAACGGCATCCTCTTCAACCACGAGTCGCCGGTCCGCGGCGAGACCTTCGTCACCCGCAAGATCACCCGCGGCCTGGCCCGGATTCACCTCGGCCTGCAGGACTGCCTGTACCTGGGCAACCTGAACGCCCTGCGCGACTGGGGCCACGCCAGGGACTACGTGGAGATGCAGTGGCTCATGCTTCAGCAGGAGGAGCCCGATGACTACGTCATCGCCACGGGCGAGCAGCACTCGGTGCGCGAGTTCGTGCAGGCCGCGGCCGGCGAGCTGGGCATGACCGTCGAATTTTCAGGCCAGGGCGTGGATGAGAGGGGCGTCAATCCGGCCAACGGCAGGACCGTGGTGGCCGTGGACCCGCGCTATTTCCGCCCCACGGAGGTGGAGACCCTGCTGGGCGACCCGTCCAAGGGCAAGGAGAAGCTAGGGTGGAAGCCGAGGGTCACGTTTCGTGAACTGGTCGGTGAGATGGTTCGGGCTGATCTGGAAGAAGCGAAAAAGGAAGAGCTGTGCGTGCGGGCGGGGTTTTGCGTCAATACGCCGCAGGAATGAGGCGGTTGTTCAGTTCCCGTCTGCGTGGGATGCCGGCAACCACCGAGCGGATCGGGCAGCAAAATATGCGGCCAGTAAGGACGACTTAGTCTGTAGTTATCCTTGTCAGAAGGACAATTTTTGTAATAATTGTTTCTCATGGAAAGTCAATTTCGACAAATCATACGCCAGAAAATAGCCGACTCCCTGGCGCTGCCTGTTCCCGCGTTGACGCGCAGGGATGTCTGGGTTCCTGGCGTTGCGGGCAAGGCGATTGCGGTCATCGGCATGAGGCGCGCCGGCAAGACGTGCATGCTGTGGCAGGAATTGGCTGACCGCCTGGCTGCGGGCGTCGCACGGTCCGCATTGCTCTATTTCAGTTTCGAGGATGAACGTCTGGCCGGTATGCAGGCCAAGGATCTGGATCTCGTTGTCGAGGAATACTATCGCCAGCATCCGGAACATCGTGGGCCCGCCAAGGCTGTTTTTTTTCTGGACGAAATTCAGCTTGTCCCTGGCTGGGAGACTTTTGTCCGCAGGATTCTGGACACGGAAAATGTCGATGTGTTTCTTTCCGGATCTTCCGCGCGCATGCTCTCGCGTGAAATTGCCAGCAGCATGCGCGGGCGGGCCATGGAAGCCCTTGTGCGCCCGTTTTCCTTTGTCGAAGCATTGCGTCACGCCGGCCAGGAGCCACCAGCGGCGGTCTGGCCCGACAAACGGTTGCGTTCGACTTTGGACAAGGCCCTTCTGACCTATCTTGAAAGCGGGGGATTTCCGGAAGCACAGGGACTGGACCAGCGCAGCCGGACGGAACTTATGCGCACGTATGTGGATGTGGTCCTTTTGCGTGATATCATCGAGCGCCATGATGTCTCTCACCCGCAGTGCCTGCGCTGGATGGTCAGGCATCTTCTCGGGAATCCGACGGGCGGTTTCAGCGTAAGCAAATTTCACAACGACCTGCGCTCCCAGGGCATGGCCATCGGCAAGGATAGACTGTACGCCTATCTGGAACATCTGGAAGATAGCTTCCTCCTGCGTTGCGTGCACCTGGCCACGGACTCCATCCGACGCAGGCAGGTCAATCCCCGCAAGGTCTATCCTGTGGACACCGGACTGATCGCTCTTTTCAACCGCTCCGGCAAAGCCCAAATCGGTCACGCTTTGGAAACTGCGGCTCTTCACGAACTGGAGCGCAGGGGATGCGAGGTGGCGTATGTGAAAACGCAGAGCGGGTGGGAAGTGGATTTTCACGCGCGCATGTCCGATGGGAAGGAGTATCTGGTTCAGGTCAGCGCCGATGTTGACGCTCCGGCGACCCTGGAGCGCGAGGTGCGCGCCTTGGTCGAAGCGGCGCAGGACTTTCCGAACGCATCGTTGCAACTGGTGACATTGGCCCGGCCAGTGGGGCGCGCAAGTTTGCCGGACAACGTCGAAATGGTTGAAGCAAGTCAGTGGCTTCGGCCATGAGTTGTTGAGAAAAAAGAAGCGCAGATGAACAACACAGACAAGATCCTCGTGGCCGGAGCGGCCGGCATGGTCGGCAGCGCCCTGGTCCGCGCCCTGTTGGCCCAGGGCTTCGAAAACATCGTCGGCACCACCCACCGCAAGGTGCCGGATTTCGGCCCCAAGGCCAGGGGCCGGGTGCGGCTGGAACGCCTGGACCTCATGGACCAGTCCGCAGTGCGCGCCTTCCTGGAGCAGGAGCGGCCCGACCCGGTTTTCCTGGCCGCGGCCAAGGTCGGCGGCATCCACGCCAACAACACCTGTCCGGCGGACTTCATCCACGCCAACCTGGCCATGCAGACGAACGTCATCCACAGCGCCTATAAGTCCGGCGTGCAGCGTCTCCTGTTCCTGGGCTCCAGCTGCATCTATCCCCGTGATTGCCCGCAGCCCATGAAGGAGGAATACCTGCTGACCGGACCCCTGGAGGCCACGAACCGCCCCTACGCCGTGGCCAAGATCGCGGGCATCGAGATGTGCTGGGCCTACAACCGCCAGTACGGCACACGATATCTGGCGGTCATGCCCACGAATCTCTACGGCCCGGGCGACAACTACGACCTGCACACCAGCCACGTCCTGCCCGCCCTGATCCGCAAGGCGCACGAGGCCAGGGTGCGGGGGGACTCGCATTTTGTGGTCTGGGGGACGGGCACGCCGCGCCGCGAATTCCTGTTCAGCGACGACCTGGCCGGGGCCTGCGCATTCCTGATGACCGGGGCCGGGAAGACCGAGGCGCTGTTCAACGACCACGAACCGCCCCTGGTCAACATCGGCTGCGGCGAGGACGTGACCATCGCCGAACTGGGGCGGATGGTGGCGGAGGTTGTGGGTTTTGAGGGCGGGATCGTGTTCGATCCCGGCAAGCCCGATGGGACGCCGCAGAAGCTTCTCGATGTTTCGAGGATGAGGGGCATGGGCTGGCGGCCGAGCGTTGCGTTGCCGGAGGGGATCGGGTTGGCGTATGGGGATTATGTTGGGAAGTGGCTGCCGGAGTGTTCCTGATGGAAACAGAGAGCATGGTGCACGCTATCAGGCAAACCCTGACCGATCCGGATATCAGGTTGGCCATTCTGTTCGGCTCGCAGGCGTCCGGAAAAACCCATGCCGGTTCGGATGCCGACGTGGCCGTGGTGCTGGACGGCGAGATGTCTCCAACTCGCCGGGGAGAACTGAGCGCACGGTTGTCTGAGGCGCTGGGATGCGAGGTCGATGTCGCCGATCTGCGCGAAGCCCAGGGCGAGTTTCTGGCGCAGATCGTCCTTGGCGGGGTGGTGGCGGTAAAGCGGGACACTTCCCTTCTGGCCGAACTCGCCATTCGGGCGCTGGGATACCGGGCAGACTTGCGGCCGATGGTGCTCCGGGCGCTCAAGGACAAGGTGGGGAGAAGCCTGCATGGATGAAATGCTCATTTTGCGGAAAATGGAATCCCTTGGCAGATGCGTGGACAGAATCCGCTCCAAGCGCGGCTTCACGCACGAAGAACTGCTTCGAAACCATGATCTGCAGGATATCTTGAGCGTCAATCTCCAACGCGCGGTGCAACTGAGTGTGGACATCGCCTTACACATGCTCTCCGATCTCTCCGGAACGCTTCCGGACACGATGGGGGCGGCCTTCATCGCGCTACGAGAACACGGAGTCATTCCAGAGCGCACGGCCAACGCCCTTCGCAGCAGCGTCGGGCTTCGCAATGTGGCCGTGCACGATTATGTCGCCGTGAATTGGCAGATCGTTCAGGATGTTGTTGACGGACATGTGGAAGTGTTCGCGGATTTCATGCGTGAAGTTGAGGGCTGGCTCGGTAGGCGCGGTGTGAGGAAGTGAGCCCGGCGCGAGGAGGGGACATGCGTATCACGGAAACAGAGCGTCGAGTGTTGCGCGACGAGGCACAAAAAGCTTTCGGGGCAGACTCCAAGGTTTTTCTTTTCGGTTCACGTGCGGATGACGCCCGGCGTGGCGGGGACATCGACCTGCTGGTGGAGACCGGCAAGACAGGGCACGACGCCATTTTCGAAGCCCAGCTCCGTTTTTTGGCCAGGGTCAAGTTGGCTCTTGGAGAACGAAAAATCGACGTGCTCGTGGACTACCCGGATCGCACGTGCCGTCCTGAAATTTTGCGTATCGCACGGGATCAGGGGATACAGCTGTGATTTCGATGAACAGTGAAGTCAATCAATGAAAAAATGGACGGGATTGGTTTTTAAAATGAAAGAATCCTCAAAGGGAGACGTGGTCCCATGCTTGGGTTGGCGCCCAACCGTTGCGTTATCGGAGGGGATCGGGTTGGCGTATGGGGATTATCCGGAAAATTTCAGGTAAGGCGCGCACCAGGTCTGCGGGAGGGGTAATGCGACTGAGTCCTGGACAGAAGTCATTGCTGGTAAGGATGGTCAGGAGACATCTTGGTCCAAAGTCGGAAGTGTACCTTTTTGGGTCGCGTCTTGATGATACGCTCAAAGGCGGGGATGTTGACATCCTGGTCGATGTCGAAAAGCCAGTGCCGCGGATTACGCATGCACGCCTTGTGCTGGATCTTGAGGAGGCACTCGGACTGCCTGTGGATGTGTCGTTTCGAGTCAAGGGGGAGAATCTCTCGGCGTTTCAAAAAATGATTGGTGCCAATGCGAAACGGTTGGAGGTGGCATGAGCGGTTCCTTGCGGGCAGGAGAAGAATATCTGGCCGAACTCCTGGAGGCGATCCAGCGGTGCACGTACTTTCTTGACGGATCAATTGGTCGGCTGACGTGGCCGCTCGACCCGGAGTTCCTGGAAAGTCGAAAGATGGATGTCGAGGTGTTTGAGACGGTGTCCGCCATAAACGAGCGTTTCGCGAAGCTTCAAGACACGCTCGGCGCGGCAATGCGGTGCGCGGCGGTCTTGTCGGGCGAGCAGGTTTCTATATTTTTGCGTGTTTTGACGTTCTATGAAAAAATCGGAGTGCTTGAATCAGTGCGGCAATGGCAGGAATGTCGAACTGCACGCAATCTCGCCGCACACGATTACGATACCAACTACGAGGCCATTGCCGATCATTTCAACACGCTGCATGCCATGACCCCTTTTTTGTATGGCACGGCATGGCGCTTTGCGGAGTACTGTCAGAATACGCTAGGTGTTTTCCCGAAGTCCAGGGACTTTGAACCCGGATTTACCCAAGTGGCGAGACCGTTCGGAGAACAACGCAGTCGAGATGCGTAAAGAAAAGGTATCGTGTATTGGTGTCAAATGGGGATGGCAATTGGGTAGTTTTTAGAGCTTAACTGTTTGGAATTGTATATAAAAATATAGTATTGTTAAAAGAAGACCTGATCCCGTTCCCTGATTCCATCAGATCGATAATGAGGAGCTACTCGCTCACATTGGCCGGGTTGGCGAAAGTATTTTTCGTAGGCAAGGGTCGCGGGTGGGAAGACTGTGACAACGATGAACTCGTATGAACGAAACTGAACTCTTTGCCATCATTGCCAGAGGCGAGGACAGCCGCCATCAATTCAAGCGAGATTTCAGCAATATCGACTCGCTGGCTGCGGAACTGATCGCTTTTTCGAATACAAGCGGGGGGTTGCTGTTGGTTGGCATCGACGATGACGGACATGTCTGCGGCTTGGACGCTACGGATGTGTCCAGGCTTAATCAACTGCTGTCGAATGCTTCCTCGCAGAACGTTCGTCCTCCCATTAATCCGACAACCAGCAATGTCATGACCGGAAGTGGCCTTGTCGTGGTGATTGATGTAGCCGAGGGCTTGAACAAACCCTACATGGATGCCCTGGGCCGGATTTGGGTCAAAAGTGGTGCGGACAAGCGCCATTTGACCGCACGAGAAGAGATGCAGCGACTGTTTCAATCCTCCGGGCTCGTGTATGCGGACGAGGTCCCGGTTCGGCCGGCCACATTCACCGATCTCGATCAGGACGCCTTTGGCAAATATTTTGGCAAGCGCTATCAGCGATCTGTCGAAAGTACCGGCCTGGCCCTGCCGCAACTGCTAGCCAACCTTAATTTGGCAGGCGACGGTGCGCCCAACCTGGCGGCCCTGATGCTGTTCGGCAAGTCGCCGCATGTGTATAAGCCATCCTTCATCGTCAAATCAGTCGCATTTCCTGGCACAGTGTTACATGACAATCGCTACTTGGACAGCGAGGATATAGACGGCAATCTG
>JAAYCS010000218.1 GCA_012729655.1 Desulfovibrionales bacterium | reverse complement strand
CGGCTGGAAGACTTTCGCGGCCAATGGGTGGTCCTGTATTTCTACCCCAAAGACAACACCCCGGGATGCACGGTGGAGGCCCAGGAGTTTTCCACCCTCAAGGATCAATTTTCTGCACTGAACGCCGTTGTGCTCGGCATGAGTCCCGACTCCGTCTCTTCCCACCAGAAGTTCACTGGCAAACACGGATTGGAGGTGAACCTGCTGAGCGACCCGGAGCACCAGATCCTGGAGCAATTCGGAGCCTGGCGCCTGAAGAAGAACTACGGCAAGGAATACATGGGGGTAAGGCGTTCCACCTTCCTCATTGATCCCTCTGGAGTCATCCGCCACACATGGGCCGAGGTCAAGGCTGCCGGACACGCCGCTGAAGTTTTGGCCACTCTGCGCAACCTGGTCTGACCTGAACACAATGGCCCGCGACCAACGAGTCACGTGGCATGTGCTGCAGCGCTTTGTCTCGTCCCTGCAGGTCAGTGTCATCCAGAACGATCAGCCCAGACTCAAACGCCAGCTCTCCCTGCTGGATGCCTGGACCAGGAGACAGGCCATGGCCCAGCAGACAGACAGATCGGCGCAATTCCCGGAAATGGCAGAGTTGCGCCAGAAACTGCGGACCTCCAAATCTGCCTTCGATGCCATGGTTTCGTCCTACAGGTCCTTGCTGGACAGCTTCGAGACCTTTCGCTGCACCATCGACCTTGTCCAGCGCATCAAACGGCTGCAGGACCTCTCCCCGACGCTCCAATCCATCCAGGATTTGCACGACATGCACCTCCTGCACCTGATCCTGGATCAGGAGCTTTTTGCTGGGCGTGTGCCTGCGCAGATCGGACAAGTCCGCCCCAGATGCCTGCAGGAACAGCTGAAGCAGTTCTCCCCGGCTGTTCATTTTCCCCGGCTCTATCTGGGAGATGTCCGGCGCGTGGATGGGCCAAGGTTTTTCCTGGGTTGCGATACGGATCCGCAGTCCGGGTCCTGCTTCATCTTCGCCCTCAGGCATAAGTACCTGCCCGGCAAAATCATCGGTGTAGTGGCGGGCTATGACCGGGATCCGGAACGCTATGCCGTCGAAAAAGCCACGGATTTTCTCAGCCATTTCTGCGATATCCTGGCCTCCACCCTGATAATCACCTTGGAGCACGAGCAGTTGGAAGAGCTGACGGTGCGTGACTCCCTGACCGGCATCAACAACCGGACCTATCTGGAACGCCACGCCCCTCGCATTCTGGATTTTGCCGTGCGCAAAAACCTTCCGGTGCATCTCCTTTTCATCGATCTGAACGGATTCAAGGCCATCAATGACACCCTCGGCCACGAGGCCGGAGACGCCATTCTCATTGCTGTGGGGCAGACCATCCAGGCCATGGTCCGTAAATATGACATCTGTGTCCGCTTGGGAGGGGATGAATTCGTGATCATGCTTCCTGATACGGACGAAACCAAGGCCTGGAGTTTCGTCACACGATTGGGGCAGGCCCTGGCCAATATCAATGTGGGGGAGATTTGCGGCCTGGCAACGAATCTGCGCATCTCCGCCTCCGTGGGATTGGCTCGACATGAGCCCGGCCAGCCCCTGGAGGACCTGATCAGGGCCGCAGACCTGCGCATGTTCCAGGAAAAAATGCTGGCCCGGGCCAGCCTCAACCATCGAGGAAATCATGATTGAACTTGATATCCCTGGCTTCGGGAAACTCGGCCTCCGGTATCTGGTCCTGGATTACAACGGCACCCTGGCCCTGGACGGACGGGTCCAGCCAGGAGTCTTTTCGCGCCTGAGCCAGCTCACAAACCTTTTGAGCGTGCACATTCTCACTGCGGACACCTTCGGCACGGTGCGGGTCGCCTTCGGGCAGAGCGACTGCATCGTGCATATTCTCCAGCCAGGCAATGAGCGCGAGGCCAAAGTCGCATATATCCGCAGCCTGGGCGCTGAATCCTGCATCTGCCTGGGCAACGGCAACAACGATGCCGCCATGCTCAAGGAAGGCGGTCTCTCCCTGGCTATCCTGCAGCCGGAGGGCGTGGCCCAGTCCGCGCTGTCCGCGGCCCACATCCTCGTCCCCGGTATCGAGGCCGGACTGGATCTGCTTCTGCACCCGAACCGCCTCAAGGCCACTCTCCGCCATTGAAACGCCCCCCGGGCCTGACAACTGACGGCAACCAGGGAGAATTCTGTCCGCAAACCGGCCGTCGTCACGCTCGCGATCCAGGAGGGAGGAGTCACGTCGAGAAGCCGTTGCTTTGGAGCATTCTTCTCCATCCCTGCAGAATCAGTGAAGAAGGGATACGTCACGGCGAACTCGAAATCCGGAAAAAGAGTTGACAAAGCACGGGG
>JAAYCS010000002.1 GCA_012729655.1 Desulfovibrionales bacterium | reverse complement strand
CCGTATGCCGATACAGAGAATCGCCGAGGCTCGAATCCAAACTCCAGAAAGTAGGTCAACACCGACATGGCCCGCTCTCCCGACAACACATGATTATCTTTCCTGATTCCAGGAATGTTGTCCGTGTATCCTGCAACGTTGACGGGTACAGGCACACTGGCCAGGAAGGCCCCAAAGCCGGACAGAAGCTTCCTGGCTTCCGGGCGCAGATCGCTCTGCCCCGTTTCGAAAAGAAGCTCGTCCGAAAGCACCAGCGCCACTCCCTCGGGCCGCACGAGTACCTGGAGATTTTCTTCCAGCGTGCTTCGGGCCATGCCTTCGGGCAGAGCTTCGTCAGGAAAAAGCAAATCCTTGATCCTCTGCGGATTGTGCAGCGCCTCAACAGGATCAACCAACACGTTGCTCATGATCTCGAACTGGGCAGGTATCCTCCCGGCCCCTTTTTTGGGTGCCAATCCCATATCGCCGAGAAAATGTGAGGTCACGTCGTGAAGAATTGATCTGTCCATGGAGGACATGGACAACAGCAGGACAAAAAAGGTCAGCAACAAGGTCATCAGATCAGTGAATGTGATCATCCAAACCATGGCCGGGCCGTGGGATGTGGAAGTTGCACGCTTCCGCACGGTTATCATTCTCCTCCGGGCAAATCGAAACGGAAAAGGAAGTCCTTCACGCTGATGCTGTTTTTTGACTTCTCGCCGTTTGCAGGCAAGGCTGTAGCTTCAGCAATTTCATGGCCCCAGCTGCCAATCCTCCTATCAAGGGTGATCTCCACCCGCCCATTGAACGTGCCCCCCTCTTTCCCCCCAGCCCTTCCGCCCCGCCGGAAGCGACCGAATGCCTCAATCCGCAACTTGTCCGCAGAGATGCCGGCATCGACAAAATAGCGGTATACGGACTGCACACGGGCCAAAGAAAGGCTCCATGAAAAATCGACCTTGGAACCCAGTTTGGGCTGATACTCCGGACCGAATTCCTCAAGCCCCTCACCGGCATGTCCAGCAAGGATCATCGGGTAGGAACTGTCCATGATCACGGGGAGAATCTGATAGAGAAGCTCGCGTCCCCTTGCCGTCAACTCCGATGAACCAGGGGCAAAAAGTGCATCAACACCCATGGAAAGACGCTGGAAAAAACGATTGGACTCGAAACGCAAGTCCTGGTCAGGCTTTTCCCGCAATCGAATCTTGACTGGCGTCAAGTCTTTGAACTCGTTGATCGGTCCTGGATCAACTTTCCGCCTCAAGTCCAAGGTAGTCAGATCATCGAGACTCTGAGCCCCGGTTCCAAAAATGCCCGAAACGGAACCCAGGGCCACCTTACGCTTATATTCGTCAGTCAGGGAGGCCATGGACACCAGAACCACAAAAAACGTCATTAGCAGGGTAACCAAATCGGAAAATGTGATCATCCAGGGCGGGATAGGCCGATCCGGGTCCTTTGCCCTCTCCTTCATCCTGACCATACCCTGCCTCCTATGGCCGGACTATGCGTTCCCTGGGAGGGAGATAACTATTGAGCTTTTCCTCCAGGATGCGCGGGTTCTCTCCTCGTGAAATGGACATGATGCCCTCCACGATCATGGAACGGATCAGCACCTCTTCCCGGCTTCTGGCCCTGAGCTTGCCCGCCATGGGGTTGAAAACGAGATTTGCCAGGACGGCCCCGTAGAATGTCGTGAGGAGCGCCAAGGCCATTGCCGGGCCGATGCTGCTCGGATCATTGAGTCGTTTGAGCATGAGCACAAGACCGATGATCGTGCCGACCATGCCCATCCCGGGGGCCAGGGTGCCAAAAGTTTGCATGATTTCCGCCCCCTTCAGATGCCGCTCCTCCAGGCAGGCGATCTCTGTCTCCAGGATTTCCTGGATCATTTGTGGATCCAGTCCGTCCACAGTGAGTTGCAAGGCCTTGCGCAAAAAATCGTCAGAAATGTTCTTCACGTGTGCTTCCAGGGATAGAATGCCCTCACGCCGCACTCGGTTGGCATAGTCCACGAACTGTGGGATAAGTTCGCTCGGTTCCGTGGCCCTGGTCATGAACGTCTTTTTGACGATCTGCATCAAACCCAGCACCGTCTCCAAAGGATAGGTCACCAGCACCGCACCGATGGTCCCTCCCATGACAATGAGGAGGGAGGATGCGTCAAAAAAAAGAACTGCTTCCCCGCCCAGGGCGGCGATGACCAGTCCAAAGGCAACCAGAATTCCGATGATGGTGGCCAGATCCATAAAACGTGCGTCCTTAGCCCTCAGAGGATGTTCCTCTGGCCAAAAATCTTGGTCCCGATGCGCACCAGCGTGGCGCCTTCTGCAATGGCCGTCTCAAAGTCGCCGGTCATGCCCATGGACAACTCCGGAAGAGGCAGGCCGTACTCCTTGCGCAGCTTCTCGTTGAGGGTGCGCAGGCGGATGAAATATGGACGGGCCTTTGCTGGGTCATCAAAAAAAGGAGGTATCAGCATGAGCCCCCGCCAGCGGAGGTTTCTGGCACCTGACAGAAATTCTGCCAGATGAGGGAGGTCTGCTTCAAGGATTCCACTCTTTTGCCTTTCTTCTGCCAGGTTGACCTGCACCAGCACGTCTTGCACGAGAGCCATAGCTGCTGCCCGCTCATGCAACGAATGCGCCAGTTTGAGAGAATCCAGTCCGTGGATGAGCCCGATCCGACCCACCACGCTCTTTACCTTGTTGCTTTGCAGGTGCCCAATGAAGTGCCAGTCGATTTCTTTGGGCAGGACCTCCATCTTGGCCAGGACTTCCTGAACGTAATTCTCTCCGAAGGAACGCTGTCCAGCTTCAAAAAGGGTCAGTATATCCTGAGCAGGATGGAGCTTGGACACGGCCACCAAACGAACGGACCCAGGATCGCGTCCAGCCTTGGCTGCAGCCAGGGACATGAGCTCAAGAACATCCTGCCAGCGCTTGATTAACGCCATAATTTTCTCGCTTCATCCCCTCGTTAAGAGCCCAGGCCCAGGGAATGCATGAACTGGCCGTCCTCGGTCCACCCTTCGCGAACCTTGACCCACAACTCAAGATGGACCTTGGTTCCGAGGAGGTCTTTGAGCTCCTTCCTGGACTGTTGCCCGATCTTCTTCAGATTCTCGCCGTGACGTCCCACGATCATGCCTTTATGACTGTTTTTTGACGTGTAGATGATGGCGTTGACCACCGTCATATTCTGCTCGCGCAGCTCTTCCCAGGATTCAATTTCGACCGCCACATTGTAGGGCAGTTCCTGCTCCAGAACCATGAAAAGCTTCTCACGGATGATTTCTGAAGCCAAAAAGCGGACTGGAACTGTACTGAGTTGGTCGTCGGGGAAAATCCGGTCACTGGCTGGCAAAAAATCACGGACAACATGAAGCAGCCGCTCCAATCCTTCGCCGGTCCGGGCCGAAACAGGCACCAGTTCAGCCCCAGGCCAACGTGTGGAACAAAAAGCCAAAAGGCTCAGCAGCACTTCCTTGGGCTTGATCTGGTCGATTTTGTTCAAGGCGACTGCCAGAGGAATGCCCATGGATGTGAGCCTGCCGAGCATGGGTTTCGTGTCCCGCTCCAACGCCGTCTCATGACCCACATATTTTGCGCCGTCGAGAAAGAGAATCGCCCCGTTGGCTTCCTGGAGCGCTTTCCAGGCCGTATCCACCAGGAGACGGTTCAGCCTGCCCCGGGCCACATGAATGCCGGGAGTGTCCAGAAAGACAATCTGCTCATGGGCCGTGGTATGAATTCCAGTGATACTGGTTCGCGTGGTCTGGGGCTTGGGCGAGACAATGGCAATCTTTTCACCCAGGACCGTGTTCAGAAACGTGGATTTGCCCGCATTGGGAGGGCCAATGAGAGCGATAAATCCAGCCCGGTATGTGGTGGACATGTGTTGTATCCAGTCAATGTAAAGGGTCTCCCGACTGGTTGAAAATCCAGCGGTGCGGCAGTGGCGGAATATACGGGAATTACCGCTTGCCCTGTGCTTCGGATTCTGGATATAGGCCCCAAACATTATGGGCAAGGACTTAATCATTGTTGAATCACCCGCCAAAATCAAAACCATAAAGAAATTTCTCGGAAGCGGTTTTGAGGTGGAGGCTTCCGTTGGCCACGTCCGGGATCTTCCGGCCAAAACCCTCGGCGTGGACGAGGACAACGACTTCAGCCCCGACTACCAAATCATCCCCGGCAAGGCCAAAGTCGTCAGCAAGCTTAAATCCGCCGCCAAGGAAGCCGATACCGTTTACCTCGCCCCGGACCCGGATCGCGAAGGTGAGGCTATTGCTTGGCATGTTGCTGAAATCATTCGTAAAGCAAATCCCAACCTGAAGCGCATCCAGTTCAACGAGATTACATCCAAAGCAGTCAAGGAAGCACTGGCCCACCCCACCGAACTGCGCAAACCGCTGTTCGATTCCCAGCAGGCTCGGCGCATTTTGGACCGCCTAGTCGGGTACAAAATTTCGCCCTTGCTGTGGAAAAAAGTCAAACGTGGGCTGTCCGCCGGGCGGGTCCAGTCTGTGGCCTTGCGGCTTATCGTGGATCGGGAGCGGGAGCGACAGGCCTTTGTGTCCGAGGAATACTGGAGCTTCAAAATCAGAGTCCAGGGGACGACCCCTCCGGCCTTTGAAGCCGATCTGTGGAAGGTTGACGGTCTCAAGCCCTCCATAGGCAATGCGCCTGCGGCCTTGGCTTTGGAGGAGCGCCTCACAGGCTGCCCCTACCTGGTCAGTGATATCGCAGAGAAAGAGCGGCTTCGTCACCCGCGTCCACCGTTCATCACCTCCACCCTGCAGCAGGAGGCCAGCACCAGACTGGGCTTCAACGCCAAGCGCACCATGTCCGTGGCTCAACGTCTTTATGAAGGCGTGGAACTTGGACAACACGGGACAACGGCCCTCATCACCTACATGCGCACTGACTCGGTCCGCATTTCCGATGAAGCCCGAGACGCTGCCCGAAGCTGGATTTCAACGGTTCTGGGGCAGGAATTCTACCCCGAGAAGCCCAGGGTATTCAAAAGCAAGGGCAGCGCCCAGGATGCCCATGAAGCCATCCGGCCAGTTGACCCCAGTCTGACTCCTGATTCAGTCAAGGCCAGTCTTCCCCCTGAACAGTACAAGCTCTATCGGCTGATCTGGGAACGCTTCATGGCATCACAAATGGCCTCGGCCCGCTTCTGGGATACGGTGGTGACGATTGAAAGCGGGCCAGCCCTATGGCGAGCCAAGGGTGAGCGACTCGTTTTCCCGGGGTTCCTGAGCATCCAACCTCAGGTCGGAGAAAGCGACGCCCCGGGCCTGCCCAAACTACTGCGCGGTCAGGAGCTGCACCTGCAACAGCTGCACAAGGAACAGAAATTTACCCAGCCCCCGGCCCGTTTTTCCGAGGCATCTCTGGTTCATAAACTCGAAGAACTGGGTATCGGCCGCCCGTCCACCTACGCGGCCATCATTTCCACCCTGACTGAACGAGACTACGTTCAGGTCCAGGACAAACACTTTCTTCCCACGGATCTTGGAATTATTGTCTGTGACCTGCTGGTCGAACATTTCTCCCAACTCATGGACGCAGGATTCACGGCCCGCATGGAGGAAAACCTGGACCGCGTGGCCGAAGGCGGGATCAATTGGATAGAGCTGCTCCAGAACTTCGCACAGGACTTTTATCCAGCCCTGGATAAGGCGCGTGAGACCATGGCCCAGGTCAAGTCCGGAATGGACACGGGCCTGACCTGCCCCCAGTGCAACCGGGCTCGCTTGGTGGTCAAGTTCGGAAAGAACGGGACGTTTCTGGGGTGCGCTGATTACCCGACCTGTTCCTTCACCAGCAACTACACCCGTAATGATCAGGGAGAAATCAGGATCACGCTGGAGCCGGTTCCCGAAGACCTCGGCCCTTGCACCAAGTGTCAGAATGGGAGAATGGTCGTCAAAAAGACAAAAACCGGTGGGAGGTTCATAGCCTGCTCCAACTATCCCCAGTGCCGGAATTCCAAGTCCATGGGCACTGGCGTGGCCTGCCCCCGCGAGGGCTGCGGAGGAGAACTGGTGGAGAAGACCAGCCGCAGGGGAAAACTTTTCTACTCCTGCAGCAACTACCCCAAATGTGACTATGCGGTCTGGGACCAGCCCGTGGCACGACCATGCCCCCTTTGTGACTCCAAAATTCTTGTCCGCAGGGAGACAAAGATCAGAGGACTACATTTGGCCTGCCCTTCCAAGGACTGCGGATTCTGGGAAAAGCTCGACTAGACGAGCCCCCCTTTCAGACAAACCCGGTATTTTTTCAAAAATGCGACTGGATTGTAACTGAGTTTGGCCTTGCGCAGTCCTTCGTCTCCCAAGTCCTGCTCACGATTGACGGTTTGGAATCCCTGGCAGCATTGCTCCAAGAAAATCTGGTTGATTGCCTGATAGACCCCTTTGAACAATGGGCAGCCTTTCTCGAAATGAATGACAATGCTGCTTTCGTCCAGGGCCTCGGCAATGGTGTAGGCAATCATTTTATTCTCCACCACCAGCCCCCCGCCAATCAGTCCGCCCAGTCGAGACCAGTCCTGCATGACCTTGATGATGGCCCGGTTTTCGGCCTCCAGGGTCTGATCGTTTTCCGAGTTGCGCCACAAAAACCAATCGGTCTGTAAAGCCATGGCGCACTCCACCGTCCGCTCGTCCAAGATCACAAACCTGGACTCATGTTCGCGCAGAAACTGATTCACCAGATTTTTTTTGTTGTGGAACTTGCGTCCTTTGAGCTCGGTCAATTCCCTCACATCATACAGATAATCCCAATGTTCTCTGCACTCCTTGACTCGCACCCCATCCAGGCTTGTTTCCCAGATATTCTTCAACTCCTCTGGGATACGAATAAAACATGTATCCATGGGGAGGCTCTCCTGTAACGCCTTCCAATCCGCACCCACCCAGTTCCCAATAGGAGCCCAGTACAAGGTCTGGGGTATAGTCTGCCGAAGAAGCACGTACTCCTCCGTGAAACACCACTCGAGTCCGTATTCGCGGCCCCAACCCCACAAGTTGATGAAGCTGTAGTCGGACGCTTTCTGCCCGCACAGTGCCAATTTTTGATTATACTCT
>JAAYCS010000019.1 GCA_012729655.1 Desulfovibrionales bacterium | reverse complement strand
ATTGTTGGCCAGGGCGGACGGCAGATGGTCAGGGATCATCTGCCGCGTCTGCGTCAGGAACTCGCCCTGGATGCGGTCCTGGCCAATGTGGAAAACGCATCGGGAGGGCTCGGGGTCTCGGCCAAGAATGCCGCAGAACTCCATTTGGCTGGCGTTGACATTATGACCTCGGGCAACCATGTCTGGAAATTTGCGGATATTCGGCCGGTGCTCGACGCTGAGCCATGGCTGCTTCGACCGGCCAACTATCCGGCGCCTGCCCCTGGCCGCGGAGCAGGATTGTTCGATTTCAGCGGCGGGATGGTCCTGATGGTCATCAACCTGCAGGGCCGGACCTTCATGGACCCCATCGACTGTCCTTTTGCGGTTGCCGAACGTCTCGTCAGGGAAGCGCCGGACCATGCCAATATCGTTGTGGATTTTCATGCCGAGGCAACCTCCGAGAAGCGCGCTCTGGCACACATGCTGCGAGAAAAGGTGCAGGCCGTGGTGGGAACTCACACGCATGTGCAGACCAATGACGCCTGTATCCTGGACAGGAGGACAGGCTTCATGACCGACCTGGGCATGTGCGGCCCGGTGGACTCCTGCCTGGGCATGGACAGTGAGATCATTGTCCGCAAGTTCAGGACCGGGCAGCCTCAGCGGTTCGAGCTTGCCAAGGGCCCATGCGCGTTGAATGGCGCATTGATAGAATTGGAAGAGGGAAGATGCCGAAGCATCTCGGCATGGACGTATGCAGTCTCAAATGAACAGGAAGGGTCATGACAGATACAGAGTTGTCTCGTCAGCTTGCGCAGATCCGGCGGGGGAGTGTCGAAATCATCAATGAAGAGGAGCTCATTGCCAAGCTGCGCAAGGGAGTGCCACTTCGGGTCAAGGCCGGGTTTGATCCGACTGCCCCGGATTTGCACCTGGGGCACACCGTGCTCATCCAGAAGCTCAAGCATTTCCAGGAGCTCGGGCACCAGGTCATTTTTCTCATCGGAGATTTTACCGGGATGATCGGCGATCCGTCCGGGAAATCAGAAACCCGCAAAAAACTGACCCGCGAAGAAGTGCTGCGCAACGCCGAAACCTACAAGCGGCAGATATTCAAGATCCTGGACCCAGTCAGGACTGAAATCGCATTCAATTCCAGGTGGATGGATTCTTTCAAGGCTTCGGATTTCATTGAATTGTGCTCATGCTATACGGTGGCCCGCATGCTTGAGCGGGATGACTTCGAGAAGCGCTTTAAAGGCAACCAGCCCATTTCCATCCATGAATTTCTCTACCCCCTGGTGCAGGGTTACGATTCAGTGGCCCTGAAGGCGGATGTGGAGCTTGGCGGAACAGACCAGAAATTCAATCTGCTCATGGGCCGTCATCTGCAACGTGAGCATGGCCAGGCGTCGCAGATAGTGCTGACCGTGCCCATTCTTGAAGGACTGGACGGGGTGCAGAAGATGAGCAAATCCCTGGGCAACTACATCGGCATCGACGAAGTCCCGGCAGACATGTTTGGCAAGCTCATGTCCATTTCCGACGAGCTCATGTGGCGCTACTATGAACTGCTCTCCGACAGGACCCTGGAACAGATCCGCGTCCTGCAGGAGCAGGTCGGTTGCGGGGACCTGCATCCGAAAACGGCCAAGGAGGATCTGGCCCAGGAGATAACGTCCCGTTTCCATGGGCAGGCCGCAGGGCAGGCCGCGCGGGGAGGCTTCAATGCTGTTTTCGCCCAGCAAGGGGTGCCCGAGGACGTACAGGTATTCAACGCCCCGGCCGGGACTCTGCTTGTCGACGTGCTGAGCGAAAGCTGCCTCTGCCCTTCCAAGGGCGATGCCAAGCGCATGTGCAAGCAGCAGGCCGTGACCATCGATGGCCGCAAGGAGGAGGATTTCTCCTTCGCCTTCGTCCCGGGCGAATACGTTCTGAAAATCGGCAAAAAGCGCTTCCTGCGCGTCGTGGTATCCTAGGGCGGGTGGGGTTATGTTTGGGCTTTGGCGAAAAATTGTTCTACTGGCCCGCATGGTCAAGATCGAGCACTCGGTTTTTGCGTTGCCGTTTGCCTACCTCGGCATGCTCTGGTCCGCGGGAGGCTGGCCTGGCTGGAGGGTCTTCCTGGCCCTGACTCTGGCCATGGTCGCGGTGCGCTCCTTCGCCATGGCTGTGAATCGGCTGGCCGATCTGTTCATCGACGTCAAAAACCCCCGCACCCGGACCAGGCCGCTTGTCACCGGGGAACTGTCTCCAGGCGAAACCAGGGTCTTCGTCGCCGTGTGCGCACTGGTCTTTGTCGGGGCGTGCTGGCTGCTCAATCCACTCTGCCTGGCCCTGTCCCCGGTGGCTCTGGTTTGGTCTGCACTGTACAGCTTCACCAAGCGGTTCACCCCACTATGTCATTTTTTTCTGGGATCTGTCCTTGGACTTGCGCCCCTGGCCGGGTGGCTGGCCGTTAATCCGTCAATCGCCGTCACGCCTGTGCTCCTGGGAGTGGGGGTGACCTTCTGGGTGGGTGGGTTCGACATCCTGTACGCCTGTCAGGATGTCGACTTCGATCGGCAGGAAGGTTTGCACTCCCTGCCCGCCTATCTGGGCGTGCCAACGGCCCTGGCCATCTCGACCTTTGCCCACGTCGTGACCAGTATTTTTTTTGTTCTGGCCGGGTGGACAGGTGGGGCGGGTCTCGTGTTCACGGCATTCTGTATGGGGGTGGCGGCCATTCTGATTTTTGAGCACCGCTTGATATCTCCACAGGACATGAGCCGAGTCAATCTGGCCTTCTTTACCCTGAACGGATTTGTGGCAGTGTTGTTGTTTGTGGGCGCCGTTGCCGATACGGCGCTGCGTTAACGTAAACCGAGGAGTTCGGCCATGCGCGAAGCCGATATATTCCCTGCCTACCGCGGGGAAATGGAATATGTCTGTCTGGGTTGCCAGGCCAGGTATCCCATCGACGAACTGCATTACACATGTCCCAGCTGCAGAGGCGTGTTTCTGCTGGAAGACAAGCAGTCTGGGGAATTGGGTCGGACCAGCGGCCAGGGGTGGCGAAATATTTTTGATCTGCGGGCTGGGACCAAGAATCCTACCCTGCGCGGAATTTTTCGTTTTTATGAGCTGATGGCACCGGTCTTGGCCGAGGACGCCATCGTCTATCTGGGGGAGGGAAACACGCCCATCACCCGGTCCTCAACCGCTTTGGAACGGCTGGTCGGACAGCCCATGGCCTTCAAGAATGACGGCCAGAATCCCTCGGCATCATTCAAGGACCGGGGCATGGCCTGTGCGTTTTCGTATTTGAAGCATCTGGTGGCCAAGCACGAATGGGAGCACGTCATCACCATCTGCGCCTCCACAGGGGACACCTCGGCCGCAGCGGCCCTCTACGCCGCCTATGTTGGCGATCCGCTGAAGTCGGTTGTCCTTCTTCCCCAGGGCAAAGTCACGGCCCAGCAACTCTCTCAGCCCCTGGGGAGCGGCGCACGGGTACTGGAGATTCCGGGCGTTTTTGACGATTGCATGAAAGTGGTGGAGCACCTCGCCGATCACTACCGCGTGGCGCTGTTGAACTCCAAGAATGCCTGGCGGATTCTGGGACAGGAGAGCTACGCCTTTGAGGTGGCGCAATGGTATGACTGGGACATGTCCGGCAAGGTTGTGTTCGTCCCCATCGGAAACGCAGGCAACATCACGGCCATCATGAGCGGTTTTCTGAAACTGTTGCGCTTGAATATCATTGACCGTTTGCCGCGCATTATCGGAGTGCAGTCCGAACACGCCGATCCGGTCTTCCGCTATTATGCCCAGGACAAAGATGCGCGCCGGTATGAAGCGGTGGCGGTCCGTCCGTCCGTGGCCCAGGCGGCCATGATCGGCAACCCCGTGTCGTTTCCCCGGGTAGCGTATCTGGCGGAGCAGTACGAGGCCCTGGGTGGATTCGGGTCCTTCCATGTGGTGCAGGTCAGCGAGCAGGGCATTATCGAGTCCATGCTCCTGGCCAACAGGCATGGACACATTGCCTGTACCCAGGGCGGAGAGTGCCTGGCCGGGTTGTTCAAGGCCAAAGAGATGGGCCTGATGGATGCGAAGGAACTGGCCATTCTGGATGCCACGGCCCATGCCCTCAAGTTCGCCGGTTTTCAGGACATGTATTTTCGCAATGCGTTTCCGGCCGAGTACGGGATTGTTCCAGACCAGGCTCTGGCCAACGTGCCCAGACTGGTCATCGCCCAGGACGCCAGGGCTACGCTGAGCGAGTCCGCATTCACGGTGCAAGCGGCGGAAAATGTGGTCGGGATTCTCGGATTGGACAAAAAGATCGCGTGATCTGTGCGTGGTGGGATTCGTTTTGGCCAGGCTGCTGCCTGGCCTTTTTTTTGCCCGCGGGCGGGGGGTGAGTGTTCAGATCAAGGGTCCGACGTGCCGTCCGATAATGGCTATGCCATGGCGGTCGGCAAAATCCACTGCCTTCTGCCGCTCAAAGAAGAGGGTCTGACCGGCCTCGATGGCCAAGACCCCTGCCCCGACCTCCGCCATGGTCTGAACTGTCTCCAGACCCACTGCAGGCAGGTCCAGGCGCCTGTCCTGGCCCGCCTTCGGACGCTTGACGACCACGGCCCCAGGCCCGCCCAGGGTTCCCCCGCGGCGGATGGTGGCGTCGGTCCCTTCGATGGCCTCCACGGCCAGGACGATCCCTTCGCGGATGACGAGGCACTGTCCGATATCGAGGGATCCAAGCTGTTCGGCCACGGACCATCCCAGATCAATGTCCTGCTGTTCCCGCTTGTCTGGGGGACGTCTGGTGAGCAGCCCTGCCGGAGTGTGCATGTCCGGGGAGAAATGGTGAGGCCCCACAAGGAGCATGCCTTCCTTTTCCAGCTCCGCACCCACGGCCCGCAACAGTGCGTCGTCCCCGCGCGTACGCAGGGACAAAAGCAGCCGGGCGGCCCGCCAGTCCGGACGCAGGTCCAGGGCGCGTGGCTTGTTGATGGGGCCGGCCATGACTACATGCGTGACCCCGTGCTGGGTGAAAAAATCGACAAGCCGGCCCAGTTGTCCAAGTTTGAGCCAAATGAATTCGTCGCAATGATTGGGAAAGGAGGGGTCGGTGTCCGGTGCAAACCCGACACCGACGATCCGGGAGCCGAGACTGCGCGCATTGTCCGCGACAGTGGTGGGCAAAGAACCCCCGCCGGCAATGATGCCCAGAACCGTGGCCATGTTCCGGTCAGATGCGCTCAGGCGTGATGGTGCCCCGCTTGCTCGACCGGATGAAATCGAGCAGCTTGATGACCTGCGGAAAATGCCCAAGTTCAGTCTCCGCCTGCTGCATGACCTCGTTGCGTTCCTGGTTGGATCGCCAGATCAGTTTGTACGCAGATTTCAGGGCGTGGATCTCCTCGGAGGAAAAACCATGACGGCGCAGGCCAATGAGGTTCAGGCCGCGCAGGGTGGCCCGCTCGCCCACGGCCAGCATGTAGGGCGGGACGTCCTGTGCCACACCGGTTTTGCCGCCGATAAAGGCGAAATCGCCGATGTTCACGAACTGGTGCACTGCAGACAGCCCTCCGACCACGACCTCACTCCCCACGACAACATGTCCGGCCAGGGTGGCGGCGTTGGCCAGGACATTGTTGTTTCCCACGATGCAGTCATGGGCGATGTGGGAATAGGCCATCATCAGGTTGTCCGAGCCGACGCGGGTAACGCCGCCTCCACCTTCAGTGCCGCGATGGATGGTCGAAAATTCCCGGATCCTGTTGCGCTCCCCGATTTCGAGCCTGGTTTCCTCGCCATGGAATTTCAGATCCTGGGGCTCTCCGCCGACACAGGCCATGGAGTGCACATGGTTTTCCGCACCGAGGGAGGTGAACCGCTTGATCTGGGCGGCGGCGTCAACCACGCAACCGTCACCGATGCGTACGTCCTCCTCGATGATGACGTAGGGTCCGACCTGGACGCCGACTCCGAGGGATGCCTTGGGATGAACAACGGCAGTGGGATGGATGGTTGTCTGCATCAGTCCTCCCGTGGCACGACTGAAGCGGTGAGAATGCCTTCGGCCACGACCTTGCCATCAACCATGGCCTTGCCGTTGGTCTTCCACATCATCATTTTATGGCGTTCGTAGGTGACATGCAGGTGGAGCTGATCCCCCGGGAACACCGGACGCCTGAAGCGGACCTTTTCCATGCCCGTGAACAGGAATATCCTGCCCACGGTGTCCTCGGGAGGCAAACTTTTGATGACCATGATCCCGCCTGCCTGAGCCAGGGCCTCCAGGATGAGCACTCCGGGCATGACCGGATAGGAGGGGAAGTGGCCCTGGAAAAAGGGTTCATTGATGGAGACGCTTTTGATGGCGTGGATGGATTTCATGGGTTCGAACGAGAGAACCCTGTCCACCAGGAGGAAGGGATAGCGGTGTGGGAGCAGGTCCAGGATGTCCCGGCTGACTATTTCACCGGATTCAGGTTTGGTGAGCATAGCTTCCTCATTTGTTGGCAAGTTCTTCCCGCAGGGAGGCCAGTTCCTTTTCCAGTTTGGAGAGGCGACGCTTCATTTCCGGCAGCTTGGGCATGATGGTCGATGCCCGCAGGTAGGTTCCGTGGGGCATGGCTGGAATCCCGCTCATATCCTGCTTTGGCGGCACGTCCTGACCCACTCCGGATTTGGCGCCGATGCGGCATCCGTCACCCAGGTGGATGTGACCGGCGATGCCGGCCTGGCCAGCCAGGATGACGCCATCGCCCAAACTCGACGAACCGGCGATGCCGACCTGGGCCACCAGGATGCAGTTGCGTCCGACCCGGACATTGTGTCCGAGCTGGACCAGGTTGTCGATCTTCGTGCCCTGCCCAACCCGTGTTTCCCCGAGAGCCGCGCGATCGATGGTCGTATTGGCCCCGACCTCCACGTCATCCTCGATGACGGTGCGCCCGATCTGGGGAAATTTCAGCATTCCTCCCGCGGCCTGGGCGAAACCGAACCCGTCGCTGCCCAGCACCACGCCGGCATGCAGGATGACCCTTTGCCCGATGCGGACTCCTGCCATGAGGGTGCAATTGGGGTAGATGACGGCGTCATCGCCGATGAGACAATCTTCGCCCACGTAGGTGCCGCTGAAGATCTGCACGTTCTTGCCGACGATGGCGCCCGGGCCGATATAGACAAAGGGATAGATCGTGGCAGTGGGATCGATCCTGGCCTCGGGATGGACAAAGGCCATCTCGCTCACCCCGCTGAAGCTGCCCTGGGCCTTGGCAAAAAGCTGCACGCAGCGGGCAAAGTCCAGATAGGGGTTCGGGCTGATCAGGCATGATCTGTCCGCTGGCGCCTGCTCCTCGGACACGACCAGAGCGCCGGCCCTGGTCGTCGCCAGCTGGGCCGCGTACTTGGGGTTGGCCAGAAAGGACAACTCCGACGGCGCTGCCTCGGCCAGGGTGTTCACACCCGTGATTTCCTGATCCGCACCGCGCTGGGGCAGATTCAGCTGGGTTGCGATTTCGGAAAGAAGCATCGGAGGTCCTGCTATTTGCCGCGCATGGCCTTGTTCAGTTCGGCGATAATGGCGTTGGTGATGTCCGCACCATCCTGGTGGAACACAGTGCCGCTGGCCTGCTTGTCGAAGATGGCGGTATACCCGTTTTGGTTCCCGTAGTTCTGGACCACTTCAATGAGCTTTTCGATGATGGGCTTGGACAGGTTCTGCTCAGCCTGCTGCAGTTTGCGCTGGTAGTTCTGGCCCATGTCCTGGAAATCCCGGACCTTGCGCTTGTACTGGGCCTCCTTGTCCAGTTTGGCCTCCTGGCTGAGCATCATGGACTGTTTCTGCAGTTCGTCTTTCAGGGTGTCCAGGGACTTTTTCTGGGCATCCAGATTGTCCTTCATGTCCTTGAACTGCGTCTTGAGCTGTTCCATGGCCTTGCTGCCCGGTTCGGACTTGGCGATGACCGCCTTCATGTCCACGAAGCCGAGCTTGGTTTCGGCGGAGGCCGTCAGGCTGCAGCACAGAATGCAAAGGATCGCAATGATGATTGAACGCATGAAAATCTCCTTACCTTATATTTTTGTGTGTTCGATTTCAGAAAAACTGTCCAACGGAAAACTCAAACCGGCCTTTCCTGTCTTCGTTGGTTTCCACATCGTCCAGAGGGTATCCGTACTCCAGCCGCAGCGGCCCCAGAGGAGAGTACCAGCGGACGCCCGCCCCGACGCTTTTGCAGAGTTCGAAGTCGATGGACTGGTCGTCGTCCCAGACGTTGCCGGCATCGAAAAAGACCAGGCCCATGATGCCCATTTCCTTGTGCAGGGGGACGAGATATTCGACGTTGAAGAAGAAGCTCTTGTCGCCGCCCTTCTCGTCGCCCTCCTCATAGCCCTGCTGCCCTTCCTGCGGGTCGTAGACAGGTGAGATGGACCGCTCCTTGTACCCGCGCACGGAATTCATGCCGCCGAGATAGAAGCGCTCGAACGGCGGGATCCGTTCGCTGGTGTTCTTCATCACGTATCCAGCCTGGGCATGCAGGTGCAGGATGGTTTCCAGCAGTACGGGGTAGTAGTGGTTCGCGTCGGCAATGTATTTGATGAAGTCGTCGTCGCCGCCCAGGATGCCTCCGCCGTATTCCACCGAGAACTGGTGGGTGTTGCCCCTGCTCGGGTTGATGCGCCTGTCCGTGGTGTCTCTCTTGATGGACGCATACAACGCGCTGGCCCAGTTGTGGCCTTCAATGTCCTTGATGACCTTGTCCGCGTCGTCGTCCACGTCTTCGATGGTGTATCGTTCCAGACGGTAGTTCCAGGACAGGTTGGTGTATTCTCCCAGGGGGTAGCCGAAAAGGAGCTTCCCGCCCATGGCCTGCTTGTCGTAGTCGGAATACTCGCTGATGGTGTTGTAAAGGCTCAGGCCCATGCCCAGATTCGTATCGTTGTAGTGGGGGTTCCAGAACGTGGTGGTGTAGTCGGAGGACTTGGCGCTGACGGTGCCCCGGAAGCCGAGCTGGTAGCCCATGCCGAAGAGGTTGCGCTCCAGGACCTGGCCTGAGAAAAACACCTGCGAGTAGCTGGAATACCCCACGCCAGCGGAGAATTCGCCGGTGGGCTTTTCCTTGACCCTGACCCGCAGGTTGAGATTTTCCGGGCTTCCGGTGGGTTCGGGGGTGATGTCCACGGTGTCGAAGAAATCAAGCTTGGTCAGCCTGGTGTTCGATCTGCGCAGGAGACTTCCGCTGTACAGATCCCCGTCGGCCATGCGCATTTCGCGGCGGATGACGTTGTCCCTGGTCTTGCTGTTCCCCTCGATGAGCACCCTGTTGATGGATACCTTGGTTCCTTTGGACAGAAGGTAGGTGATTCCGAGGGATTTGTCGTCTTCGTTGCGGGCGATCTTCACGTCCGCCTCGGCAAAGGCATAGCCGAAGTTCGAATAGTGTTCAGCCAGCTTTTGCAGATCCGACCGCATGACGGAACGATCGAAGAAGCCTTTGGATTTGGCCACATCATCCAGGGCGACCACGGAGTTCAGGTCATCGGGATGGCTGATCATCTCCCCGCTGAAGTCCACGGATTGCACCTTGTAGCGGGCTCCTTCCTCCACCTGGAAGGTGACGGTGATGCCCTTGTCCGTGAAGCTGACCACGGGCTGGCCGACCTTGGCGTTCAAGAAGCCGCGGTTTCCGTAATAGGCCTCCAGGGCCGCCGCGTCGCGGTCCAGTATTTCCTCGCGCAGGATGCCTGATCCGGTCATCCACGAGAACATGCCTCGTTCGGACAGGGCCAACTGGTCTTTCAGGTCGTCCGAATCAAGTTGTTTGGCGCCTTGGATGACGATATCCGTCACGTAGAGCTTGTTCCCTTCATTGATCACGATGTTCAGTCGGGCCCGCTTGGCATCGGCCTGTTCCAGCCGATAGTCCACTGTGGCGTTGAAGTAGCCGTCCTTGCGGTACAATTCCCGTATTTTGCCCATATCATCGGCCAGCACGCGAGGATTCAGCACGGCCCCTGTTTTGGTCGAAATGGCCGCCAGAATGTCTTCGGCGTCCAGCTCCTGCGCCCCTTCCACGTTGATGGCCTGGATCAGGGGTTTTTCCTTGACATTGATGATCAGGCGCTTGCCGTCGGACACCTCTTCCATGGAGATGGTGATGTCATCGAAATAGCCGAGGCCGTAAAGGTTTTTGAGTTCCGCGTTGATCACCTTGGGATCGTAGGCATCCCCTGGCTGAACCTTGAGACGCATGAGAACCACATCGTCGTCGAGGATCTCGTTTCCCTGTACATCGATGGAAGCGATGCGGTCCTGCCGGCCGATGCCGATTTTGATCTTGGCCGCCGTCTCCTCGACCGCCGGAAGGAGGTTGATGACTCCTTCCTTGACCACGAAGAAAGGCTTGGGTTCCTTGATGCCATAGGCCTCCACCAGCCGGGTGTCCAGGCTGATGGTTTCACCCACCTGACTGAAGCTGCCGTAGACGGCGTACCCGGCGCCGGCAAGCAGGGCCATTTCCTTGGCCACGGCCAGATCGAGAAATTCAACCCGGTGCTCCTGCAGCAGTTTCACCGCCTGTTCGGGAGGGAGAACCTCCAGGCCCATGGAAACGAGCCGGTCATGCAGCAACTTGGGCAGGCTCTCTTCCAGATAGGCCAGATTGGGGCCCGCGTTGACTGCAAAGGGCAGCACAATGACCTTGGTGTTGGTCTCCGCCGGAGCGGTGGAGACGGCGCAAAAAAGAAGGAGACCAAGGACAAGACACAGGAACGGGCTATGTTTCATACAGTTCTCCGGAACGAAGCTCCAGGGTGCGGTACATGCACTGAGCAAGTTCTGTATTGTGGGTCACGACGATCAGGGTCACGCCCTGGACCTTGTTCAATTCCATTATGAGTGCATTGATTTCTCGGCCAGTGCGTTCATCGAGGTTGCCTGTGGGTTCGTCAGCCAGGATGACCTTGGGCTCAAGGAGGATGGCGCGGGCAATGGCCGCACGTTGTCTTTCCCCTCCGGACAGGGTGGTTACCCTGTGATGGAGCCTGTGCGCAAGTCCCACGCGCGTCAAGGCCGCGTCGGCCATATCCAGGGCCTGCCGCTGGGACATGCCGCCGATGATGCCCGGCATGGCCACATTTTCGCGGGTCGAGAACTCGGGCAGGAGGTGGTGGAACTGGAAGACGAAGCCGATGTTTATGTTGCGGATCCGGGCCCGATCCTTCCAGCCCAGTGTGGAGATGTCCACCCCGTTGAAGAAGATGGATCCCGAGGACGGAACGTCCAGGGTGCCCATGATTTGCAGGAGGGTGGTTTTCCCGGATCCAGAGGCCCCGACAATGGCCACGGATTCGCCCTGGGCAATTTCCAGGTCGATGTCGCGCAGTACGGTCAAGGTCTCCTCTCCCTGGATATAGGTCTTGCCGATCCGTTCCAGGCGGTAGACGCTATTCATAGCGCAGGGCCTCGGTGGGGAGCATTTTGGCCGCCTGTCTGGCCGGATAGAGGGTGGCCAGGAAACACAGGGCCATGGCCGCCAGGGCGATGCAGGACATGTCCCACAGCTCGATCCTCACCGGCAGGTGGTCCAGATAGTACACGTCGGCAGGGAGCTTGATGAATTGATATTTTTTGAGCAGCGAGCAGATGGCGAGCCCCAGGCAGAAGCCGCTGGTCGTGCCCACGGCCCCGATGAGCGAGCCCTGGAGAATGAAGATGTTCCGGATCTGGAGGGTTGTGGCGCCCAGGGCCATGAGCACGGCGATGTCCTTGGTTTTTTCCATGACCATCATGACCAGGGTGGTGATGATGGAAAAGGATCCGACCAGCACGATCATGATCAGGATGACGGCCATGGCTGTTTTTTCGAGCTTCAGGGCTGCAAAGAGGTTCTGGTTCATCTCGATCCAGTTCCTGGCGTAGAAAGGAAAGCCGCCCAGGGCCCGGACCAGGAGATCGCCTGTCTCCTGGACATTGTCGATGTCCTTCACCCGGTACTCGATGCCCGTGACGAAATCGCCTTCAAAACCCAGAATCTTCTGGGCCTCGGGGATGGATACGAAGGCCAGGGAAGAGTCATACTCGAACATCCCGGAATGAAAGATGCCAACCACGTTGAAAAAGGCGATTTTGGGCGAGAAGCCGGCTGCGGACTTCTTGCCGCTGGGCGAGAGCAGGCTGACCCGGCTGCCCAGGGTCAGGCCGAGACGCATGGCCAGTTCCTTGCCAATGACGATGCCCGGGGTATCGTCAGTCAGGGCGAGGTCCGTGAGGGAGCCGGCGATAATGTCTTTTTCCACGGACAATACCGTGCCGGCGGTGCGCGGGTCGATGCCGCGCAGCACCACGCCCTTCACCCCGGTGGGAGTGGAGAGCATGACCTCGTAGTAGATGAAGGGGGTTGCGGCCACGATGCCGTCGGTCTGCAGGCTTTTGTGGACCAGGCGGTCGTAGTCCCCGAGGGTCTGTTTCACCGAGCCCAGAATGAGGTGGGAGTTCAGTCCCAGAATCTTGTCCCGCAGGTTCTCGCTGAATCCGTTCATGACCCCCAGGACCACGATGAGGGAGGCCACGCCGATGGCCACGCCCAGCACGGATATGAGGGAGATGACGGAAATGAAGGCCTGCTTGCGCCGGGCCAGAAGGTATCGCAGGGAAACAAACAGTTCGAAGTGCATGATTGTCTCTGTGGGAGGGATTGAGCCGGCCATAAAGGGCCCGGCGCAATGCCTCTAGCCGGCGATTTCGGGCCGCAGCAAGGGAAAAAGGATGACTTCCCGGATGGACGGCGAGTCCGTGAGCAGCATGACCAGGCGGTCGATGCCGATGCCCTGTCCTGCCGCCGGGGGCATGCCGTACTCCAGGGCGCGGATGTAGTCCTCATCCATGGCGTGGGCCTCGTCGTCCCCCGCGGCCTTCTCGCGGACCTGTTCCTCGAAGCGGGCCTTCTGGTCATAGGGGTCGTTCAGTTCTGAAAAGGCGTTGGCCATTTCCTGCCCGCAAATGAAAAGCTCGAACCTGTCCGTGATCTCCGGGTTCTGGTCGTTCTTGCGCGAGAGCGGGGAGATGTCCGTGGGATAATGGTAGATGAAGTGGGGCTGGATCAGCTTGGGCTCTACCAGGTTGTCAAAGAGTTTGGCCTGGAGCTTGCCGAGCTTTTCGTTCTTCTGCACGGTCTCCCCGAGTTTCATGGCCAGGTCTTTGCATTTGCCATAGTCGCGGTAGACCTCGGGAGAAACCCCGCCAATCTTTTCCAGGGCTGCATGGAATGGCATGCGCACCCAGCCGTCCTGCAGGTCGATGACCTCGCCCTGGTATTCCACCAGATGCGTGCCGTTCACGGCCTGGGCCAAGTCGCGGAAGAGTTCCTGGGTCAGGTCCATGAGGTCGACGAAGGTGGCGTAGGCCCAGTAGAATTCGATCATGGTGAATTCCGGGTTGTGCCGCGTGTCGATGCCTTCGTTGCGGAAATTGCGGTTGATCTCGTAGACCCTGTCGAATCCGCCCACCAGCAGGCGCTTAAGATAGAGTTCCGGGGCGATGCGCAGAAAAAGGTCCATGTCCAGGGCATTGTGGTGGGTCCTGAAGGGCTTGGCCGTGGCCCCGCCGGCAATGGGCTGCATCATCGGTGTTTCCACTTCCAGGAAGTGGCGTTCGTTCAGGAACTTGCGGATAAATTGCACAATGGCAGTGCGTTTGCGGAAGATTTCCCGGGCCCGGTCATTGACCAGGAGGTCCACATAGCGCTGGCGGTAGCGGGTCTCCACGTCCTTGAGGCCATGGTATTTTTCCGGCAGGGGCCGCATGGACTTGGACAGCAGGCGGACCTCGCTGGACTTGACGGTCAGTTCCCCTGTCTTGGTGCGGAACAGGGTGCCGGCCACGCCGACGATGTCGCCGATCTCGAATTTTTTGAAAATGGAATAGTTGTCAGCGCCCAGGTCATCGCGCTGGGCATACACCTGCACGCGGCCCGTGGCGTCCTGGATGTGGAAAAAGGTCGCCTTGCCAAAGGAGCGGTGGGCCATGATCCGGCCGCACACGGCCAGGGCCAGGGCTTCCTGGGCCAGGGCTTCCTCGGATTTGTCCCCGTGTGCCGTGAGCACGTCTCCGATCTCGGCAGATCGCCGGAAGTCGTTGGGATATAGGGAAATGCCAGCGTCGAGCAGGAACTGGGCCTTTTCCTTGCGGTGGCGCAGGAGCTGCTTTTCCGTTGGGGCATTGATCTGGTCTTGTGTCAAGGACTGTCTCCAGTTCGGTGTAATGCGTAAACCAATGCGGCTATTGGAAATTGGACGTGACGTCAAGAAATGTCAACCCAGGAAGGCGGCGGGAGCGCTGGAATTGAGCCGTTTTTCAGGTTCCGGGCAAGCCGTGCGCCATTGTCCATGATTCTCTCCCCGGTCAGTCCGCAGGAGCGCAGGGTGGCCAGGTTGGCGCGTTCCACACGGGGGTTGAACAGGGGGTAGTCGCTGCCAAAAAGGATGCGGTCCGGGGCGTGGCGTCTGAGAATGGCGGTGACTGCCGGCTCGCCCAAAAAGGGGCCGCAGCAGGATGTGTCCAGGTCCAGATCACGGCCGCAGAGCAGGTCCAGGGTCTGGGACCACTGGTGCAGCCCGCCCAGGTGTGCGGCGATGACCCGCAGGCGGGGAAAATTGTCCAGGACCGAGGCCAGGGCCCGGGGTGGGGACACCGTCGGGTTTCCGGGCCGGGAGGGTCCCATGTGGATCATGCATGTGAAATCATCCTGGGCCGCCTCCCACAGGGGGCGCCAGACAGGGCTGTCCAGGGGGATGCCGGTCAGGTCCGGATGGATCTTGAGCCCGTGAATGCCGTGGCGGCGCAGGCGGTCCAGCTGTCCTGCCCACCCGGGATGCAGGGGATGGACCGAGCCGAAAGGAATGAGCCTGGGGTGTTGCCGGCCGACCTCGATCATCCAGGTGTTGGCCGGCACCGTCTGTTCGGGCCGCAGGGCCGCGGTGAAACAGAGGGCGTGGGTCAGGGCGGCATGGTCCAGGTGCCGGAGGAGGTCTTCCGGCGACCCGTCTCCGGCAGGAGGACGGCCGAATTCCTGACCAATGGCCGCAGCCAGTTTGGGTCCGATCTTGGGGGGAAAGACGTGGGTGTGGCAGTCAACCAGCATCGGGCAGGTGCTGTTCAAAAAGGTCATGCAGCCAGTCCGGAATGCGCACGGGCCTGCCCTGTCCGTTGACCAGGGCGTGCTGGGTCGATCCCCGGGCCAGCACTGCGGATTTGTCCGCGTTGGTGATTTCGTACACAAAGGTCAGACTGGCCCGGGAACGCTTGGCTAGGCCGGTGCGGATATGGATGATCTCGTCGTAGCGGGCCGGGGAGAAATAGCGGCAGCTGGCCTCCCGGACCGGCAGAAAGAAACCGCGGGCCTCGACCGTGGCGTAGCTGAAGCCCAGGGCCCGGATCAGGGCGCCGCGGCCGCGCTCGAAAAGGTGCAGATAGTTGGCGTAATAGACCACGCCCATGGCGTCGGTCTCCCCGTAGGAGACCCGGTGCTCCAGCCAGCAGTTGGGCTGGGCAAAGGGGGTCGTCACGTCCGATCCCCGAGGCAGAAGGGCAGCAGTTCCTGACCGGAGTCCAGGAACAGACCGGTGGACGAGGCCGTATCCTCGTCAAACGCGGCCGGGCCACCGGTGCGCGGGGCGCGGGTGCGGTAGACTGCGAACGGCACCGGGTCCTCGGTGTGGGTGCGGCGGGCGATGGGGGTAAAGTGGTCGCAGGTGACCACGATGGTGGCGTCGCTGTCCTTCAGGGCGGCCAGGACCGGGGCGGCGATGCGCTGGTCGAAAAGCTCGATGGCCCGTTTCTTGAGGTCCGGATCGCCCATGTGTCCGCACTCGTCCGGGGCTTCCACGTGCACGTAGACAAAATCGCCGTGGTCCAGGAAGTCCAGGGCGGCCCGGACCTTGCCTTCGTAGTTGGTGTCGATGAGGCCGGTGGCGCCCGGCACGTCCAGCACGGCCATGCCTGCGGCCCGGCCCAGACCCCTGACCAGGTCCACGGCCGAGACCACGGCCCCGATGCGTCCGAAGCGTTCGGCAAAGGGAGGCAGGGTCAGGGGACGGCCCTGGCCCCAGGGCCAGACCGAGTTGGCCTGGGACGTGGGATCGGCATGCAGAAAGGCGTGGGCTGCGCGGATGAAGCGCTCCAGGTCGGGGATGGTGGCAAAGGCTTCCAGATCCTGGGCAATGGGTTGGTCCAGGATGTCGTGGGGAGGACGGATGGCCAGCCCGGCGGCGCTGGTCCGGGCTCCGCCCTTGTGGACCAGGAGGTGCCGGTACTGGATGCCCTGCACCGGCACAAACGGGCTGCCTGCGGCCAACCTGGCCAGTTCGGCCACCAGGGGCGCGGCCACCGGCGTGCCGATGTGGCCGGAGGAATAGTCCAGCATGCGGCCCTGGTCCGAGAGGGCGGACACGTTGACCAGGTTCATGCGCCAGACCAGGTCGTCGGGGTCCAGTTCCAGGCCCTGGGCCGCTGCTTCGATGGGCCCGCGGCCCGTGTGGTGGGTCTGCGGATCGTATCCCAGCAGGGACATGTTGGCCACGTCGGACCCCGGATGCATGCCCACGGGCACTGTCCGGCAGCGGCCGCATGTGCCGCGCCGGGCCAGATAGTCCATGGTCGGGGTCTGGGCGGCCTGCAGGGTGGTGCGGCCGCCCAGGGAGTCGATGGGCCAGCCGGCCATGCCGTCGGCCACCAGGAAGACGAGCTTTGACATCAGATGATCCTGTAGTGCACCGGCGGGTCGAGCACGAAGGTGAATTTCTTGATGGTGTCCAGGGCCGCGGACACATTCTGCATCTGGGCCGAATGGCTGATGAAGACGATGGGTACCCCGGCATTGGGCGCGCATTCACGCTGGACCACCTGGGCGATGCTGATGTTGTATTCGCCCATGACCCCGGCGATGGAGGCCATGACTCCGGGGCGGTCAACCACGGTGAAGCGGAAATAATGGCGGAATACGGTCAATTCCGGGGCCAGGATCTGGGCCATGGGCAGCCGCGCTTCCAGGAACCCGGTGTTGTTGGGCACGCAGTTGGTGCGGGACAGGGCCAGAATGTCGGCCAGGACCGCACTGCCCGTGGGCAGGTCACCGGCGCCCTGGCCGTAGAGCATGACCGGGCCCACGGCGTTGCCTTCCAGCAGGATGGAGTTGAACGGGCCGTCAACCTTGGCCAGGATGTGGTCCTGGCGCAGCAGGGCGGGGTAGACCCCGGCATGGAGCAGGCCGGACTTTTCGCGCACCTGGGCCAGGAGTTTGAGCCGGTAACCGAATTCCTTGGCCAGGGCGATGTCGAAGCGGTCGACCTTGGAAATCCCCTCCACGACCAGTTTGCTCAGGGGGAAATCCAGCCCATAGGCCAGGCGGATGAGGATGACCAGCTTGTGGGCCGCGTCGATGCCTTCCACGTCCAGGGTCGGATCGGCCTCGGCATATCCTTTGGCCTGGGCCTTGGCCAGGACAGTGGTGAAATCCTCGTCCTTCTCGGACATCTCGGACATGATGAAGTTGGCCGTGCCGTTCAGGATGCCGGTCAGGGCCTTGATGCGGTTGCCGGCCAGGCTTTCCTTCAGGGTCTGGATGATGGGGATGCCGCCGGCCACGCTGGCCTCGTAATACAGTCCCAGGTTCTTGCTGGCGGCCAGTTCGAAGAGTTCCGGACCGTGCTCGGCCAGCAGGGCCTTGTTGGCCGTGACCACGGACTTGCCGTGGTTCAGGGCCTGGGTGATGAGTTTGCGCGGGAACTCGATCCCCCCGGCCAGTTCGACGATGATGTCGATTTCCGGATCGTTGACCAGATCGTCCATGCTGGTGGTGAAGGCCGTACCGGGCGAGGGCGCGACGTTTCTGGGCTTGTCCAGGTCGCGGACCATGATGGTTTTGACGTTCAGGGTCTTGCCCAGCCTGCGCTCGATCCAGGCGTTGTTTTCCTGGATGATCTTGACCAGACCGGAGCCGACCGTGCCGAGGCCGGCCAGGCCGAGATGGATAATGGAGTCTTTCAAGGATTCCTCCACGCCGAGGCATTGGGAAAAAGATTGTGGAACAGAAGTGCGCTTGTATCCGTTTCCGCCTCGGTCTGTCAAAACGGCAGCCGGGGGAAGCCCGCATGGATTCTGGTTGACGCCCCAGGGGGTTTTGGATAGATAGCCGGTTCTTCACAGAGCGGAGAGGTGGCCGAGCTAGGCTGAAGGCGCTCGCCTGCTAAGCGAGTATAGGGGCGTAAACCTCTATCGAGGGTTCAAATCCCTCCCTCTCCGCCATCCCCTGGAGGGTTGGCAGAGCTGGTTGATTGCACCGGTCTTGAAAACCGGCATGCCTTTGCGGGCATCTGGGGTTCGAATCCCTAACCCTCCGCCAAAAGAATACAAACCCCGCGCAGTGGTTCCTGACTGCGCGGGGTTTCTTGTTTAGCGGGGCTCCTGCCGGGTTGGGCGTCAGGCGGCAACCGTTGGCTGGTACAGGAATTTCTGGAACCCGACAAAGATCTTGTTGATCTCCTCCACCTGGCCCAGATCGGCCATGGCATCCTTGAGCGAGTTGCCATAGCGCAGCCGCAAGAGAGGCGTCAGTTTCGTCTGGTCCAGTTCTTCCACTCCGACGTTCACGTAGTGTCCGAGCACAAAGTCCAGGAAAGCCTGCTGCTTGCTGTTGAAGCGCTGCTGGATGCTGATTCTGGCCCTGGCCGCTCTTTCTTCCCGCGTCAACGGCACATCGGCGTAGGCCACATGGGCCAGCACGTCGAAGATGTCGCACTTTTCAGCGTCGATGATCTTCTGCATTTCAGCGAGCTGTTCCTTGCCAAAGCCTTTTTCCGCCAGACCGTCCAGGAGTCTGCGCCGGGTGTCCGGAACGCTCCAGATGCTGCGCAGTTCGTCCTCGTCCTGGAAGAATTCCGGCAGTCTCCCGAAGAGCGCCTCCATGAACTGCGCGGCGGACATGGGCGTTCCGTCCGGGTGCCAGAAGCTCGTGGCCACCATGTGCTGGATGGTGCGCTCCTTTCCGTCGGCCAGCTTGATCCTGGCCCTTTTCACGCATGTGCACGGGCGCTGTCCGCATTTGGGGCATGGGTCCTTGGGGCATACGCAAGGCTGCTGCCCACACTCCGAACAGGGCGGCTTGGGGCAGACGCATGGTTGCTCGCCGCAGGTCAGACACGGGGCCGGGCGCTCCTTGACGCAGACGCAGGGGTATTTGCCACAGATCGTGCAGGGTTCGGGCTCAACGGGTTCTCCGTCCCATTCGGGATCGTTGAAGTGGTGATGGGCCTCCACGAAGTCGTAAATCGTGAAGTAGTCCTTGCCGTCGTACAGGCGCGTGCCGCGTCCGATGATCTGCTTGAACTCGATCATGGAATTGATGGGCCGCATGAGCACGATGTTGCGGATGTTGCGGGCATCCACGCCGGTGGACAATTTCTGCGAGGTGGTCAGGACCGTGGGGATGGTCTTTTCGTTGTCCTGGAAGGCCCGCAGGTGCTGCTCGCCGAGCACCCCGTCATCGGCCGTGACGCGCTGGCAATAGTTCGGGTCCCCGTAGGACTTGAGCTGGTTGACCAGATCGCGCACGGCCAGGGCGTGGTCCTGGTTCGCGCAAAAAACCAGGGTCTTCTCGCGCTGGTCCATGAGGGACATGAAAATTTCGACCCGTTTCTTCTCCCGCGCCCTGATTTCGATGATGCGGTTGAAATCCGCCTCCCCGTAGATCTTTCCGTCCTCGATCTCCCCTTCGATCAGCGTGTCGTCGGACGTGTACACGTATTCGTCCAGCGTGGTGGCGATCTGCTTGACGCGGAACGGTGTGAGGAATCCGTCGTTGATGCCGTCCTTGAGCGAGTAGATGAAGACCGGGTCGCCGAAATAGGCGTAGGTGTCGGCGTTGATGTCCCGCTTGGGCGTGGCAGTCAGGCCGAGTTGCACGGCCGGGGCGAAGTATTCCAGGATGCCGCGCCATCTGCTTTCGTCCCTGGCGCCGCCGCGATGGCATTCGTCGATGACGATGAAATCGAAGAAGTCGGGAGGGTAGTCCCCGAAATAGGGGCTCGGTACTCCGCCTGTCGGCGGTCCGCACATGAAGGTCTGGAAGATGGTGAAGAAGATATTGCCGTTCTTGGGCACCTTGCCTTTCTTCCTGATCTCGTCCGGTGCGATGCGTACCAGAGCGTCCTCGGCAAATGCGGAAAATGCATTGTAGGCCTGATCCGCCAGAATGTTGCGGTCGGCCAGGAACAGGATGCGCGGCCTGCGGCTCGGCACCCCGTCCTGTCGCCAATCCTGCAGGTTCCAGCGGCTGTGGAAAAGCTTCCAGGCGATCTGGAAGGCGATGAAGGTCTTGCCCGTGCCTGTGGCCAGCGTCAGCAGGATGCGGTCCCGGCCGTCGGCCATGGCGGACAGGACCCGCTCAACGGCGATGTCCTGATAGTACCGGCCCTGAAAGTATCCGCCGCGGTCCTCGAAGGGCACGGCCTTGAATCGGTCCCGCCAGAGATTCTGCACGGCGAAGGTCCGCCCCCAGAGTTCTTCCGGCGTGGGATAGGCGGATATTTCGGCCTCGCTGCCCGTTTCCATGTCCACGGCATAGATGCCCTGTCCGTTGGTGGAGTACGTGAAGCGCACGGCCAGCTTGTCGGCGTAGTCCTTGGCTTGGGCCAGCCCTTCGGTCAGCGCCTTGTCCCAGGCCTTGGCCTCCACCACGGCCAGCTTGGTGTTGCGGTATTCAAGGACGTAATCGGCCGTGAGAGCCTTGGCCCGCTTTCCCGCACCCTGGATGCGCCCCATGGTGATGGGATACTCGGGCCGGATGCGACTGCCTTCGAGCACGCCCCAGCCGGCGGCCTTGAGGGCCGGGTCTATGTGCAGGAGGCGGGTTTCGGCTTCGTTCATTTCAGGCCCCCGGCGACAGCATGTTCATGATGAGTTGGATGATCGCCTCTTTCTGGGCAGGGTCGGATTCCGCCACCAGCAGAGCCAGAGCTGCCAACCCCATATCGTTGAACACCGGGGCGCCGTGGTTGTCGAACAGCCGTTGGTTACGATTGAGGAAGTCCACAAACAGGAAGGCCCCGCTTCGCTTGTTGCCGTCGGCAAAAGGGTGATTCTTGATGACGAAATAGAGCAGATGCGCGGCCTTGGCTTCGATGCTGGGGTAGGCGGGTTCACCGAACACGGTTTGCTCGAGATTACCCAGCAGGGCGGCCAACCCGTCGCCCCGCTCCTGTGCAAAGAGCGCGGTAGCCTCGCTTCGTCCGACCAGATCCGTCTTCAGAGCGGCCAGCATCTGCCGGGCCTCCTCCACGGTTGGCAATGCTCCTCCCGACTGCTGGCGCGGTTCGGTCAGCAAGCCTTGGTCGTAGCGTTGGAGGAGGAGAAAAGTCTGGGTGTAGCGGGCGATGATGTCCACCAGACCGCGTCCGGCATCAACCGCAAACATGGGACTTTGGGCGGCTTTTTTAGCCAGTTGCAGCGTTGCTTCCAGCGCCTTGGCGTTTGTTTCAAAACGCTTACGGTTCAGGGCGAAATCACGGGTTAGATACCCTCGTAAAACACGGGTCGCCCATTGCCGAAAACGGGTGGCGCGGGCGGAATTAACCCGATAACCTACGGAAATCACTGCATCCAAGTTGTAGTGGTCAATGCGTCGAGTGACCTGCCTGGCTCCTTCCCGTTGAACTGTTTCCTTTTTGGAAACGGTTGCCCCCCGCTCCAATTCGCCGCTGGTGTAAATATTTTTGAGATGTTTCGAGATGGCTGCTTTTTGCACTGCAAACAGCAGGGCCATATGTTCCTGCGAAATCCAGAGGGTGTCCTGCTCCAACAGCACCTCTATTGAACTCGTCTCATCTTGGTAAATGGCTATCTCGCTCATAACATCCGGCCGTTACAGGTTTCCGCTAAAAGCTTGGTGCAGCAGGGATTGCTTCAATGCCTCCAGCGCGGTGAGTTTGCGCTCGTAGATGTGGGCGAGGCGTTGGGTTTCTTCCATCAAAGCGTCTAGTTTTTCCACGGCTTGCTGCTGTTTTCTCAACGCAACCTTTGGAACGACGAAACTGCGAAGAAGTTTCAATGAAACGGTCTTTTGTGCTGTACCTGTCGCGCCGTCGTTTGCCTGTTTGAACAACTGTGGAGACAGGAGGAGATAGTAAAGCCACGCGCTACTTGTCTCTGGCTTCGGGCGAATAAGCCCAATATGCCGCTGGAAGCAAAACTCGCTATCGTCGCGCACCATGACGGGGATTCCGAATGAACCGGTGACAGTGTAAAGCAGGTCACCCTGCCGAGGCTTCTTGTATGGTTTCAGAGCGTCAAAGTAAGCACGGGGAACCATGAAGGTGTCTCTGAAATCAATCTCGCGAGTTTCTTTTACGATGTTACCGATGGTGATGAACGGAACGCCTGTCGGAGATTTAGGCGGCGGTAAATGGTCGCCGTCCGTGATGTCTGTTGCCAAGTCCGCAAGCGTAACTGGTTCTCCTGTTTGCCATTGGTCCGCAAAGACGGATTGGAGATGGCTTTCGAAGAGGGCGCGGGCGTTTTGGAGATTCTTTTCGGCGTTGGCTTTGGCGGTGGCGAGGCCCGCAAATGCTTCGTCGAGAATGGCGACGATCCGCTGCTGTTCGGGGAGCGGAGGGACGGGAATATCGACACTTTGAAGTTTTTGAATCGTCAGAGTATCGACCGTTGCGCCATTGCCTCGGTCGAGTTGGTCAAAGAAGGAAGGCGACTTCAGCCATAAATTGACGAACTCGCTGCTTACCTCGGCGGCTCGCTTCATCCAGAGAACGCTCGCGTCCTTGAAGTAAAACTTGTCGCTGCTTCGGACAACATGTGAGTTCCCGATTGTTCCAATCGCGGTGATGACAATGTCGCCCGCTTGAGGAACGCCGTATTTTTTCGATAGCTCGGCAAAGTGCTTCTCTGAGATGAAAAGCTCGTTGTCCACGAAACCGTCGGCTGCCAGTCGCGTCACTTCGCGCCCACGGTAGAAGGGAACGCCCTCAGTCTTCCATTGGGATTTCAGAACGCGTTTGCTTGAGCCAATCTGGTAGAGATCGCTCAGCTTTTTTTTGGGCCACCCCTTCTTCATAGCAGAGCCTTGATGTTGCTCAATACTACCGTGTTTTCGGCAGGATGACAGATGGAAATCATGGAAAGTATGTGATTGAAGTGCGTCATAGGCATCATTTCTTGTGTTGCTGGTTGCGGTGCGCGAGCCGCGCCTGGAACATCCGTTCGCGGAGGCCGCCTTGTTCCAGGAAATCTGTTTCCAACCGACGCAGTTGCTGGTCGAGCAGGTAGTTGGTCTGGTGAATCAGGCAGATGGCAATGTTGGCGATGACCTCGGGCGGTCGGGTTTCCACATACTCACGGTAAAGTTCAAAGGTATGTGGGGTCTTGCGGCCGAGGCGGCGGACAAATTGCGCTTCCTTGGAGTCCTTGTCCCAAATGACGTGGTCGCGCACGCGAAGATAGTCGCGGTAATCGGCGAGCAGCTCTTCGAGACTGGCCCGCCCGACATTGGTCAGCTTGATCTCGGATTCCTTGAAGGTGAGCCCGGCTTTGCTGCCTTCAAGGATGTTCTGCTTGCCGGAGCGCGCGGCCTGGATCATCTGGTCCACGGTGCGGTCGCCCTTGCCGAGGTACTTGTGGGCGAAGCGGTGCGTGATGTCGTAGATGACTTCGGCTTTCTGAAAAGAGAGCAGGGTTTGGTAATCGCCGCGCGGGGGGATGATGGGATGGGCGTCGGGCGAAGGTGGCTGAGAATGGGAGATATGGGAATTATGGGAGCCAGGGGAAATATGATTATCGGCATTTCCATGTTTTTCATTCTGCCCATCATTCCCATGCTTCCCATATTTCTCATCAGTATTCATAGCAGTTCCCGGATAGTGGCCAGCACCTTTGCGCTCTCAGCATCCAGCGCCGCGATTTCGTCCATGATTTCCTGTGGGCTGCGGTGTTTCACCTCTTCGCCGTTGTTCGGGTTCTTGGCCGAAAGGTCAAAGCTCGTCCGATCTATGCCGGTAACATCCACACTCCAGCTTTTGGGCGAGTCGGCCTTGGTTTTTTGCAGCTCCACGAACTCGGCCAGATCGGCGTCGTTCAAGGCCGTGGTCTTGCCCAAACTGCGGCCGGGGTCGAGTTGATAGAACCAGACCTTGCGAGTGGGCCGGCCTTTTTCGAAAAAGAGGACCACGGTCTTCACGCCAGCACCCTGGAAGGTGCCGCCTGGACAATCGAGGACCGTATGCAGGTCGCAGCTTTCCAGCAGCATTTTGCGCAACGACACTGAAGCATTGTCCGAGTTGGACAGGAACGTGTTCTTGATGACCACGGCCGCCCGGCCCCCGGCTCTCAGCATCTTGATGAAGTGCTGCAGGAAGAGGAAGGCCGTCTCGCCGGAACGGATGGGGAAGTTCTGCTGGACCTCTTTGCGCTCCTTGCCGCCGAAGGGCGGGTTGGCCAGGATCACGTCGAAGCGGTCCTTGTCCTGGATGTCGGCCAGGTTTTCGCTCAGGGTGTTGGTGTGGACGATGTTCGGGGCCTCGATGCCATGCAGGATCATGTTCATGATGGCGATGACATAGGCCAGGGACTTCTTTTCCTTTCCGTAGAAGGTGCGTTCCTGGAGGGTCTTCAGGTCGTCCGTGGTCAGGTCCGGCTTGGCCGTGAGATAGGTGAAGGATTCGCACAGGAAGCCGGCCGAACCGCAGGCGCCGTCATAGATGCGCTCGCCGATCCTGGGCTGCGTAACCTGGATCATGGCCCGGATGAGCGGGCGCGGCGTGTAATATTCCCCGCCGTTGCGGCCCGCGTTGCCCATGCGCTTGATCTTCTCTTCGTACAGGGCCGAGAGTTCGTGCTTTTCGCTCTGGGAACCGAAACGCAGTTCGTCCACGTGGTCGATGATGTCGCGCAGGGTGTAGCCGCTGCGGATCTTGTTTTTGATCTCGCCGAAAATCTCGCCGATCTTGTATTCGATGGTGTCCGGCCCGGTGGCCCGCTGCTTGAATCCGTGCAGGTAGGGGAAGAGCTTGCGGTCCACGAAGTCGACCAGATCATCCCCGGTCATGGCCTTGTTGTGGTCCAACTTGCCGCCGCCGTTCTTGGGCGCGGCCCACGCCTCCCAGCGGTAGGGCGCATCAAGGATGAACGAATACTCCCGCCCTTCCAGGGCCGCTTCCGTGGCCTTGTCGTGCTCCAGCGCATCGAGATATTTGAGAAAGAGCAGCCACGAGGTCTGCTCCGTGTAGTCGAGTTCCGTCGTGCAGCCGCTCTCTTTCCAAAGCGCGTCGTCGATATTCCTGAATGCTTGTTCGAACATGGCGTTTCTAAGGGTTGGCCAGCGCATAGCGGCCAGTGGGCAATGGTTTGGAATCAGAAAACCAGGTGTTTTTCTAGGTTACAACAGCCGGAGCAGACAAGGCCAATTTTGCAGCCGTGGCCCGGCGGCGGGTTCGGGGTGTTAAAAGAGCAAAAAATTTCTTTTTGCAAAAAAAATATGAGTATGTTATTTAATAACCATGAAAAACTGTTAAAACGCCGCGTCAGGCACAGGCCTGCATCGGCTGAACATTGGGTCGAAGTATGTGCCCAAGGAATTTGAGATACAAAAAACACAGAACCCGGATGAACTTCCGGAAATTGAACGCGGCACAGGCCATGAACAGATTCACGGCGTCGCCGACCTGGCCTTTGAGGTAATTGCGCAGCATCCTGTGGTCGTTCTTGAGGTGGCCGATGATCGGTTCGATGGCCGCACGCCGACGGAACCGTTCCCTGGCTTGCCGTTTGTCAGAAGCTGTTTTCGTCCGCTTGCCTGACTCGGGAATTTCGATGCTGGTCACGCCGACCTTGCGCTTGCCGCGGTATCCTCGGTCGCAGATCGCCATGGTCGGCCGTTGCCCCACGATGCTTTCGACTTGAGACAGAACCGCAGGCAGCGTGTGCCCGTCGAAAGGATTGTCCTGGAAGGACAAGGCGCCAACGATGATGCCGCTGGTCTTGGTCACGGTCACGGAGGCTTTGGCGCCGAACTCGTACTTCTTGTGAGCCTTGCCTTTGCTGATGCAGGACACTCCGGGTTCGTGGAGGCTGTAGATCTTGCCGGTGTCGGATCGCTGCTCTGGCTGCATTCCGGTCTTCTTCCACAGTTCGACCGAGCAGCGGGGCAACTGGGCATCCAGGTCAGTTTCCAAGGCGATCCGCTGAAACCGTT
>JAAYCS010000217.1 GCA_012729655.1 Desulfovibrionales bacterium | reverse complement strand
GGCCCCAGCAGGCTGACGTACATGAGGGCGCGCAGGGCGCACAGGGCCTGGTTGGAGCAGATGTTCGAGGTGGCCTTTTCGCGGCGGATGTGCTGCTCCCTGGCCTGCAGGGTCAGGACATACCCGGTTCTGCCGTTCTTGTCCGTGGTCCGGCCCACGATGCGCCCGGGCATCTGGCGGATGAGCTGTTTGGAGCAGGTCATGATGCCCAGGTAGGGACCGCCGAAGCTCAAGGGCAGCCCCAGGCTCTGGCCTTCGGCCACGGCGATGTCCGCACCCATCTGGCCAGGCGTCTTGAGTACCGTCTGCAGAACCGGATACACCGACATGATGGAGACAATCTTGTGTTCCCGGGCTGTGGAGAACAGGGCGCTGAAATCCTGGATCGTGCCGAAGAAATTGGGGTTCTGCACGATGACGGCCGCTGTCTGGTCGTCGAGGGCGGCCGTGAGGGCGTCCACGTCGGTGTCACAATTCTTGTGCGGGATGGTCACCAGATCGAGCTTCAGGTTGGTGGTGTAGCTGTCGAGCATGACCCGATAGATGGGGTTGACGCTCTCGGAGATGACAATGCGGGTCCGCTTGGTGTGCCGCACGGCCATCATGATGGCCTCGTACAGTGCCGTGCCTCCGTCGTACAGGGATGCGTTGGCGTACTGCATGTCCAGCAGGCGGGCCATGGCGGTCTGGTACTCGAAGATGGCCTGCAGCATGCCCTGGGAGGCCTCGGCCTGATAGGGCGTGTAGGCCGTGTAGAATTCTCCCCTGGAGCACAGGGCGTCAACGGCGCTGGGGATATAGTGGTCGTAGAAGCCCGCACCCAGGAAGGAAACCAGATCCGTGTGGTTCTTGGCGGCCGTCTTGTCGAGCTTCTGGCGGACGTCCATTTCGCTCAGCCCAGCGGGCAGGTTCAGTTCCCTGGCCCGGAAGGCGGTGGGGATGTCCTCGAACAGCGCTTCGATGTCCGGGACGCCGACGGCGTCCAGCATTTCCCGCTGTTCTGCCGGAGTGTGGGGGATGAAGGGCATGCTGCCTCCAGATTGTTTGTTCTAGTGGGCTTCGGCGGCGCAGAGCGCGGCGTAGGCGTGGGCATCGAGAAGACCGGCTGGTGCGGCGGAGAGCCTGATCTTGAACATCCACCCCGCGCCAAATGCGTCCTTGTTGACCAACTCCGGTGCACTTTCCAGGGCAGTGTTGACCTCGATGACCTCTCCGCTGACCGGCGCATAGATTTCGCTGGCCGCCTTGACCGACTCCACGCTGCCGATTTCCGTTCCGGCCTGGGCTGCTGCTCCGGGCTGGGGAAGTTCCACAAATGTCAGGTCGCCGAGCTGTTCCTGGGCATAATGGGTGATGCCGCATACGGCCATGTCGCCTTCTATTCTGACCCATTCGTGCGATTTGGCATAGAGAAGATCTGTTGGGTTCATGACGTCCTCCGTCTGAAATTTTGGTGGATAGGGCAGGTTTTTTCTGCCGCTTGAGTTTGGGCTGACATAAATATAATGACATGAAAGCGCAATGAAAGAGATGCGCTGGCCTGGAGATGGAAGATGCATCCTTGGGGATGCTCGAGGAGGAAGGATGAAATTGCTGAGCTTCTGTGTTGTTGCAGTGGCGGCTTCCATGATGTGGACGCCGGTCTGGTCTGCCGGCCTGACCGGGGCCCAGGTCAAGGGTTTTGTGCATGTCATGCAGGAGTTGAAGCCCCTCTTCGACAAATACGCCGACGAAATCGGCGACGACGGGGATGCGATGAGCACGGCGCACATTGTCAGGGATTGGGCCGGAGGGTTGCAGGGACAGACTGAGGCCGAAGGCGTGCTGCGCAGGTACAGCTTCGATTCCACGAGCTGGTCCGCTGTTTCCCAGCAGGTGACAGAGGCCTACATGGCGCTCAAGTTCGGTAAAGACGGCCAGGACATTTCCGCTCAACTGCAGGATGCCCTGCGCGCCATCGAGGACAGTTCTGATTTTCCGGCGGAAGACAAGGAACAGATGGTCGCCCGGATGAAGCAGAGCATCGAGGAGTTTGAACGAATCCGCAATGTCCCACAGGCGGATCAGGATGCGGTGCAGCCGTATCTTACGAATCTGGATACGATCTTCGACTGGCAGGAGTGAGCCCCGGACGAAGATTTTCCTCAGCCATGCCGCCCCAGGGCGGCATCGCTGTTTACGGAGGCGGCGTGTTCCACAGAAGAGTTGCCTGTGTCTGCTGCGTGGTGTGCGCCTGTCTGTTTTTCCCGTCCCTCGGGGCGATGGCCGGGTTCGGATCGGAGAGCCTGCTGCGTTCCCTGTGGACGCAAGGGGAGCTGGCCGGCAATCCGGCCGATCATGTGGTGACCAGACCCTATGCAAACCCTGCCGATCTTTCGCCGCCAGCCCGCACGGGACCTCTCATTCAGCTCGACCCCACGTCCGAGGGACTGCGCGGGGTCATCCGCAGGGTGCGCATTGCCAATGACGCAAAGGTCCTGGCCCTGACCTTCGACCTGTGTGAGCGGGCCAGCAACCGCACGGGCTACCGCACCGAGATCGTCAACTGTCTGCGAGAGAAGGGCGTGGCGGCCACTTTTTTCGCCGGTGGCAAGTGGATGCGCTCGCACCCGAAGCAGACCATGCAGCTCATGGCCGATCCGCTCTTCGAACTGGGCAATCACTCCTGGACCCACGCCAACCTGGCTCTGACCGACGGGACCGAGACCCGCGACCAGGTGCTCTGGACCCAGGCCCAGTACGAGTTGCTGCGCGAGGAACTGGCGCGCCGGGCCCAGGCGCGAGGCCTGGAGGCGGAGATGGCGGCGGTGCCGATGTCCATGTCGGTCTTCCGGTTGCCTTACGGCCGCAACGCCCCGGAAACCCTCCAGCGCCTGGCGGCCATGGGGTTGCCCGTGGTGCAGTGGGACGTCCTGGGCGAGGCTGGGGCCGGATCCGCGAGGAACATGGCCCTGCGTGCGGCGGGCGAGGTGAGGTCCGGATCCATTGTGCTCATGCACGCCAACGCCGTTCCGCGCCACACCCACGACATTGTTCCGCTCTTCGTGGACGAACTGTTGCATCGTGGCTGGCGATTCGTGACCGTGAGCGACCTCCTGGCCATGGGCAAGCCCGAGACGGTCCAGGACGGATACTTCGAGCGCCCCGGAGACAAACGGCAGTTCGACACGGGCTATCCGGGCAAGGGCACCCTGCACCCGGACCCGCAGGCGGCGGCCAGGACTGGAAAATAACGGCTGGACCGCTCTCTTTTCGCGTCGCGGAAAACATCCGGCTGCGGCCCGAAACCTGCCCGTGATCCCCTGCGCGACCTCCGGAAGCCCCCTGCGTCCTCAAATCCATTGCCCCCGACTCTTGTCCGATCAAATCCAGTGGCAGCCAGGCCGTGTCTCGTCGCCGTTCCGGCGGGAAGGCCTCTTGCCCGGGCCCGACAAGAGCCGGGTGTACGGGTCGGGGACGGCCAGGGGGGTGTTCAGGACAACCGTTTCATGCGGATCGCCAGGGCGCGGCCCAGGCTGACCAAGCCCAGGAGCATGACAAAGCCCAGGTGCCCCCAGTCCACGAGCACGACGAAAGTCGGGGAGAAGAAGGCGTCGGGCTGGTTTTTCATGACCCGCACGAGGCCCGTGCTCACCACGCCGGCCCAGGTCAGGGCCAGTAGAATGCCGCCGGCGTTCCAAGTCCTGCGCATAGCCAGGGGCAGCCGCCAGCCCAGGAAGACCAGCAGCACGGCGGCCAGTCCGTAGTGCAGAACGTGGTTCAGGTAGTAGTCGGCGGTCCAGGCGAAGCCGGGCACATCGGCCAGGTAGTAGCGCGCGAAGATGGGCATCTGCGCGAAGCCCGTGAAGAGCAGGGCGAAGACGGTCAGTCGGAAGACGATGTCGAGAACTCGCTTATTCATTTTTTCCCTCCGAGGTCGCGCCACGGATCAGATGCAGGGCCCCGGCCATCAATCCGGCCAGAGGCGCGGCATAGACAGCGCGGGCCAGGACGTCTTCCGCGGTGAAGGGGTCCGCCACGGCGGCCAGGTGCGGCCTTCCAGGACCCTTCTCGATGGACTGGTTCAGGACGTCGAATGGCACGGGCGAGACGTAGAAGGTGTTGGTCCCGCCGTTCTCCGTGTCGCCGTAGAGAAATCCGCCGCTCTCCTCGGCCAGCTTCCTGGCCTGGGCAAGGATTTCATCCCTGGGTCCGATGGTCTGCACTCCCTCGGGGCAGGCCTCGATGCAGGCGGGCGTGCCGCCGGCAACCACGCGGTCCTGGCAGCGGTCGCACTTGAACATGACGCCGTTGCCCGCGAAGCTGGGGGCGAGCTTCAGGTACAGGCCCACGCCTGTCTGGCGCTCGGGGATGTGCCAGGGGCAGACGTCCTTGCACTTGGAGCCGCCCAGGCAGATCTCGTCGTCTATGGCCACGATGCCGCGCCCGTCCTTTGACGCCGCGCCCCAGGGGCAGAGGTTGGCGCAGGGCGGGTTCTGGCAGTGCAGGCAGCGCCGCGGGATGTTCAGCTCGAAGGGCTTGCCGTCGTATGTCCCCGAGGCCGTCTGGATGTAGAGCCAGTTGTAGGGCGTCAGACGGTCGTCCACATGGCGCTTGTCGCTCCAGTCCGCAGCCTTGACCCTGGACGGGTACATTTTCGGGAACGGTTTGACGGGCTCGGGGTATTTGCGGGCGTTGGCCTCGCGGCAGGCCTGCACGCAGGCCCCGCAGGCGATGCATTTTGACAGGTCCAGCAGGGTGGCCAGGACGACCTCCTCGGCGCCGTCACTCTGGGCGCGTGCCTTCGCCGGGCCCGCAACAGTCCCCGCGGCAACGGCAAGGCCGGAGGCGAGGAAGGATCTGCGGTTGATTTTCATGCGTTTCTCCAAAATATTCTGTGTGCGATGTTCAAAGGCATAATGGATCCCCGCCTGCGCGGGGATGACGTCGAGGCGGGGCGGCTGGTGGCGGGAGATGTCTGAACCCGAGCAATGCCGGATTCCGGATTTTTAGACAAGAGGTGCCCCTTGCGGTGAGCGCGGAGGACGCACTTGTACGCTGTCATCCCAGTGGAGGCGTGACTCATGTCCAGTCAGGAGCCTCCTCCGCACTCCAGGAACGTCATCCCAGTGGAGGCGCGGATCCATGCCTTCCCGTAAACGCCTTCGACTCACCCGCAGCGCTCTGCACGGGCAACAGAGCCGTCAGCAGCGGCACGGGGCTCAGGCGCAGGACCTTCCCGGCCACGGATCCCAGCGGCATGTCGACGAACACGCCTCGCCCGTGAGCTCCCATGACCAATTGACAAATGGTAATCAGTAGCAAATATACTGTGCCAGACACGTCTTACCCGCGCAGCAGGGCGAAATCGACACTGCGCCGCGCAAAATCCGGAGCTGACATGACATCCGCCGACAACGCCCGTTCGACCCGGAAGGGATGGAACTTCGACAACAGCTACGCCAGGCTGCCGAAGCACTTGTACGACCTGCAGGGTCCGGTGCAGGTGGACTCCCCGCGTCTGGTCGTCTTCAACCGCGAGCTGTCCGACGCCCTGGGCCTCGACACCGCGGCCCTGGACGGGCCCGAGGGCGCCGCCGTCCTCTCCGGCAACCGCGTGCCGAACGGCGCCCTGCCCATGGCCCAGGCCTACGCCGGGCACCAGTTCGGCCATTTCACCATGCTCGGCGACGGCCGCGCCATCCTGCTGGGCGAGCAGGTCACCCCGGCCGGGGAGCGCTTCGACATCCAGCTCAAGGGCTCCGGCCGCACCCGCTTTTCCCGGCGCGGGGACGGTCGCGCGGCCCTGGGGCCCATGTTGCGGGAATACATCGTCAGCGAGGCCATGCACGCCCTCGGCATCCCGACCACGCGCAGCCTGGCCGTGGTCACCACGGGGATGCCCGTGTACCGCGAGACAGAACTGCAGGGTGCGGTTTTGACCCGCGTGGCGGCCAGTCACCTCCGCGTGGGCACCTTCGAGTACCTGGCCGCCCTGGGCAATCCCGATGATCTGCGCACCCTGGCCCTCTACACCATCGATCGCCACTTCCCGCATCTGCGTGCCGCCGACAACCCGTTTCTGGCCCTGCTCGACGCAGTCATCCGCCGGCAGGCATCCCTGATGGCCAAGTGGCTGCATGTCGGCTTCATCCATGGGGTCATGAACACCGACAACATGGCCCTCAGCGGAGAGACCATCGACTACGGTCCCTGCGCCTTCATGGACGCTTACGACCCGGCCACGGTCTTCAGTTCCATCGACCATCAGGGGCGCTACGCCTACGGCAATCAGCCACACATGGCCCAGTGGAACCTGACCCGCTTTGCAGAGACCCTGCTGCCCCTGGTTCACGAGGATCACGTTAGGGCCGTGGACCTGGCCACGCAGTCCGTAGAATCTTTTCAGGACATGTTTCGGAGGGACTGGCTCGGGATTATGCGGGCCAAGCTCGGGCTCTTCAGCGCGGAGGAGGGTGACATGACGCTCTTCCAGGACCTGCTCAAGACCATGCAGGAGGCGGGGGCCGACTACACCTCCACCCTGCGCGGCCTGGCCTCGACAGACCCATCCGGCGTCCCGATCTTCCGGCACGGGGCGTTCCTGCATTGGCATGAGAGCTGGCAGGCCAGACTGGCCCGCCAGCGCCAAGGCGTGGAGGAGGCGCGGGCCCTCATGCGCACACACAACCCCGCAGTCATCCCCCGCAATCACCGGGTGGAGGAAGCCCTGGCCGCAGCCGAAAAGGGCGACATGACCGTCATGGAACGGCTCCTGGCAGCCCTGAAAAATCCATACGCCGATCATGGCGAACACGACGCCTATCGCATGCCGCCACCGTCCGCTGCCGCCCCGTACAGGACATTCTGCGGGACGTGACGGTGCCCGTACAGGGGAGTATGAGAGGAGAGGGGAGGGCCATGAACACACATTCCGCGCCGAACCACAGGTCCGGACCCGCAGTCACGGCGGTACTGGCTGCCATGATTGTGCTGGGTTTGCCGGGCCGGCCTTTGCTGCACGCGGCCCAAACCCAAGTGCAGAGGCTGCGCATCGTCCTTGATCTTCAGGGCGGTCACCTGCGCGGTTACGGGTCCATCCCACTGCCTCCCGGACTGTCGGGGGGGCCGGCAATCCTCCTGCACCCGGACATGCGGGTTCTTTCCGTGCGCCTGAACGGCAGGCCGGTGGAGTTCTCCTTTGACGGCGGCATGCTCCGCCCCGACGTCGGGCCTGCCGGAAACAGAGACCAGCGGGTGCTGGATCTGGAATATGAGGGCCGTTTCCACAATCCCGTTCCCCGGGAACAGTTCGACATGGACAATCCCGGTTCCGGGGTCGAGGCCAGCGTGACCGAAGAAGGCGTCTTTTTCCAGGCCGGGAGCGCCTGGCACCCCCGGCTCAGGGGCTTCGATCCGGTCCTGGACCTTGAGATTGACGCGCCGCGCGGCGTCCTGGCCGTCACAGCGGGCCGTCTCCTGGGCCACGAGGACCTGGGCGAGAGGACCTTCTCGCGCTGGCGCGCCGGGCGTACGGCCGGGGGACTGCCCCTCTCTGCCGGAGAATACATCCAGGGCCGCCTCGACACGCCGACCGTCCCCGTGCTGACCTATTTCTCCTCCGGAAGCCAAGCCCTGGCCGAGACCTACCTGCAGGCCTCGGCCCGCCACCTGGCCGTCTGCGAAAAACTGCACGGTCCTTACCCCTTTGACCATTTCGCCGTAGTCGAGAACTTCTTTCCCACGGGGTACGGCATGCCCGGCTACACCCTGCTGGGTTCCTCCGTCGTGCGTCTGCCCTTCATTCCTGCAACCAGCCTGCGCCACGAGGTGGCCCACTGCTGGTGGGGCAATGGCGTCCTCGTCGATTCCGCCACGGGCAACTGGAGCGAAGGCCTGACAACCTACGTCGCAGACCACCTGGCCCAGGAGGAGATCTCTGCCGAGGCGGCCAGGGAGTACCGCCAGCGTATCCTGCGCGACTATGCCCTGCTGGCCGCAGGCCCCCGTGATTTTCCTGTCCATGGCTTCCGTTTCCGGTCCGACCCGGCCACCCAGGTGGTGGGCTACGGCAAAGCCATGTTCCTCCTGCACATGATCCGTCAGCGCATGGGAGATGAGCGCTTCTGGGCCGCACTGCGCCAATTCTACGCGGGCTGGCTGTTCCGCGAGGCGGGCTGGGGGGACATGCTTGCGGCCTTCGAGGCCGCGGGATGGGACCTGAGGGAGCGGAACGTCTTCGAGCGGCAGTGGATCCGGTCCCCCGGAGCGCCGGACTTGGCCCTGGGTCCGGTGACGGTCTCGCCCGTGGCTTCGGGTTTTGTCACGCAGGGCACGGTCACCCAGAAGGCCCCCTTCTACGACCTGTTTGTGACCGTGCGCGTCGAAACCGTTGACGGGCCCCGGGAAACGCAGATCTTTCTGAACGGGGAGAGCTCCGGTTTTTCCATCCCCAGTCCGTCCAGACCCCTGCGGCTGGGCGTGGATCCGGACCGCCACATTTTCCGTTTGCTGGCCCCGTCGGAAATTCCGCCCACCGTGAACAGCGTCAAGGGCGCGGACAACCTGCTCGTCGTCGTCAGCGACGACCTCGCGCACATGTCCGGTGCCAACCTCGCCGCTTTTCTGGCCAGCCTGAACCAGGAGGAGGCCCGTGTTGTGTCCGAATCTGAAGCGCAGGCCATCGCGTCCTCGGCCTCGAACCTGCTCTTTTTCGGTTTTCCCCGCAGCGCAGCCCTGCAGACCCTGCTTTCGTCCCCCGAGGGGTATGGTCTGGACCGGTGGGCTCGGGGCTTCGCCTTCCGCGACAAACCCGCCGGCGCCGAACTTGACGTCCTCTTCCTGGCCATGCCCAACCCGCGCGGCGACAAGGGGGTCGCGGCCGTCCTGCAGGTCGGCCCGGAGCTGGGGGAGGCAGCCGTGGCTGACGCGGCCCGTCGGGTCACCCACTACGGCAGGGACAGCTTCGTTGGTTTCAGTCAGGGCGTGAACCGTCTGCGCGGGGCATGGCCTGCGCTGGATTCACCGCTGATCGTGGAGTTCCAGCCATGAACGCAGTGCAGCCCAGATACATCGCAATCTTCATCGCGCAGCTCCTGGCCCTGGTCGCGTCCAGCCCGGCGTTTTCCAATGCACCTCTGACGCTGCTGGACCTGGCCCGGTCCCGCACTGCAAGCCTGACGGAGCTGGCCCCCGAGCTGGCCAAGGCCGACCTGGTCCTGGTCGGCGAATCCCATGGCAACCCCCTCCACCACCAGGCACAGCTGGCTGTCATCCGCGGTCTGCACGAGGCCGGGCACCCTGTGTCCGTGGGGCTGGAGATGTTCCAGCGGCTGGAACAGAATGTCCTGGACCGATGGATCGCCGGAAGCCTTGCGGAAGCAGATATGGTTCAGGCGTTTTCCCGGAACTGGAGCATCGCATGGGAGGCCTACCGGGACATCTTTGTCTACTGTCGCGACAACGGCATCCCCATGGCCGGGCTGAACGTCCCGCTGAAGATCACCCGCAAGGTGGCCAGGGAGGGCTTCTTTGCCCTGACCGCCGAGGAGGTCGGCCTGCTCCCGCCCATCACCTGCAGCGTCGACCCGCAGTACGAAGCCTTTCTGCGTGGATTTGCGGGCTCGAGCGGCCACGAGGCGAGCTTTGACCGCTTCTGTCAGGCCCAGCTGGTCTGGGATGCGGCCATGGCCGTGCACGCCCTGGACTTCCTGAAGACGAGGCCGGACCGGACCATGATCATCATGGCCGGTTCGGTCCACGCCTGGAAGCCGGCCGTACCTGATCAGGTCCGCCGTCTGGCGCCGCAGGCCGCCGTGATTTCCATCCTGCCGGAAACAGGGATCAAGGGGGACAGGTCCGGCATCGGCACGTCCGACGCGGACTTTCTGATTCCGGGCCGCTGAATGCGGCGGACGCACAGCGAATCCCGGCCTGGATCAGGTTGCGAGACCCAGGCTTGAATTTTTCGAGGGTGATTGTGCGCGCAAAAACCGGTTTGCGCTTCGCTGAAGGAGGAGAATCAATCTGGAGAGGGCACAATGATGGCTCAATTTCTGACCATCTGAGTGCTGTTCTCCCGCGCAAATTCCCGACGAGTTCACTTCTTCTTAACCAAGGGGGAAGCCACCTTCCCCCTGTGTTTTTTCATCATGCGGCGCAGTCTATTCCAGCGGCGTGTTCGGAATGAGGGTCCAGATGCCGCAGGGACAGGCTCCGGCGCAGAATCCGCAGCCAATGCACTTCGTTGCGTCGCAGACCATGGCGAATTCATTGTCCGGCAGGGTCTGGCGGCTGATGGCCCCACGCGGGCAGACCGCCTCGCAGATGCCGCAGTCCCGGCATACCCCGCAGGAGGAGCACTCCTCGGCGCATTGGTCCAGGCTTTCGAACCCCGCCATGCGCGGATCGAAGTAGGCCAGGTTCATGCGCGCGTAGTCGATGGTCTCGGACATGTGATTGCCCGGATCCATGTAGTCGATACGGGTTTTCAGCCCCTCGGCCATGTCCTCGGTGACAGACAGGGGGCGGCGACCGGAGATGATGTCGTCAATGGCCTGGGCCGCGCGGCGGCCGTCGCCGATGGCCTGGGTCAGCAGGCCCAGCTTGACCAGGTCGCCGATGGCGAAGACCCGCGGGTCCGTGGTCTGGTTCACGTCATTGACCTGGATGAAGCCGCGCTCCCGGGCAATGTTGTCCGGAAAGGCCTCCAGGTCAGGGACGTCTCCGATGGAAACGATGACCGTGTCCGCCGGGAGCAGGCGGCCGTCGGTCAGGAGCACGCCCTCGGCCGTGATTTCCTTGGTGAAGCAGGGCCACAGGAACTGCGCTCCGGCCTTTTCCGCCTCGTCGCGCTCCTTTCCGAAGGAGGCGGGTTTCTGCACGTCGATGAGCGTGATGCTCCTGGCCCCGAGGCGTCCGGCCTCGGAGGCCACGTCGCAACCGACGTTGCCCGCGCCGATGATGACGACGCGCTCCCCGACCTTGGCATCGCCATGCTTGCAGGCCTTCAGGAAGTCGGTGGCTGTGACCAGGCGTTCATTGCCGGGCACCGGCAGGGTCCGTGGGCGCTGGGCGCCTGTGGCCAGGACGATGAAGTCATAGTCGTTCCTGATGGCTTCAAAGTCGTCCCTGGACAGCTTCTTGGACAGTCGCACGTGGGGAATGATCTCCCGGGCCCGATCCAGTTCGGCAGCCAGCACCTCGGGAGGGATGCGGTTGGCCGGTATGGAAGCCTGCAGTTTTCCGCCCAGCTTTTCGTCCATGTCGAAGACCGAGGCCTTGTGTCCCTTGAGCCGCAGTTGCCAGGCCACGGAAATGCCTGCAGGGCCGCCGCCGATGACCGCGACCTTTTTGTCAGAAGACATGGGCAGCATGGGCGGGTGGGCGTTGATACCTTCCTTGCCCAGCATCTTGGCGTCCACGGGTTTGAGATTGCCGAGGCCGCGGGTGCAACCTTCCATGCACAGGTTGGGGCAGAGATACCCGCAGACCGTGGCCGGAAACGGTGTGTATTCCAGAGACAGGTCCACTGCCTCGGCCAGGCGGCCTTCGCGCACCAGCTGCCAGCGTTTTTGTACGGGTATGCCCGAGGGGCAGCTGGCCTGACAGGGCGGCATGTACTTGCAGTTTTCCCACACCGGAACGAAGCGGCGCAGTTCATCCGTGGTAATCAGCCCGATGGGTGAACGGTCCACCGCGGTCAGATCCCCAACCAGTCCTCCCCGCCCCAGTTCCTTGTCCCAGACCTGAGAGTGGAACTCGGCCATGGACTTTCGTTTCTTGGTGACCTTTTCATACGGGGTCTTGGCGCGCACCAGCCGCCACTGATCACGGGAGGCCAGGGAATCAAAGAGGCCGCTTCTGTTGATTTTATTCAAATACAACTTGAGATTTTCCGTGAGCCAGGCCCAATCCTCGTCGTTGATGGGAGTGTGCACGGCGTCGGCGGTGCTGACGGCCTGCTCCTGGCCGCGGTAAAAGATGCGGCCTCCGACCATGCCCACGCAGGGCCGGTAGCCCAGGATCGAGGCGTTGTCTCCGGCATCCACTCCGCAGACCACGGCCACCCCCCCGGCCATGAATTCGGCGAAATAGTCTCCTGCATGGCCCAGGACCCATAATTCCGGAGCAGGGAAGCGGGGGTTCTGCTTGGTCATGGTCATGGAGCGTGAGCCGACGTTGCCGGCGATGAAAACCCTGCCCTGGGCCATGGCATTGGCAATGCCGTTGCCGGCGTTGCCGTGGACGATGATTTCCGCCCCGGCGTTCAGCCAGCCGATGTCGTCGGAGCCGGGTCCCATGGCCTCGATGGTCGTGCCGGGAAAACCGAAGGAGCCCAGCCGCTGGCCCGCGGCCCCGGTCACGGTGATCCTGACGGGTTCCTTTTTGGAGATCCAGAGGCGGCCGCCGATGCCGTGCTGGCCTCTGGCCTCGATGACGAGTTCGCGTGCTCCTGCCTTGACGGCGTCCTGGATGCGCTCCTCGAGGATGCGGGATTCCAGCCGGACGCCGTTTTCCTGTCCTGCAATGAATGTGTTCTGCATGGTGCCCTCCGTCTCAGACCACGTATTTGATGGCCAGTCTGTCCGCTGCGTCCTTGTCGGCGATGCCCAGGGCGTCGGACATGCCGACGGGCAGAGATGTGGACCTGCCCAGGGGGGCGAAGACCTTTTTCAGCTCGGTATCGAAGCTGACATAGAGATCCACCAGCCGCTCAGCCACCTTTTCCGGATCAAGGCGGCGGTAAACGCGCGGATCCTGGGAGGTGATGCCCTTGGGACAGACGCCGATGTTGCAGACGTTGCAGCGATCAGACTCGGAGCCCACGCATCCGGCCGCGGCCTGCATGACGTACTTGCCGATTTGCACGGCCGAGGCGCCCAGCATGATGAGCGAGGCCGCATTGGCTGCCAGGTTGCCGTTCTTGCCGATGCCGCCGCCGGCGATGAGGGGCACTTCGTTCTGCTTGCCCATGGCGCACAGGGTCAGATAGGCGTCGCGGATGTTGGAGGCGATGGGACTGCCCATGTGGTTCATGGATACGTTGTAGGCCGCGCCTGTGCCGCCGTCCTCGCCGTCCACGGCCAGACCGGCGGCATAGGGATTGCGGCAGAGGTTGTTCAGCACCGCGTTGGTCGTACTCGTGGCCGAGATCTTGGGGTACACGGGCACGCGGAATCCCCAGGCCATGGACATGGACTGGATCATCTTGGCCACGGCCTCCTCGATGGAGTATTTGGTCTGGTGGGTCGGCGGACTGGGCAGACTCACTCCCGGAGGGACCCCGCGGATGGCCGCGATGAGCTTGTTGACCTTGTGCCACATGAGGAGTCCCCCGTCCCCGGGCTTGGCGCCCTGGCCGTACTTGATCTCGATGGCGCAGGGGTCTTCCTTCATGTCCGGTATGGCGTGGATGATCTCGTCCCATCCGAAATAGCCCGAGGCGATCTGCAGGATGACATATTTGAGAAACCGCGAGCGGAGCAGGCGCGGGGGGCAACCTCCCTCTCCCGTGCAGATGCGCACGGGCATACCCAGCTCCTCGTTCAGGTAGGCCACGCCCATCTGCAGGCCTTCCCACATGTTGGGTGACAGGGCGCCGAAGGACATGCTCCCGATCATCAGCGGGTAGATCTCGCGCACCGGCGGGGCCCACCCGTGTTCCTTGATGGTGGCCAAGCCGTCCAGGGGGCTCTGCACGCGGCCGATGAGGGTCTTCAGGTCGAATTCATGGCGGCCCGAATCGAGGGCAGGGTCCGTCAGCATGGAGATGCGGATGAATTTGATCTGGTCCAGGACCGAGCCGTTGTCGTTGCGGCGTCCCCCCCGGGTGCGGGGCTGGCCTCCCAGGTTGATATGGAAGCGGAGCTTGTCCTTTTCATCCGAGTGCATGGGCAGGATGGCATCGTTGGGACAGACCATGCTGCAGGTTCCGCAGCCCACGCAGGCCTGGTGAGGGGCCGTGCGCTGGCGGATGCCGTAGTAGATGGTGTGCTCGTTCTCGGGCTTGTTCTTGAACCCCGCCGCGACCTTGATGCTGCGCTTGCGGAAGGTGCCGAGTTCCAGGGACTGCATGGGACACACGGCGCAGCACTGGCCGCAGAGGGTGCAGCGTTCCTTGTTCCAGACAATCTGCCAGGGCAGATCCTTGATACTCAGTTGTGAAGGGGTAATGGCTGCGACTGCCGACATATTCTGACCTCCTGGCGGTCCGGGCCAACAATGGCCGAGTCAAGATGCATGGGTTGAAAATCCTTGGTTCTGTCACGATCCGGGATGGCCAGGTCCAGGCCGCATATCTCGGAGGAGAATGCGAACAGGCCAGGCCTGCCGCCGACCACGCCGGGGCGGAGCTTTTTGCTGTCCTGGACCATGAACATGGACTTGTCCGGCAGGCAGCCGATGACGCAGTTGGGTCCGTCGATGATCAGGCGGCGGCAGATCTGCTTCAGCTTGGTCAGGAATTCCCTGTCCGGATGGTTATGCATTTCATGATCCTTCAGAGGGGTGATGACGTGCTTGTATGCCTCGAAAGGAAGGGCCAGCCTCTTCAAGGCATAGTGCAGGATATGCGTGAACACCTCCGAATCGGAATTGTAGCCCTCGTAGCCGGGGATGCCCTGGCCCATGAGGTAGTCCCGGATGGGCACGAATGCGGTGTTTTCACCGTTGGTCATGGTGCTGATGCCTTCGATGAAGAAGGGGTGGCAGGCGTAGAGATTGATGGCATAGTTGGTGTTCTGCCGACCCTGGGCCAGGATGAGTCGGCTGTGGATTTCAGGACGGTCCAGGCCCAGGTATTCCCCGACCTGCAAGGGATCTCCGATCTCCTTGATCATGATTGTGTCCGGCCAGAAGGAGAAGACAGTGATGTCCTCGCTGTCCAGTCCCATGTGCTTGAGCTGCAGGCGGGTTCTCAGGCAGGCCAGCCCTTTTTCCTCTGCTGTCAGGGTGGCCCAGGACTCGGGAACGTCATAGGCGCGGACCACGTAGGCATCGCGCTTGGGCGTCCAGGTCGGCAGCGCCCCCTTGGGGGTGATGGGCATGTCGTACCTGAGGGTGAAGCCCTTGGCCTCCATGAATTCGTCGAGGCGTTTCATGCCCGGGTCGGTGAATATTCCGGACAGGACGGGGTTGTCCTTCATGGATTCGAACGGACCGGCCAGATCCGACAGGTACAGTCCGACGCCCGAGCCGTCGTGTCCCTCGCGCATGACATCCAGGGCCCGGATGGCATCCATGGGGGAGACGGGATCGCTGCTCGTCAGAGCAAATAATCGACACATAGCGCATCACTCCCTTTGCTGTTCAATCCCGGATTGCGCGCAGAGGCACAGAGAAATATGACAATTCTGTCATATGGCGATGCGTCAAACCGGGCTGTTATGACAAATTTGAAAAAAAAGAATGCATTCCCGGCTTCAGAAGAAGGGGACCACACGTACAGCAAGGACAGGGCCAAAGTCGGTTATCGGGGCGGGGGAATCGGAAGGGGTTTTGAAAGAGGTGCCATGCATGGGTTGCCGATGTTCCGCAGCGCAACCCTTACTGCCTCACGTTCGGGGCACAGACGGGTTCTTGCGTTCCGGGGTGAAGAACCACCAAGGGCGAGGGTCGTCGCCGTCCATGAAGCGGATCACGGACACGAAAACGTCCAGGATACAGGGATCCTGCCGCGCTCCGGTCAGTTCGCAGAGGCGGTCGAAGAGGGCCAGCGGGTCCTGCCCGGCGAGCTGTTCCGGCCGATCGAAGCCCAGGAGTCGCAGGTCCTCGGCCATGGCGGGTCCGATGTTGGGCAGGTCGGTCAGGGAGGACAGGCGGTCGCGCCTGACTTTGTTCGGGTTCAAGGGGTCCTCAGACCATCCGGCGGCTGATTTCGTGATGGTTGATGAGGATCTTGCTCACGTAGTCAACGGTTTCGGCGAAGTTGGGGATGCGGCCATAGGCTGTGTATATGCCTGCCTGATAGTCCGTATTGCCCAGTCCGGCGTTGTATCCGGCCGTTGCCGCCAGAATATTCCCGCTGCGGGAGCGCATGTTTTCAGCCATCATCCTGATCATGGCGTTGATGCTGTGGGAGTAGAGCACGCGCTGTTCGAATTTCTCGAAAAATGCCACATCCTGAGGGTCAAAAATGGAGCGACCCTGGAAATTTTCGGCGAGGTATTGGCGGCAGTTGTCCCGCGCCTGGGTGTACTGGGCCTGGGCCAGATCCATGCGCTCCAGGGCAAGGCTCAGGTCGTCTGCCTCGGCGAAGGGAAGGCCCTGCACCTGTCTGGAGAGCAGAGTCCGCAACATCTTGGCGGGATTGTTGAACAGATCGGATTGGTCCCTGCGCATGTTCCGCATCTGCTCGCGCAGCCTGGAGGCGCGCTCGAATTCAGTTTCCAAGTCCATCCGGCGGGCCTGCCCAGGAGGGAGACTGTGGGCATCGGCGCAGATCAGTCCATACCCCCTGGCCGTCGGGGCTATGAACTGGCAGGGACCCACGGCCAGGGCCGAGGACACAGCGAACTCATAAAAAAAGGATTCTGCCATCATCTGACCCATGATCCAGCAAGGATCCACTGGATAGATGGAGGCGTTGCGGATGACCCCCTGGACCACGTGTCGGCAGATCTCCGGAATGCGCGCATGCAGGTCCACTTGGCTCAAGGGCTGTTTCCAGACCGGCAGATTGCCGCTGGGGTAGTTTTCCATGACAAAGGTCAGGACCGACTGGGCCAGAGCGTGGGCAAATCCTGGTGCGGAAACCGTGCCCACCACGCGGGAGGGGTCCTTGGTCTGGATGACCCGGATTTCCGAAACCTCGGACAACGGAGTCTGGGCCGCCTTGGCCGCCGGACTCAGCAAGGGAAGGAGCAGGGGGGCAAGGGAGGCCTTGAGCATGGTACGGCGTGCTGTATTCATCGTATCAACCGGAATTGAGGGTCATGCGGGCCACGACCTTGCGGAAATACTCCTCGTTTTCTTCCAGGAGCAGCCCGCCACTGCGGATCTTGGCTTTGGCGATGACAAGTTGGACTTTCTGGATCTGACGCATTTTTTGCGCTTCGTCTGTTTCCCTTTCCAGGCATTCGATCAGGGATCGGATTTCGCGTTGGGTCTGGATTTCCTCGGGCACATAGCCCCCGTTCTTGAGCACCTTGTAGGCCATGCGCAGATGCTCAGGCATGAACGGGTCCGAGTCCAGGGTCAGGGGTTGTCCCTGACCCTGGAGGTTGTCGAACTCTCCGCGCTGCTGGGCGTTCTGAATGGCCTGTTCGGCCAAATCAGCAAGAATTTTCATCGCATCAGAGAGGCCTTTTTCACGATGTGGCGGAACCCTTCTTCGGAGATGATTCCCAGATGGTCCAGGATCATTTCTCCGCTGGGACTGTAAATTATGGTCCTGGGAATGGATTTGACGGAAAGCGTGGAGCCGATATCCCCATTGTCGATGTAAACGGGGAAATTGATCTTCTGCCGGGTGACGAACGCATCCACCGCCTTGGGACTGTAATCCAGGGAAATCCCGACGATATGCAGGTCGCGCTCGGGGAATTCCTGGCGAGTGGCCATCAGAGCGGGTAACTCCTTGACGCAGGGTCCGCACCAGGTGGCCCAGAAATTGACGATGAGAACCCGTCCCTTGCTGGAGTCCACGATTTGCTTCAGGTCCTGGGGACCGATCGTGCGGACCCCCTGGGCCAGGGCTGCGCCGTTCAGACAGAAGGTCAGCAGGAGAAGCGCGGTCAATGTTTTGATGGCGTGCATGTGCGAATCCTTGTTTCCGTTGTTGTTGCACGATTGCTAGCCTGTTTGCCGTTTGGCAGTCAATCGAGGGAAGAGGTCATTGCCTTTTGCGGGCAATTGGCTGATTGCAGGGACGCGAAGACCCCAGGAGGGAATATGACGCAATTCGTCAAGAAAAAAGTTGAGGTCGAAGACGCAGAGGCGACCATGGTTTTCCGGCCCGGTCAATTCAAGCGCGAGCCCTTTTCTCTGGAAAAAAAGAACATTTTTCTGCTCGGCATGCGCGCCAGCGGCAAAACCACCTTGGGCCGGGCCCTGGCCGTGGCACTGGGCTGCGACTGGGTGGACACCGACGCCCTGGTCGTCGAGGCCGCCGGGCGGAGCATCGAGGCCATCGTCGCCGCCGAGGGCTGGGACGGGTTCCGTCGGCTGGAGTCCGGGGCCCTGGCCAGTGCCGCCGGGCTGCCGGGCAAGGTGGTGTCCACGGGCGGCGGGATTGTCCTCTCGGAGGCCAACCGGGATCTCATGGGCAAGACCGGGGTCAGTTTCTATCTGGCCGCGGACGCGGGGTTGTTGGTTGGCCGGATGATGCGCGATCCCAACGCAGCCCAGCGACCTCCGTTGACTCCTCTGGACGTGCATGAGGAAGTCGTGGCCGTCATGACCGAACGCGAACCCCTGTACATGTCCAGCATGGATCACCTGCTGCAGGCCAACCGGGCCGTGGAGGAGCTGGTGGACGACGTGCTCGTGGCCCTGGGGCTGAAGGAGTGGGACTACAGGCAAAAAGAGAGGGTCATGGACCGCTATTGAAAGTCTGGGGGGTATGCCTCAAATTCTGGCCACGGCCAGGAATACGGCATGCAGGGTTGTGACCAGGACGACGAAGAGCTGCCGGCTGCGTTGGGGATCAAGGCCTGCAAAGGCATAGCCGATGTGCGCGTGAAGGCATCGAGGCAGGCAGTCCCCGCACAGGGAGCAGGTCAGACCGGGCCGATTGCGATCCAAATCCGCCCGGGTCAGAGCGTTGTAGCGGCAGGCCGCGGCGCAGGCCCCGCAACGGGTGCAGCCGGCGTCGATGCGGATGCGCCAGGGCAGGATCCTGCCCAGCAGGTTGTTGACGAGACCGACGGGGCACCAGGTTGTACAGTGGGTCATGGTGCCGGTCCGGCGGGACCACAGCAGCATGATCCCGACCCCGGCCAGGCCGAAGGCCGCGGCCAATCCTAGGGCCCAGATCCAGGGAATGTGCATGGCCCGCAACACCAGAGGTGTCAAAATGGTCGCGACGAGGATGGCCATACGCAATCGAGGGGCCCAGGCCGGCAGTGTTTTGGGCCGCCCAAAGTCCCAGCGGGCCAGACGGTCGTCCCAGGCCCCGATATAGCAGAGGTGGCTGCACCAGGCCGGGCCGACCAGGGCCAGGGAGACAGCCAGCAGGGTGAGCATGAAGAATCCTTCCCCACGGTAGATGGGCCCGGCCAGAATCAGGGCCGGCACAGGCAGATGCAGCTTGCCGGTCATGAGGAACGCGGACCAGCCGGCCAGGCCCAAGGCCAACTGTCCGAAGAACACGGCCGAAAACAATGTCCAGATCCGTCCGCGCACCCTGTCTGCTCTGTTGCCGAGGAGCAGGCCGCCGATGGCTGCACCGTAAAGTGCGAAGGCAACTATCCAGAAGGAACCTGAATCCGGGAAGAAGCGCTCCCCCATGAGCAGGGGGATCTTTGTTGTGGCCCCGGCAAGGACCAGGGTTGCCGAAACCAGCACGAATATGGCCGTTTTTGACCAAGCCACACCATCCAGGTCGCCGAAAAGCCTTCGTCCGGCTTGACCAGCAAGCAGGGCCAGGGCGGTCAGATGCGCCACGCACACTGAACCAAGGATTGCGGCCAGGCGTACCCAGGGCTGTCCGAGGCTGAGCCGCCATTGGACCAAGTTTGCAGCGTGGTCGACCCAGAGCAACGCTCCGCCCAGGGCTGCCATGCAGAGCAGAGGTCTGGGCAGGATGCGAGGCCAGGCAAGTGCAGTCATGGGCAGAACGCAGGGTACGGCGTCCCACAGGGTCCCGAAACGCAGAAAGTGGGCCGCCGTGGTCAGAGAGCACAGGGCCATAAGCACACGCAGCAGGGCGATCATGGTCGGACCTGCGCGTTGAAGTTTTCCTGTCCCATCCTTGTCACCAGATCCGCCAGGCGCAGGCCGGGACTGTAGTTTGCCATGAACATGTGCAGGGTGTTGCGGAGAACGGCAAGGGCCGCGGCCTGGGAAAGAAAGCCCAGCTCATGGGCCAGACGGGGGTGCCTTCCGAGCTTGCCGCCCAGCAACACGCGGTAGCCTTTTTGCCCAATGGCCAGACTTCCGGTAGGGCAGACCCGGGCGCAGGATGCGCAGCCGAGACAGAGGGCTCTGTCCAAAACGATTTCTGGCTCAAGCCGCAGGGCCTTTTCAGCGCATGCCCCCACACACAGGCCGCAGGCCGAGCACGAGCCGGTATCGACCTCGATGTGCGCGGCCCCGATGAGGCCGAAATCGGCGATGTGGGGCTGCGAGCAGCCATTGGGACAGGCGGATACGGCCGCGCGGAACTGGTGATGGTGGCGAATGGGGGACTGGCGTTGGATCAGAAACTCCGGCCAGCCCGAATCCCGGATGATTTTTTCCAAGTCAGGGGCCAGATCGTCGGTCGCGACAGCGTGGGGGCATTTGGGGCCCCGGCAGAATTTCAGGCCAAAGGACGGGATGATGGCATCAGGATGGATCATGGAGCACGCATGCCATGGCCGGCAAAGGCAATCCTTGACTTGCGTCAAAATTCCTTTTTTCCTTGTATGCGGTTGTCCTGGGCTCAGGAGGTCTTGATGACCAGGGGAATGGCATGCAGGGATTTGGAGATTTCCCGGGTGGGAGACAGGGTCCAGGAGGCCATGGGCGTGCCCAGCTGCCCGCACAAGGAGGCGGCCATTTTGTCCACGGCCAGCACAGGGTGCCGGGCAAAGACCTGCGGCAGCCCGTAAGTCAAATTGCAGGCCAGGCACTTGCCTGGACGCTGGATCAGTTGAAAGGCAAAATGGAGTTCATGCCCCTTTTGCTCCTGGAAGCGGAGGCGGATATCGTAGGCTCCCTCTTCGGCGTCCCCGAACAGGGCGTCGAAGAATGCCGCGGTTTTGGAGGGGGGGAAGACGTCATCCAGGTAGGCAGGGGTGAAGATCTGGGCCGCATTGGTCATGGTTTTCTCCTGTACTTCCGGATTGTTCGAGAAATCCTACGCATGACGCCGGGTACAGGTCAAGTGGACATCAATGCGGGGTGGCCGGAAATGAAGCATCAGTCACAGCATCAACCGGGGTCGGCATGAATCAGCGCATGGAAAAACTGGAAATCCGGTATTCGTATCTCCAAAAAACGGTTGATGATCTCAGCACAGTTGTCATAGAGCAACAAAAAGAAATCCAGGAGTTGCGGCGGCTGGTCATTCTTCTGGGCAGCAAGCTCAGAGAAGTCTCTGCGTTGCAGAGCGAATCCGATCCTGATGAAAAGCCTCCACATTATTGAGCAGGTTGGAGATCAAGTGCACACCACTTCCCATCAGACTCCGACGGCGGACGACAAAGCCGGCTCCTCGACGGGTGAGGAGCGCTCCCTGCGGGCCATATTGCAGCAGATTGAGGCCCTTCCGTCCCTTCCCGCCGTGGCCAACACCATTTTCGAGCAGGTCCTCAATCAGGATTTCGAGCATTCCAGACTGGCCCGCGTCATCGAGACCGATCCCGGGCTGACGGTCAAGATTCTTGATTACTCCAATCGGGCCATCTATGCCGCCCGGGGAGAAGTCAACCAGGTGGAGCAGGGTCTGAACCGGTTGGGCAGCAGGGTCGTGCGGGCCTTGCTCTTGTCCGTGCTGATCAAGGATTCCCTCATCTGGGGCGACAAGGCCGCGGAAACCACCCAGGCCGGGTTGTGGAAGCACAGTCTGGCCACAGCCGTTTATGCGTCCCTCATCGCCGCCAAGTCCTTTCCTGTTCTGGCGGACGAAGCCTTTGCCGCTGGGGTCATGCACGACATCGGCCGTATTTTTCTGCAGCTCTATGTCAGTGACGAATACGCGCAGGTCACGACCCACAAGGAAGAACTGTTCGAGTCCACTCTCGAGGCCGAACAGGCCGTTTTCAAGACAGACCACACGGCAGTGGGGCGGTGGATTGCCCAGAAATGGAAGCTTTCAGCAGCCATGGCCGATGTCATCTGGCTGCACCATCAATCCGCGCCCGCCTTGGGTGTGATGAAGGAGAACTCCAGCCTGGTGGCCATCGTGGCCTTGGCGAATCTCCTGGCCCATGCCACGCTCATGGATGAACCCAGGGCCATGGTCCGTGAGCATCAGCGCCAGAGCGGCCTGGTCGCCATGCTGGGCCTGACCGACAGGGATCTTCTCGCCATCCAGGCCGCTTTTGCCCCGGCATTTGCCGAACGGGCCGAACCGTTCGATCTGGAAGGCGACCAGGTCGAGCTTTTTCTTTCCTCCCTGCAGAAGGCCAATCAGCATCTGCTGCGCATGAGTCTGGACCTGGACCAGATCAATACCCGCCTGGAGGACGCCAACCGTTTCACTGCCCTGGGATCCATGGTCGGACTGAAGATGAGCAAGGCCAGGGTGCCGGGTGACGTCTTTGAGTCCATAGCCTCCTGCATGCTGGAATCGGCAGGGATCCGGGGCGGGTTCGTGTACTGGATCCTCCCGGGCGATCGGACCATGCAGGGGCTGATCTGGAACGGGAGTGGCAATCAGCGGCCGGTTTCCTACGCCCTGGATGGAGACGGACTTCCTGATTTGCACGGCGGCACGCCGTTGCCCGAGACCATCAAGTCCATCGTGCTTTCCCATCGCCAGCGGTACGGCGGGGCCTCGCTCATGGATTGGGAGTTGAGACTGAAGCAGTTCTTCGTGGTCAGCGGGTACTACATCTTCCCGCTGGTGGGCAGCGATTTTTCAGGCGAGATGTGCATCCTGCGCTCCCAATCCAGGCCTCCCAAAATGACTCCCCAGGAATACATGGGCTACTCGCAGGTCACCTGCGTGGCTTCAGCCACCCTGGACCGGGTCAGGCTCTTTGACAATCTGCAGATCCGGGCTGACGAACTGTCCCATGCCTTGTGGAAGAATCAGCAGATCAATCTGCAGCTCCTGCAGACCGAGCGGCTGGCAGCGGTTGGGCAGCTGGCAGCGGGAGCAGCCCACGAGATCAACAACCCCCTGGCCATCATTTCGGCCCGCACCCAGCTGCTGGAAAACCGGGAAATGGATGAGAAAAAACGCCGGGATCTGCGCCAGATCTCGCAGCAGATCGAGCGCATTTCATCTATCCTGCAAAGCCTGATGGGTTTCGCCCGGCCCAATGCCCCGCAGGTTGGCAAGGTCGATCTCAATGCCCTGCTGGCCAAGATCTGCGGGCTGGTGGAGTCGATCTTCCACACCCACCGCATCCCCATCGTCCAGCAACTTGACCCGAATTTGCCCTTCATCCTGGCCGACTCCAACCAGCTGGAACAGGTCTTTCTCAATCTGTTCATCAACGCCCAGCACGCCATGGAGAAGGATGGCGGGGTCCTCAGCGTTGTTTCCTCCTTCATGCCCGACAAAAAACGGGTTGCGGTGTCCGTGCGGGACACGGGCACAGGCATCGCACCAGAAAATCTCTCCCGCATTTTCGACCCGTTCTTTTCCACCAAAGCCGAAGGCAAGGGGACGGGCCTGGGACTGTCCACAGCCTACGGGATCATCACCAACCACTACGGTGAGATCAAGGTTGCCAGCGAACTGGGGAAAGGCACGGAAATGATTGTCATTCTGCCTGTGTCCACCCCCGTGACCGTTCCGGACAAGACAGCGGCCGTGGTGGAACCCGCAGCTTCGCCTCCTGAAACTGCGGAGGGGCGCATTCTGGTCGTCGATGATGAGCAGTACATCCGGGACGTCCTGACCGAGACCCTGCACGATGCGGGGTATGCGGTGGATACTGCCACCAACGGGGAGGAGGCGATGGTCAAGTTGCGGTCCGGATTCTACAACCTGATTCTGCTCGACATCCGGATGCCCATCCATTCCGGATTGGACCTGCTCAAGGCCCTGGCCCGCAGCGGCTCGCATCCTCCCATCCTGGTCCTGACAGGACACGCTTCCTCGGAAGAGATTGACGAGGCGTTGCGTTTTGGGGCCAGCAAATGCATCCACAAGCCCTTCCACCTGAAGAGCCTGCTGGCCGAAATTGCCGGGATCATGCAGCCAGGCACGACCGCCAACACCTGATTCCGTCCTGGTCACCATGCAGCACTCCACATCCACACCGACATCCAGATCTGCTCACACGCGCATTCTGGCCCTGGCCAGCGGCAAGGGCGGAACGGGCAAGACCACGGTGGCCGTGAATCTGGCCCTGGCCCTGAACCGGGCGGGGCATACGGTCTGCCTCATCGACGCGGATTTCGGTCTGGCCAACGCCGAGGTCCACCTGGGTCTGCCTGCCCCGCTGAAGACCCTGGAGCATGTACTTTTCGAGGCGCTGCCATTGGAGGAGTGTCTGGTTCCGGTCCGTCCGGGATTCGACCTCATCTCCGGCAGCAACGGCGTGGCCCGCATGGCCGAACTGGATCTGGAGGCCCGGCGGCGCCTGGTCCGGGAGTTCACGGCCCTGTCCGGCTACGACTTTATCGTCCTGGACAATTCTCCCGGCATTTCCGCACAGGTCGTCTCCCTCTGCCTGGCCACGCGCGAAATTATCCTGATTCTCAATCCCGAGGCCGCCTCTCTTGTGGATGCCTACGCCTTGATCAAGGTCCTCAAGGAACACGGCCTGTGGTGGCCTCCCCTCGTGCTGGTCAACCGGGCCGAATCCGGGATGCAGGCCAAGCAGCTGTTCACCCGGTTCCAGGAAACTGTGCAGCAGTATCTGGGCCTCAAGCCTCTGTTCCTGGGGGTCATCCCCTTGGACAACACTGCGCGCAGGATGTCTGCGGCCGGCATGCCCTTTGTCACCCTGCGTGACGATCTCCCGGCGAGCCAGGCTGTCATGGGTGTGGCCAAGCTCCTGGTCGAGAGGCTGAACAAGGAATGGACCAGGAACGATCCGGCCGTTTTTTTCGAGAGCGTGGTTGTCCGCATGAAGCAGCGCCCGGAGTTCGGATTGACGGGCTTGCTGGGCAACCTGAGCGGGGTAGCCCCGTCCTCCTCCCAGCCCGATGTCTACATGGAACTGGTAGCCCTGATCGACAGGGCCTCAGCATTGTGCGAGAATTTGTTGGAAAATCCAGCCTACGCCTTTGTACGGGATCGCTTTGGGCTGGTGCGTCTGGCAGTGGACAATTTTCTCCACCCCTTGGACAGGCTGCGTTCGCCGCAGGGGTCAGGCAAACATCGCATTCTCGTCCTTTCCAACCATGAGCAGATGAGGACCATGCTCAAAGAAATCGTGACCGAGATGGGCTATGACGCGGAGGTCTGCATGCCTGCCCATGGCGGCGTTGCGCAATCCCGGGGCACATGCAACCTCATGCTTGTTTCGTGTGACCGGCCGGAATCCCTGATCCGATCCACCCTGACCCAGATACCGGAACTCCCCCTTGTGTTGTTGACCGGGTTTGGCACGTCCAGTCTGGAAAGGGAATTTCGCCACCGCACGGTGGCCGTGCTGCCCAGGCCTTTCCATGTGGACGAATTGCGCACGATCCTGCAGTCGGCCCTGCGTTAGCCTGTATCCCTCTTTACAATCCATGTCCCCTGGCATAACCATTTTGTCCTTCATCAATCCCTTCATCGGGGATCGCCATTTTCCTGCGGAACTGGTGTGACGTTCAGCAGCCATCGGAAAAACATATGCGCAGAGATATCGAGCACGTCGGTTGGGGAAAACTGACCTACGAAATCCGGGCCATCGTGGCGGTGGCCCAGGATCTTCGCAATCTGGGCCTGGAGATCATCTGGGAAAACATCGGCGATCCCATCGAAAAGGGCGAGCAGGTGCCGGTATGGATCAAGGAGATCATCGCCGACCTGGCCATGGATGATAAATCATACGGATACTGCGCCACGCAGGGCATCCTGGAGACCCGCGAATTTGTGGCCCAACTGGTCAATCAGCGCGGCAGCTACCAGGTCACCTCCGACGATATCATCTTTTTCAACGGCCTGGGTGACGCCGTGGCCAAGATTTTCGGCTTTCTCAAGCGCGAGGCCCGGGTCATTGGACCGTCTCCGGCCTATTCGACCCATTCTTCGGCCGAAGCGGCCCATTCCGGATACGAACACCTGACCTATGAACTGGACCCGAACAACGGCTGGATGCCGGACCTGGTCGATCTGGAGAACAAGGTCCGCTACAACGATTCCATCGCCGGCATCCTGTTCATCAACCCGGACAACCCCACGGGTGCGGTCTATCCCTGCGAGTTGATCGAGAAGATCGTGGATATCGCCCGCCGCTACAACATTTTTGTCCTGGCCGATGAAATATACGCCAACATCGTGTACAGCGGCCAACCGACCTGCAGTCTGTCCGAGGTCATCGGCGAGGTGCCGGGCATGGCCCTGCGCGGGATTTCCAAGGAGTACCCATGGCCTGGGGGCCGCTGCGGGTGGATCGAGGTGTATAACAAGGACAAGAATCCGGACTTCAAGGCGTACATCAAGAGTCTGCTCAACGCCAAGATGCTGGAGGTCTGCTCCACCACCTTGCCCCAGCTCTCCATTCCGCTGGTTATGGGCGACCCGCGCTACAAGGCGCACCTGGACGCCCGGCGCAGGCTGTTCGAAAAGCGCGCCCAGGAAGCATGGGAAGCCTTCCAGGGTGTGTCCGGGATTCGGGTCATCAAGCCCCAGGGCGCCTTCTACATGGCGGTCATGTTCGAGGAAGGGGTGCTGAACGCCAATCAGACTCTGGACATCCAGAACCCCCGCGTGCGGGCCCACGTGAGGGAAATCGTCAAGGGCGTGGAGGTGGACAAGCGTTTTGTCTATTATCTCCTGGGCGCCACTGGTATCTGCGTGGTTCCCCTGACCGGCTTCTGCTGTAACCGCAAGGGATTCCGGGTCACCCTTCTGGAGATGAACGACGAAAAGCGTCGTTACACATGGAAGACCATCGGGGAAGCCATTGCCCGCTACCTCGCTTCGGCCTGATCTCATGACCGAGGGTTCCAATGTTCGTTGGCTGGACTGGGCCAGAGAAATTCAGGCCCTGGCCCAGACCGGGCTGGCCTTCACCACAAGTCAGTACGACCGTCTGACCTTTGAGCGCCTGTCCGAGATCGCGGCCGAGATCGTGGCCGGACATTCCCAGCTTGTATTCCCGGAAATCAAGCGCGTCTTTTCCCTGGAGCCTGGGTACGCGACGCCCAAAGTGGACATCCGGGCTGCTGTCGTCCGTGACGGACGGATTTTGCTGGTCCGGGAGAAGGCTGACGGCAAATGGGCCATGCCCGGGGGATGGGCTGACGTGGGTGACCGTCCGTCAGAAACAGCCGAACGGGAAACACAAGAGGAAAGCGGGTTTGTGGTTCGGGCGGCCAAGCTCCTGGGCGCCTTTGACGCCAATCGCGGGGAGAAGGCCAGCGTGTTCTTCCATGCCGTGAAGCTCGTGTTTCTGTGCGAACTTCTGGGCGGTGAGGCCAATCCGAGCATGGAGACCCTGGCCGTGGATTTTTTTGATTTCGACAACCTGCCGCCCTTGTCCGAGCACCGCACCAGCCTGCGGCTTCTGGATGAGGTCCGTGCGCATCTGGCCGACCCCCTGCGACCGGCTGCCTTTGACTGACATGCACGCTGAAACCTGTTCACTGCCCATTGGTGTTTTCGACTCCGGTATCGGCGGTCTGACCGTTCTCAAGGCCCTGACCGAGGCCCTGCCCCAGGAGAGCTTCGTCTATCTGGGAGACACAGCCCGTTTGCCCTATGGGACCAAAAGCGCGCGGTCCGTGACACGCTATGCCCTGCAGACCACGGCCCTGTTGAAGGACCGGGGGGTGAAGCTGCTGGTCATCGCCTGCAACACGGCCACAGCCATGTCTCTGGATGCCCTGCACGAGGCCTATCCCGACCTGCCTGTGGTGGGCGTGATCCGTCCCGGGGCCGCAGCCGCCTGCCGGGCCAGCAAGAGCGGCCGGATCGGCGTCATCGCCACGGAAAACACTGTGAACGGACGCAGCTACGAACGCGAAATAGTGCGCCTGCGTCCTGATGCCCAGATTTTCGCCCAGCCCTGTCCGCTTTTTGTGCCTTTGGCCGAGGAGGGATGGTGCAATGGAGAAATCGCCGAGCTCATCGCTACCCGCTACCTCGGCTCCATGGTTGAAAACACGGGCATCGACACCCTGGTCCTGGGCTGCACCCACTTCCCGGTCCTGTCCGAAGCCATCCAGAGCGTGGTCGGGCCGGACGTGACCCTGGTTGATTCGGCCTGGACGACTGCGGAATTCGTGCGGGATATGCTTGCCCGGAGGGACATCTGTTCCACCACCGCAAGTCGGACCCTGTCCTTTCTGGCTACGGACGGGGCGGAACGCTTTGCGCGCATCGGAGGGGTGTTTCTCGATCGTCCTCTGCAGGCCCAAGACGTGGAGATCGTGGACCTCTGATGTCCGCCCTCCTGGCCGTGGATGCCGGACTGCGCACTGGACTGGCACTCTATTCCCGCCATGGGCGGTTGATGTGGTGCCGTTCGCACAATCTGGGCACCACCACGCGATTGAAAAAAGCTGCGGCCCGGGTTCTTTTTGAGTTGCCGGAGCTGGAGTACATCGTGGTCGAAGGCGGAGGGCAGACCGCGGGGATCTGGGAGCACGCGGCTCAGAAACGCGGAGTTCCGTGTCTTGCCATTCAGGCCCAGGACTGGCGATCAGACTTCATTCTGCCCCGGCAGATGGTCAGCGGGCAGAAGGCCAAGGCGGCCGCTTGCGCCTTGGTCAACAGTATTTTGCGCAGGGAGGGGTGGTCCTCGCCGACCACGCCGGGCCATGATGCCGCCGAGGCAGCACTCATCGGCCTGTGGGCAGCAGTGCGGCTCGGATGGCGGATCATGCCCGATCTGAGGTAGGAACCATATGGATTCACTGTGTTACGATCTTCCTGGCATGAGCCCCGTGGGTCTGGGTCTCATAGCCCTGCTGAACACCCCCGGGGCCACGGTGAAGCAGATCGCGGTCCAGGCTGAGCTCGACCCAGCCATATTCGGCAATATCGTTGGCTGTGCCAATTCCCCGGCCTATACCGGACTGAACAAATCCACCGACATCCTGGCCTCCCTGCTCCGGCTGGGGCAGCGGGAAGTCAGGCGCATCGTGTTCCAGGTCGTGCTGCGTGGGGCGTTCCATCACGAATCGCAGCCCATCAGCACCATCCTGCGCCGGATCTGGCTGCAGAGCCTGGCGACCAACGTGTCTATGCACAAACTCACTGCCGCGGCATCAGAGTCCTTTGCCCTCGACCAGGAGGAGGCAAGGTTTGCGGAATGTCTGGGCCTTTTGCACAACATCGGGTACTTGGTGCTGCTGGCCAATTTTCCCCATCGATTCCTTGACTTTTTTTCCCGGCACGAGGATCTGCCACTGCCAGTGTTTTTTGACCAGGAGCAAAGGTGGTTTCATCCCCATGACCATTTTTCCTGTGGCCGCGCAGTGCTCGAGGTCTGGAATTTTCCCAGATCCTTCTCGGAAATCGTGGCAGGCTATAAAGAGCCCACTGGGGAGTTCCGCGGCAGTCATCCGCGCCTGCACGGCATGTTGCGCCTGTCCAGGCACGCCATCAGCATGACCGAGTACGCGTTCCATCCCGTTCAACCTGACGGATTCTGGGTGGAGGGGGCGGAACTGCCGGATGGGCAACCGGATTTCAGCACTCTCATCCCGGATGTGCGGCAGAGCGTCCAGCATGTGGAGGCATCGTTTTCATGACCTTCGAACACCGCGATTTTCGCACAAACCTCCGCTGCACCACATGCAGGGGCCTGTTGCAGGTCAGGCGGACCTGACGGTCCGTGTCGCTGCGCTGCAGGTCCTGTGGCGCGCATTTTGGACTCCAGGAATTCGGCACGACCCTCGACGACCTGATGGAGGAGTATCTGGCCAACATTCCCTGTGATCGCGTATGAATAGATCCAAACCCGTGTCCGCCAGCCGGGCGACCATCTCCTGTTCCGTGCAGCCGCAGAATGCCAATCCAGCCGGCATTGTGCACGGCGGGTTCATCCTGCATCAGATCGATACAGTGGCCGCCGTAGCGGCCATGCGCCATGTGCGAGGGAACGTGGTCACCCTTTCCATAGACCGGACCATTTTCCACGAGCCGGTGCATATCGGAGAACTGGTCACGTTTTTCGCCAGCGTGAACATGGTCGGCACGACGTCACTGGAGGTGGGGGTGCGGGTGGAGGCTGAAAACCTGTTCACCGGGGCCATCAGGCACACCAATTCGGCCTATCTGACCTTTGTGGCCCTTGACCGCCGTCATCGCCCCGTACCTGTTCCGGGGCTGATTCTGGAATCCGAGGAGGACCGGCGGCGCAACGAGGAAGCACTGGCCCGCCGCGCCCAACGGCTGGCCGAACGGTCACACTCAACACCGTCAAGGATTACATTTCGCCCATGACTTCCGTCATTATCCCGCGTTCCGAGCATCCCGTCTCCCGCAAGCATATCCATCCTGACGCACTGAAGGTCATGTACCGCCTGGCGCGCAAAGGATTCACCGCCTATCTCGTGGGAGGAAGTGTGCGCGATCTCATCCTCGGCCGCACGCCCAAGGATTTCGACGTCAGCACCAATGCCACTCCCTCCCAGATCAAGAAAATATTCCAGAATTGCTTCCTGATCGGTCGCAGGTTCCGGCTGGCCCACATCCGTTTTGACGACCACATCATCGAAACGGCCACCTTCCGGCGTTGCCCGGTGCAGGAAGAGGAGACCGATGACGGCGAGCTGTATATGTTGCGTGACAATTGCTACGGGACGCCGGAGGAGGACGCCCTGCGCCGGGATTTCACCATCAACGGACTCTTCTACGAGATTGAACGGTTCACCATCATCGACCATGTGGGAGGCCTGAGCGACATCCGCAATCGTCTCATCCGCAGCATCGGGGACCCGAACATCCGTTTCCGGGAGGACCCGGTGCGCATGATACGGGCGATCCGTTTTGCCGCCAGGCTCGACTTCCATATCGAGCCCGTCACCTACAACGCCATCCTGCGCCACCACGAAGAAATTATGAAGGCTTCCTCCCCGCGCATCTTCGAGGAGCTGCAGAAGCTCTTCGCCTTCGGATGCGGGGAGAAGGCGTTCCGCCTGCTGTACAAGACCGGCCTGCTGCACGACATGCTGCCGGAGGTGGCCGAATTCCTGGATCACGACCACGGTCAGGACTCCGTGCTGTGGGATTGGCTGGCGCACCTGGACGAGCGGATCCGGGACACGGGCAAGGCCGAACCGGTCCTGCTTTTTGCGGCCCTTTTATTCGCGCCGGTGCGGCGCGTGGCGGACAGGTACGCGGCCCAGGGCGAGCGGGTGGTCTTCGCCGAACTCCTGGCGGACCTCCTCACGCCCCTGTGTACGCGCATCTGTATGCCCAAGTGGATGTCTGCCCGTTTGATCCAGATCATGGTCAACCAGACCCGGTTCGAGCCAGACAAGCGCAAGCGTTTTTCCAAGCGTGGGTTCGTGGCCCAGGACTGTTTTCCCGAGACTCTGGCCCTGTACGAACTGGGTTTGCGCGTGGCCGGCGACGACCTAAGCCACACCACAGCCTGGAAGGATCTGCGCAGAGAAGTGGAGTCTGAGCGGCCAGTATCCGACGGGTTCCGTTCCGAACATCCAAGACCGCCCCGCAAGCGGCCCTCCCGCCGGCGGCGCAGATGAATCTGCGAGAGGATCTGGTCAGTTTCCCCACCTGCCCGGGCGTCTATCTGATGAAGAACGCCGCGGGCAGAATCATTTATGTGGGGAAGGCCAAGCACCTGCGCCGCCGGGTGGCCTCCTATTTCCAGCCTGACCACCGCCTGCCGATCAAGGTCAGGGCCATGATGCCGAAGGTGCAGGGCATCGACTTCCTGTGCACGTCCACGGAAAAGGAGGCGTTGCTCCTGGAAGCGAGCCTGATCAAGAAGCACCGGCCCAAATACAACATCGTTCTGCGTGACGACAAACAGTACGTTCTCTTTTGTCTGGCCCGTAACCATCCCTTCCCGGCTTTGCGCCTGACCCGCAGGGTCATCCGCGACGGATCGGTCTATTTCGGTCCTTTCACCTCGGCCCTGGCCGCCCGGGAGACCAAGCGGGTCATCGATCGCCTCTTTCCCTTGCGTAAATGCCGGGATACGGTCTTCGCCAACCGGGTCCGGCCCTGTCTGCAATACCACATCGGCCGCTGTCTGGCGCCGTGCTGTCTCCCCGTATCCCAGGAGGCGTACCTGGAGGTGGTCAGGCAGGTGGAGCTTTTCCTGTCCGGCAAGTCGGCCGAGCTGGTGGCCGGCTTAGAGACCGAGATGCTGGCCGCCTCCGAGGCTCTGGACTTCGAGCGGGCAGCCCGGCTGCGGGACAGCATCCGGTCCCTGCAGGAGACCACCGAGCGCCAGGCTGCGGTCCTGTCCGACGGCCGGGATCTGGACGTCCTGGGCCTGCACAGCCATGACACAGGGATCAGTCTGGCCGTCGTTTTCGTCCGTCAGGGCCGGATCATCGACGGTCAGACCTTCTGGTTTCCGGGGGCGTCAGTGCAGACAGCCGAGGACGAACGGACCGTGATCAATGCGTTCATCCTGCAGTTCTACACCGCTGAGCGCTTCATTCCTGCGCGTCTGGTCACGGCTTTGGGCGGGGCGGATCCCGGAGTGGGCGAGATCCTGTCGGATCTGCGTGGAGGCAAAACAGTCCTGGCCAAGGCCCGGGGAGAACAGGAGCGCCGATTGGTGGACATCGCCACTGCCAACGCCCGGGCCGACGTGCGCCAGCACCGCCGGGCCGGAGCCGACGGCAAGGGGCTGGCCCGTGCCCTGGGCCTGGACAGGGAGATCGGTCGCGTGGAATGCGTGGATGTATCCCACATCCAGGGCGAAGGCATGCGGGCAGGCCTGGTCGCGTTCACCGACGGACAGGAGGACAAGGAGGCCTACCGCATTTACGCCTTTCCCGAACTGGAGGGCAGTGCGGACGACTATCTGGCCCTGGCCCGTTTCGCAGTGCGGCGCGTCCAGTCAGGTCCGCCCTGGCCGGATTTGCTGCTCATCGACGGGGGCAGGGGGCAGCTCAGGGCCGTGGAACGGGCCCTGAACGAGGTCGGGGCTGCTGGTCTGTTCGCTCTGGCCGCCATTGCCAAGGGCGAGAGCCGCCGGGCCGGGGAGCTGGGCGATGCGGTGTTTCTTCCTGGCCGCAAGAATCCTGCGCACCTCAAGGCCGGCAGCCCCGAGCTGCTCTTCCTGCAGCATGTGCGGGACACGGCCCACCGCTTCGCCATCTCCCGCCTGCGTCGGCACAAGCGCGGGACCCAGTTCAAATCCGAGCTGGACAGTCTGTCGGGCATCGGTCCCAAGACCGCCCGGCTGCTTTGGGAGCGGTTCGGGAGTCTGGAGGCCATGGTGGCCGCATCCGTGGATGAACTGGCCGCTTTGCCCGGGCTGGGGTTCCGGAAAGCAGTGGCCATCCACGCTGCGTTGGGGGCCCTCGGATCAGTCCCAGCCAATGCGAAGTGCTGACCACCGGCGTGGAAGTGCCTTCCATAAAATTCATCTTTGTCTTGTATGACGAAGGGTTGCCTTGCATTCGTGGTCGCTTCGGGCTACCTCTGGTGCAGGGCAGGCAGGAGAACGTCGGATACATCCGAAGCACAATCCCTGATTCTGGAACCTTGAGCATTTCAAACATCAATCCGGCAAGGAGTTGTAGATCCATGTCCAACGCCGCACACCATTTTGCCTCCGATCCCGCGATACATCCCGATCTCGTTTCCGTGTCGCCGGAAGGCCAAGTTTTTCCCCTCCCCACGCAAGCCGACTACGACAGGGAAAACCAGCGACTGCTCCAACTGGTCGAAGCCCAGCGCGCATTGGGTCGCGAGATCGTGGTGGTCATGGGAGTGGGCTTTGTGGGCGCGGTCATGGCCGGCGTGGTGGCCGATGCCGTGCACAAGGACACGGGGGCGCCGCTCTACTGTGTCATGGGCATGCAGCGCCCAAGCCCGCGGTCCTACTGGAAGATCCCCTACCTGAACCGGGGTCAGGCCCCGGTGGAGGCTGAGGACCCTGAGGTGGCGCCCCTCATCGCGCGATGCGTGCGGGACAAGAAGACCCTGACCGCGACCTTCTCGTACGAGGCCCTGGCGTTAGCCGATGTCGTGGTCGTGGACGTGCAGTGCGACTACCACAAGAACGCCCTGGGCGACGTGCGCGATGGCCATGCCGAGATCAAGGCCCTGGAGGAGAGCCTTCGGGTTGTCGGGGAGAAGATTCAGCCCCATTGTCTGGTACTCATCGAAACCACTGTACCCCCGGGCACGACCGAGTATGTGGCCTATCCCATTCTGAAAAAGGCCTTTGCCCAACGCGGTCTGGTCCAGGATCAGGGGGCTGACCAGGTCTCCCGATCCGAACCGCTGCTGGCCCATTCCTACGAAAGGGTCATGCCCGGTCGCCAGTACGTGGCCTCGATCCGGGATTTCTGGCGGGTCTGCTCCGGGGTCAACGCCGAGGCCCGGGACAAGGTGGTGCGTTTCCTGGGCAATGTGCTCAATGTGGACAAATTCCCCCTGACCGTGCTGGACCGGCCCATCGAATCCGAGACGTGCAAGATCGTGGAAAACTCCTACCGGGCGACCATCCTGGCCTTTCTGGACGAATGGAGCAGGTTCGCCGAGCTCAACGGAGTGGACCTGATCAAGGTCATTGAGGCCATCAAGGTCCGGCCAACCCACGACAACATCATCTTTCCCGGGCCCGGGGTGGGCGGATACTGCCTGCCCAAGGACGGAGGTCTTGGGGTATGGGCCTACAACACCCTGATGGGGTTTGAGGACGACATCTTCAAGATCACCCCCCTGGCCATCGACATCAACGATACGCGTTCCCTGCACGTGGCCCAGCTGGTGCGCGACGCCCTGCGCAACATGGGCAAAATCGTGGCCGCTTCGCGGGTCGCTGTGCTCGGGGCCTCGTACCGCCAGGACGTGGGGGACACCCGGTACAGCGGTTCGGAAATGATCGTGCGCAAACTGGCCGAGATGGGCGCGGAGGTCGCTGTCCATGACCCGTATGTGCGCCACTGGTGGGAGTTTGAAAAACAGGAAACCTATCCGGCCTCGGGCAAGAGCTGGGCACGGTTTTTCCGCAATCAGGACCACCTGCGTGACCTGAAGATGGCTGACACCCTGCCCCAGGCCCTGGCCGGAGTCGATGCGGTGGTCCTGGCCGTGCCCCATCAGCCCTACAAGGCCCTGACCCCCGAGGCCGTGGTGGACATGATCGGCACCTGCGCCGCGGTGATCGACTGTTTCGGCATGCTCAGCGACGCCCAGATCGAACGCTATTTCGAGTTGGGCTGCGAGGTGAAGGGGCTGGGTCGGGGACATATCCAGAGGATCAAGAAAAAGGTGCAGAAAGGGGAAAATTGAACGCACTCGTGTTCTTCCGGTAAAAAAAATCGGCCATCCGGCAGCATGCACAATGCCGCGCGGGGTCCTTTTTTGGCGTTTCTGGCCATGGCAGCCCGTCATGCCCTGATCCGCGTCAACGCGCGGGCCATGGACCAGGCTATGCCCGGGGGGCTTCGAGGCCGGTCAATCTGCATGGGTTGTTGCTTTCCCTTTTGCTCGCGGGCAGTCCCACCTCCACTTCATCGGCATGGACAGGCCGGAATGGGGCAAAGCCTGAGCCACGGCAGTTGGCAGGAGCCTGCCCGTGTTCAGTTCAGGAGACGGATGAATCCAATTTCCCATGGAACAGAAGTTCGTTCCTTGACTATCCCGGACAGTGAACGTTGCGGACAGCTGTTTCATCCACAGCCAGAGTGCTTTCCGGTCATGGCGAACGGAATGGCCCAGAATATCCAGAGAGGACACCATGCGCAGACAGGACAGACTGATGCCCCAAGCAGAAGCTTTTTCCCTTCTCCAGAAGGGCGAGTACGGGATTTTGAGCACCGCGTCCGCCACGAACGAGCCATACGGCGTGCCTGTCAATTACTGCGTCATCGATGAAAGCATTTATTTCCACTGCGCCACAACAGGGAAAAAGATCGAGAACATAACTGCCACCCCCCGGGTCTCTTTCTGTGTGGTGGGAGAGACCGAGATCGTGCCCGCTGATTTCGGGACAAAATATGAAAGCTGCATTGTCACCGGTCTTGCTTCCGAAGCTTTTGGTGCTGAAAAGCAGCTGGCCCTCGAAGGCCTTGTTCGCAAGTATTCCGCGCAATTCATCCCCCAAGGATTGCGGTACATCGAAAAGTTCAGGGACAAGGCGCGGGTGTTCAGGATTTCCATCCAGTCCATTTTTGGGAAGGCCAATAAGGCATAAGTACTGCACTGCAAAATTCCCCTCCGACACAGACCAGGATCCCATTCACTGAACTTTTTCCTGTATTTTGCCATTGATACGCAACGAGTTGCGTTGCTGCAGTGCTGGTTGTTGAGCGGTTCCGGACGGAGGAAGGAGTAAGTCATGAGCGCCAAGAAAAAAATCTATCTGTACACGCGATTCGAGCGGTTCTGGCATTGGGTGCAGTCCCTGCTCATCTTCCTGCTCCTTTTGACCGGATTCGAGGTCCATGGCACGTTCTCTCTCTTCGGGTTCCAGAATGCAGTGGAATACCACAACTTCCTGGGCCTGACCTGGATCGTGCTCTTCATCTTCATTGTCTTCTGGGTCTTCACCACGGGCGAGTGGCGGCAGTACATCCCGACAACCAAGAAGCTGTTCGAAGTCATTGGCTATTATTCCTCGGGCATTTTCAAGGGGCTGCCGCACCCCGTGGCAAAATCCAAAGAAGCAAAGCACAACCCCCTGCAGCGTTTGACCTATCTCGGCCTGACGGCCGTTCTGTTGACCCTGCAGATGGGCACGGGGTTTTGCTGTATTACCTGTATAACGACTGGGCCATCTGGGGCTGGACCTTTCTGAACCTGCGCCTGCTGGCAATCATCCACCTCGGCTGCGCCTTCGCCATTCTGGCCTTTGTCATCGTGCATGTGTACATGACAACCACCGGCCATACTCTGACCAGCCACATCGCGGCCATGTTCAGTGGCTGGGAAGAGGTGGAGGAGGGCGAAGTGGCGGATTGGGAAGTGCAGCAGAAGCGTTAGCCGTTGCATTTTACCGCATGCAAGAAACCGCGGTTCGCACCGAAGCGGGCCGCGGGTGCGGCCATCGGCGGTCTGGCCGGGGCCGGAATCGGCCGCATGATGGACAACCAGGAAGCGGAGATGCGCCAAGCCCTGGCCCAGTCCGACGAGGTGGCCGTCCGGCGCGAGGGCGAT
>JAAYCS010000018.1 GCA_012729655.1 Desulfovibrionales bacterium | reverse complement strand
GCCTGCCATGTGTACGGATACACCCAGGCACACGTTGCTGCCGCGACAGGATTGCACTATTCGACGGTCAGCAAAATCATCAGGAAGATTGAATAATTCAAGATTCAAGATCTGACCCCAGGATTTTGCCACGGCCCCAACGGCATCTTCTTGGTGGAGACCAAGAGCCAGAAGGGGAACATCACTCAGGAACACGACGTCTTGCTGAGAAACGGGCGCAAATTCTTCAAGGATTTTTTGAAACAATGCTGGAGCCAAGCCTACTCGCTCCGGGATCACCTGAACGCAGAGAGACTGCACGGGTTGTCGATCAAGCCAATCCTTTGCTTCTCGCGAGGAAATGTCGAAATTCGAGGGCCGGTGCGGGGCGTGGCCGTGCTCAATGTCGGCTATCTGCGGCCGTATATTCTTTCCCAACGCGGGAGTCTTCCGGACCAGACGAGGGATCAGATCATCCCCCTGCTGACCGCAGCGTTGTCCGACCAGGCTGCACAACACAGCCCAATGGTCCCCCAATCACAGACTGGCGGCATTGTCTGCCCGAAGTGCTTTCATGAACGCACACAAAACGATGATCTGCACTCTAGCGCGGGCGAATGCCCGAAATGCGGCGTCATCTACGCCCACGTCCAGACGAATTCACCTCACGACAGCACGCCCACCCAGGCAGCAGCCCCCAAGGACTTAACCACGACATTGCAAGCCCTTCTTTCCGGCCAGGATTCGCAACCCAAAAAACCGATAACCCAACAAATTCAGTGGACTGCGCTGGCGCTCAAATTAGCAGCATGCGCTTTGGCCGCAATCCTCCTGACCGGCGCGTATAAAACCATGCAGGCCACCGTAAGCAGCATTTTCACGCCTGCGCAAACCACTAAGGCCCCTAAAATACCTATTCCAACCACTAAGGCCCCTAAAATACCTACCCCAACGAAACCGCATCCAACTCACCCCGTAGCATTTCCTCTGACGCACGCGGTCTCGTCGGACAATTCGGCACAGGCGATCACTTTCGTCTTTGAGGAAGATCGAGGACAGAATGTGATACTGCTTTTCTTTGACAACAAGGCCAAGACTCTCGCCTTGCGGGCCTGCGTTCGCGCGAACGAAAAATTGACCACGACACTTCCACGTGTCGACCTGGGCTACGTCATTGTCACCGGACAGGCCTGGCAGGGCTACGAAGACTTATTCGGCCCAGCATCAGAATCGAAGAAAGCCCTTATTACCTTGAGTTCTCAGACGAAAGCGGGCAACGTCACGTCCATTCGAGCGACGTCGAGCATGTTCGTTCAGAAGGGAGTCCAAAGCCCCCTCCCTGAAACGAAAGCATGGATTAAAGCGGCCTTCGATAATGCTGGCGGATTCATGAAGATGTGACTCAATCCAAAAAATCAACCTGGCATTTTTTTTGATTTCATATTTTAAGCGAGACTCATAGAACGGATAAGTAAGGTCAAAAATCATCGTATCTTCCGTGGATTCGTCTGGCCCCAGTGAGAGTTCCAGCTATGACTCAACCTTTTTGGACTTGGCCTTTGCTTCTCCAGTTGGAGCGAAATCTGAATTTGGCGAATGGCCAAGCGCACCCTAGAGACTCCGGCCTTGAGGTTATCAGCCCTGGGATGGCTTTAACAGCGCCGAATGAAAACCCTGACTTGGCATAACAGCCATGATTTCCTAGTCACGGTGGTGCGAGGATTCGAAACACCGGCATTCCATTCCCAAAGCCGAATGCTCGCTCTGGGGTGGCTTCATGAAAATGGGGTACAAAACAGGGGGTATTTATTTTTATCAAATATAACAATCTGAAATAAAAGTAGATAGTATAAAGTTCGACCCCTGGTAGGACCAGATTTCGATGCCCCCAGGCTCCGGCCACCTCTGGCCGGAGCCTTTTTCGTCGTGGCCTGATTGACATCCCGGAAGCGGGAAACTAGATTCCCCACTTCATTTGCCCCTGACCGTTAAGTACCCCCTGAATGCGGAGTCCCATGCATCCCACAAACCTGATCGCACGCATCGAATCCACTGCTCCCCTGCATGCGGCTGCATCATGGGACAACAGCGGCGTGCAGATCGCTTCCGCCACCTCTGAGATCACGACCCTGTGTGTGGCGTTGGATCCCACGCTGGAAACAGCACGCCGAGCCATGGACCAGGGGGCTCAGTTTCTGCTCTGCCACCATCCTTTGGCTCTCAAGCCGCGATTGCCTGACAGGGTGGACGATTTTCACCGGATTCTCTCCCTGTGCCTCTCCCATGGGTTGTGGCTGTATGGGGCGCACACGTCCCTGGATGCCAACCCAAAGGGTCCGGTCAACTGGCTGGGCAGGGCCTTGGACCTGCGGGACATGCGTATCCTCGAGGTGACACGCACGGAAACGCCCGTGCTCATGCGTCTGGAATGCGCCGAAGACGAGGCCGCGGACGATGATTTTTCCAGGTCCATGACGCGGCGAAATGCGGGTCTGACGGAATATCTCCTCTGGCCAGAAGAAGTGGCCAATTTCCGCTCCCAACTGCGGACTCCGGGGGGCTGTCAGGAGATCGCCTTGGCCGCCCCGGTTCGCGATTACGGGTTCGGATGTATCGGTGCATTGCCGCAGGCCATGAACTGGGCGGACTTCGTGGCCAGCTTGGCTCCTCTCGTTGGTCCGGTACAAAGGATGGTCGGGGCTGCGCCACGCACCGTCACAACCGTGGCATACTGCCCCGGCTCTGGAGCCGATCTGGCACAATCGGCTTTTGCCCGCGGAGCGCAGGTCTATCTGACCGGAGACGTGAAATATCACCAGGCCCAGGCTGTGCAGGACCAGGGCCTGACCATGGATGTCGGACACTTTTGCCTTGAAGAAACCATGATGCGCCTGTGGAGCCAAGAACTGTCCAGGGAGCTGGCCGGAATGGTAAAGGTGGTTTTCCTTCCTGGCCGCGATCCGTTTGCCTGATCCCTTCCCGGGTGCGACCCGGGCCAACGTATTTTTGAGGAGGACCCTACATTGAGTCTTTATATTGAACAGATCGAACAGCTTGTCGTGCTGCAAAAAGTCGACACGGAAATGATCGGACTGGAGCGCATTCTGGAGGATGCACCCAAGCAGCTGCGCAATCTGCAGGAAAAGCAGGCCTACCTCCTTCAGCAGCAGGAAGTCATCCAGGAGAAAATCGATGTCTTGCTGGAACAGAAAGGGCGTATCGAGTTCGAAATCGAAAATGACTCCCAGAAAGTCAAAAAAAGCAAGAACAAGCTCATGCTGGTTGAAAACACCAAAGAATACCATGCCATGATGCGTGAGATGGACAATCTGGAAAAAATGAACCGGGTCCGCGAGGAAGAGCTCAACAACCTTCTCGCAGACCTGAACGACCTCGAAGGCCGCAAGGAATCACTGCAGAAGGATATCGACGCCCTGGGTGAAACGATCTCCGCACAACAGTCCACCCTGGATCAGGAATTGGCCGATAAGCGCGCCCGCCTGGAGATCCTGAACAAGGACAAGAGTCATGCCTCCGAGGCCGTCCCCGCACCCATCCTGGCGCGTTACAATTTCATCCGCGACCGCATTCCCAATCCGGTCATTGTGCCGGTCAGCGAGGGTGTTTGCAAGGGATGCAATGTCGTCATCCCACCTCAGACCTTCATCGATCTGCAGAAGGGCGAACAGATCCTGAGCTGCCCCAACTGTCTGCGCATCATCTATTGGGAACGCCATTTTTCCGAAAGCGAATGATTTTCACGGAGCCGGACAGGCTGTCGCTGCCGGCCCCACGGCCGGGGGAGGAAAGTCCGGACACCACAGGGCAGGATGCTGGATAACGTCCAGCGGGGGCGACCCCGGGATAGTGCCACAGAAACAGACCGCCCCGGGCGACCGGGGCAAGGGTGAAAAGGTGGGGTAAGAGCCCACCAGTTGTCGCGGTGACGCGGCAAGCTCGGTAAACCCCATCCGGTGCAAGACCAAATAGGAAGGTGACCGGCCCGGTCACGACCCTTCGGGTAGGTTGCTGGAGACGGCGGGAAACCGCCGCCCTAGAGGAATGACAGCCGCCCGGCAACGGGCACAGAATCCGGCTTATCGTCCGGCTCCGTACTTCTATCATGACACCATCGCTCTGGACTGTCCTTTTGGCTGCAGGACACGGCTCGCGTCTGGCCCGGGCCACGGGAAACACCCGCAAACAATTCCTGCATTTCAAGGAAGCCCCGCTCTATTGGCAAAGCGTACTGACCATGGCCGCGGTTCCGAACCTTTCGGGCATTGTGGTCGTCTTCCCCGGCGAGGAGCTGACAGATCGGACTCGAGAACTGGAGTCCCTCAAGAGGCGAAGTCTCCTGGGCCTGCGCATCGTGTCCGTGGCGGGCGGTTTGCGGCGCCAAGATTCAGTCCGCCAGGGGCTGGCCTCTCTGCCCGCAGACTGCGACCATGTCCTAGTGCACGACTGCGCCAGACCCTTTTTCTCCGCGGGACTGGTGCGCAATCTTCAGGATGGCCTCAGCCATGAGGTGCAGGGGGTCGTCCCCGCCATCCCGGTCACGGACACCATCAAGGAATGCCAGGGGGATGTGGTCCGCACAACTCTGGACCGCTCCCGACTGGCTGCGGTGCAGACGCCCCAACTCTTCCCCGCCCGCCTGCTGCGGCAGGTTCACGACCAGGCCCTGCGCGAAGATTGGCAGGTCACCGACGACGCCAGCATGATCGAGCGTGCCGGATTCCTGGTCCGCATCGTTCCCGGAGAGAGGGACAACATCAAAATCACCACCCCGGAGGACCTGCGCGTGCTCGCCACCCCATCGATTCCGCCCGTGCCCTGCACGGGACTTGGCTACGACGTCCATGCCTACGGCGGTAACCGGCCCCTGGTCCTGGGCGGCATACCCATCGCCGGAGCGCCCAACGTCAAGGCCCATTCCGACGGCGATGTGCTCCTGCATGCCCTGTGTGACGCCATCCTGAGCTGCCTGGGTGCGGGAGACATTGGCGATCATTTTCCGGACACCGAGGACCGCTTCGAAAACATCGCTTCTGGCATTCTCCTGTCCGAAGTCATGGACCTGGCCCGAGCATCGGCACTTGTCGTCCATCACGTTGACCTGACCATCATCGCCCAGACGCCCCGCCTGTCCCCGCACAAGGCCGCCATCCGCTCCAACGTGGCCCGGCTCATGGAAATTGAAGACCGGCAGGTCAACGTCAAGGCCACGACTGAGGAACATCTCGGATTCACCGGCCGCAGGGAAGGAATCAAGGCCGTGGCCGTGGTCACTGCCGCGAGGGTGCAGGGATGATCAACTTCAGGACCGGCGGTCCATGGATCACCCGCTTCGCCCCCAGCCCCACGGGCGTCCTGCACCTGGGGAATGCGCGCACGGCCGCTCTCAATTTTCTGCTGGCCCGGCAAAGCGGCGGCAAATTCCTCCTCCGCCTGGAAGACACGGATCAGGAGCGTTCCACTTTCGCCTCAGAGGCGGCCATCCTGTGGTCCCTGGCCTGGATGGGACTGACCCCGGACGAACCGGTCCGACGCCAGAGCCTGGGCCTGCAGCGTTATGCCGGGGCCGTGCGAATCCTGGTGGAACACAATCTGGCCTATCCCTGCTTCTGCACCGAAACGGAACTGCAGCAGGAACGCGAGGCTGCCGCACAGGCTGGCCTGCCCCCCCGCTACAGCGGGCGATGCGCCGCCCTTTCCCCGGACGAGTGCGCCGCACGCCTGGCCCGCGGCGATACCCACTCCATCCGCTTTCGCAACACCCGCCAGACAGACATTCATTTTACAGACCTGATCAAGGGCCAGATCACCGTCCCGGCCACCGCCTTCGGAGACTTCGTGTTGCTCCGCTCCAGCGGCTGGCCCAGTTACAACCTGGCCGTGGTTGTGGACGACATAGACATGGGCGTCAACCTGGTCCTGCGCGGTGAGGACCACCTGACCAACACGGCCCGCCAGATCCTCTTGTACTCGGCCTTCGAGAGCCCCCCCCCTGTTTTCGCCCACCACGGTCTGCTGGTGGATTCCGAGGGCAAAAAGCTGTCCAAGCGCAGCGGGGCCCTGAGCATCCCCGAATGCATGGACACGGGTCTGGAGCCTTTGGCCCTGGTGCAGTACCTGGCCTCCCTGTCCGGGGCCCTGCCGACGAAACATCTTTTCACCTCCCTGGAGGACATGGCCCGATCCTTCAACCCCTTCGCCCTGGGGCGGGGCAACGCGATCATGAACTTCGAGGAACTCCACAATCTCAGTGCCCGATACTTCCGCGCGACCGCCCCCCGCACCCTCGTCAGCGCCGTGAGCGGCACCCTGCCCCCCACGGACCCTTGGCACGATCTTGAGGATGAAATCCGCTGCGACCTGGTGTCCAATCTGCGCGACAATGCGACCACACTGCGGGAATTGTGCAACCTGCTGCCGCATTTCACAACCGATCGAACCTGCTACACCCCGGCATCCCTGACTGAGATCATCGCCAACACCGCGGTTCTTTCCGCCCTGAACCAGGCCTTGGACGAACACGATCCCGCATCCCGTCTGGACAAATCCATGGTCACCACCGTGCTGCACAGGACCAGCGAGCAGACGGGATCCAGGGGGCGCGCCCTCTACCACCCTATCCGGCTGGCCTTGACTGGCCAGGAGTCCGGCCCGGAACTGCTCTCCCTGCTGTCCCTGATGCCGGTCGGACGCATCAAGCAAAGGGTGCGTGAAATTGTCACCATTCTGTCCCATTGCAATCACAAGGAATAAGCATGCAGATTTTCAACAGCCTCTCCAGGAAAAAGGAAGAGTTCGTTCCCCGGACGCCGGGCAAGGTCTCCCTGTACGTCTGCGGTATCACCGCCTACGACTACTGTCACATCGGACACGCCCGCTCGGCAGTGGTCTTCGACGTTCTGGTCCGCTACTTGCGTTATCAGGGCATGCAGGTCACCTTTGTCCGCAACTTCACTGACGTGGACGACAAGATCATCAACCGCGCCCACCGCGAGGGTTCGAGCTCCGAATCCATTGCCCGTACCTATATCGACGCCTTCTACGAGGACATGGACCGCTTGGGCATACTGCGGGCCGATATCGAACCCAAGGCCACGGAGCATATCGAGGACATGATCGCCCTGTGCGAAAACCTCATCGCCAGGGGGCATGCCTACGCCACTCCCGGCGGGGATGTCTATTTCCGGGTCCGCTCCTACGCGAAGTACGGCCAGCTCTCGGGACGCAACATCGAGGAGCTCATGTCCGGCGCCCGCATCGAACCTGGGGAGGAGAAAGAGGACCCCCTTGACTTTGCCCTGTGGAAAGGGGCCAAGCCAGGCGAGCCATCCTGGGCCAGCCCCTGGGGGCACGGTCGTCCGGGCTGGCACATCGAGTGTTCAGCCATGAGCGAGCGCTACCTGCCTCTGCCCTTCGACATCCACGGCGGTGGCCAGGACCTGGCCTTTCCGCACCACGAAAACGAACGGGCCCAGACCGAGGCGGCCACGGACCAGGAGTTCGTGCGCTACTGGGTGCACAACGGGTTCGTGCAGATCAACTCGGAGAAAATGTCCAAATCCCTGAATAATTTTGTAACCATCCGCGACATCCTGGCCAACTATCTGCCCGAGGTGCTGCGCTTCTTCCTCATCACCAAGCACTACCGCAGCCCCCTGGACTACACTGTTGACGCCCTGGAGGAAACCGAGCGCGCCTTGAAGCGCATCTACCTGACCAAGGCTGCGGCCGAGGCGCACGTCAGCGGGGCCACATGGAACTCCACCGCGCTCCCGGCCGAGGTCGTGGCCGAGGCTGCATCCCTGGAAGCCAAATGGGACGAGGCCATGGCTGACGACATGAACACGGCCGCTGCCCTGGGCCATGTCTTCGGGCTGATGAAGATCGTCAACCGTATCCTTGACGACAAGACCTTCAAGAAATCCGATGCCGGTCGAGACCTGATCAGCCGCGCCCTGCACCTCCTGGATCGCTGGGGCAGGGTCCTGGGACTTTTCCAGATGGACAGCGCAGAGTTCCTTGCCCGGTTGAAGGAAAGCCGGATCAAACGCCGCACCATCGACACCGCCATGGTCGAAACAAAACTGGCAGAACGTCTGGAGGCGAGGGTTAGCAAGGATTTTGCGCGCTCCGACGCCATCCGCCAGGAACTCCTGGCCCTGGGAGTGACCATCCAGGACACACCCTCGGGCTCCCAGTGGGACGTGGAATAGAAAGGCCGCTCCTGCGGCCTTTCTCATGTTCCACTTGAAGTTCCTGACCTTGCACCCGGATTTCCCTTGCGGCTCCGCGCCCTGTGCCCGGGCCTGAATCCGGAAGCCTCGGGACAGAGCTTCTGACGGATCCACGTCCAGATCAATCGCATTGACAACCGTTGCACCTCATTCAAAAAGGCGGCGCAAGCCCTCAATCCCTCTGTCCAGTCCCGACCCGACACCCTTCAGGACATCCTGCACGACCCGACCTCCGCGGGCCTTCAAGGCCCGAACCAGGCCTCCGAAATCCACATTCACCGATGGCTGGCCGATGGTTCCGGTCACACGGACCGGCAGGCTGTTCAGGCCCGGCAAACCTTCCTCGAATTTGCCCTCGCTTCCTTCCAGGGTCAGAATCCCCTTGTAATCCAGGGACTCGCTGACCAAGTCAGCCTGCCCGCTGGCAGTGATCCGGAAGCGCTCGGCCAGGAAAAGAAAATCCCTGGTGGTTTCAACCCCGTTGACAATGCTGGCGCTTCCCGAGGCCACGGAAAAGCGGGTCAGATCCGGCTCGTCCGGACCGGGCTGCTGTTTTTTCACAACACGGATTGCGTCCCGCAACAGCTCGGCCATGTTGACCCCGTGCACAGCGCCGTTGACCACCTTGAAGTCGAGTTTTCCGTTCAGGCTTCTTTTCAGGGCCATCGCGTCCACTCCCCGGGACCTGAGGGTGGCGGAGGTTTGGACGGCTCCGCTGACAAGGTCGCGTCCGTGCAGGTCCCGCAAAAACGGTCCAAGCTGCACGCCGGTCACGAAATGGGTCCACGACCATTCAGGCGTTTCTGAACGGACGTCCAGGACGGCCCCTGCCTCCAGCCGCCCGGCATAGGCCTTTGCGTCGATCCGGTCCAAATGCATGAGACCGTCCTTGGCCCGGACCGTGACCTGTGCATCCTCCACGCGGCAATGGGCCATGGTCAGGACGCCCACGCGCAACGTTCCGTTAACGTCCAGTTCGCGCATTGTGCTCCACGGATCAGCCTTTCCACCGGATTTGGACCCATGGCTGCCTTTCGTGTCGACGCCCTTCCGGGGGCGATACCGATCCAGGTCCATGGAGTCGGCGTGAAGGTCAAAATTGAAGGCCGGATCACGCAGACCCGCGGCCGTGAGGCGCCCTTCAACGGTCGCATTGTCCACGCTCAGAACCAGGCGGGAAATATCCACCCTGTCCTTGCTCCCGGTCCACGCGCAGGACAAGGCCATCCGTTCCAGGGCCGAGGGGTCGGCCGGAGCGGGCACCCCCATGCCGAGCCGCTGCAGAACATTCTTCGGCTGAAACGGGGCTATGTCCAGACTTCCGGCCGTCGTCCAGTTGCCCGCATCCTGCATCCTGGCCCGCACATCAAGACCCAGACCCTGCATGCGGGCGTTGTCGAGACGTCCGTCGGTGGAGACGAGATCGGCCGTGATGGTGACTGTTTCGGGACCATGGGGCAGCTTGGCCCCTTGCAGGCCCGCCTTCATGTCCAGCCCCTCCAGGGTCAGACGATCCAGGGTCAGGGTTGCCGTGGTTGCGAAATTCAGGTTCGCTGTGACGTCAGCAACTGTTGCCAGGGCGCTGCTATCCACGGCAAATGGCTCGCCAAAGGCAAAATCAGACACGTTCAGCTGAATTCCGCTGACGTCCACTGCCTGTCCCTTTTTCCGATCCCTCCAGACAACGCGTGCGTCGGAAACACGGAAGCCATCCACGATGAGCGAGGCCAGACGCGGGACCCGTTTGTCCCTGGACAGCACCGATCCGGCATCTCCGCGATCTCCGGCCCCGGTGTGGTGTTCCGGCGCAGCACCCAGATCGGACCAGTTGTTGTGGCCATGCTCATCCCTGGTCAGATGCAGGCTCAACCCCTCCACATCCATGGCCACGACCTCCAGGCGGGAGAAAAAGAGAGGCAGCAGGCGGGCTTTCAAATGGGCATTGGTCAGGATCAGAAAAGGGCCCTCAAAACCCGGCGCGTTGCCCAGTTCCAACGACCCGGTGGTCAAGGCCAGATAGGGGTAAAGCTCAAGCTCCAGTTCCCCGGCGATGGTCAGCTCCCGGCCCGTGTTCTCCCGCACGGCCGCAATGATCTGCGGCTTGAAGGCGTTGGGATCGACGATGAGCAGAAGCCCTCCGAGAACGAGCCCAACAACCACCACCAACCCCAGAATTCCCCGGAAAATCCAGATTTTCATTCCATGCTCCCGTTTTGATACTCATCCCTGCCCAGCATGCGGGTTCACTTCAGGACCGATCCCGCATGGTCCCCCCGGCACCGGAGAAAACCCTGTGTGCGCACTCTGGCCGGGAATTCGAGACGAATCCCTGCAGCGTTCCGCAGGCCAGACCAAACCCTGGGGTGGTCATGCCGGCCGGACTGGCCTGGCATGAAAACGACAGGTCGTGTCCTGATACAGAACCGCGCTGCTGCTCAGATCCACAAACCACGCAGAACAAAAGCTGCGCCGGTCCGCTGTCCAGAGCCACAGATGCCGGTCAGGGAAAGGCCAGGGACAGCATCCGTCCGGCCCCTGGGCAGGGCGCAGGAGGGACACCAGCTCGTCCACCGTTGGCAGGCGCCACTCCTTGCCGGACTCGGCGACAAAAGCCCGGGCCTCGTCCCAGGTCATGGGCCAGGGTGAGACGTGACCCCAAACCAGACCGGTACAAACATCCAATTCGCCGTCCTCAACCTCTTTGAGCCCGCCCTGATGAAACGCCAATGGCCGATTCAGCCCATCCAGAAAGGGAAAAGGCCGGGGGAACACGCCCGTCCGCAATGGCCTCGAGCGGAGTTGTCCCAAAACCGTGCATGCCGGCTCTGGCAGCATGCAGTCGGCATCAGATCTCGAACGCAGGTCCTCCTCCAGCAGGTCAAGAAAGTCGCGCATGATCCGTGCGTCAGCAAAACGATCCTCCGGATCTTCGGCCAGGGCTTGGCGGAAAAATTCGATCCATGGTGGGGTGAAAAGAGGTGCAGCCACAGGACCACCATCCGGAAGCATCCCTGTCAGCAGACGGTGCAGCAGGACTCCAGCGCTGTACAAGTCCGCGGCCGGCCCGGCTCTCCCAGGATCGTCCTCCTGCTCCGGGGCGCAGTAATAGGGCGATCCGACCTTGAGCCCGCGGGACCTGATTCCGGTTTCACCTCGCATGCGGGAAAGACCCAGATCAATGACCTTGATCACTCCATCGCTGGCGAGCAGCAGGTTGGCGGGCTTGACATCCCGGTGCACGACCCCTGCGCGATGCAGGAAGCCCAGGCCCGCCAGAGTCTGACGGACCACGTCCAGGGCCAGAAGCGGGGACATGGCCCGGGTCGGGGCCTCGGCCACCATGCCTTCCCCGATGAGAGCGCCCACGTTCATGCACATGTATTCGAGGACCATGAAAAACCTGCCCTGGTCCTGGTCCAGGTCCCAGACCGTGGCCAGGTTGCGGTGGTCGCAGGCCGCCATGAGCCTGGCCTCGCGAAGGAACGCTGCCTGTACGGCCTCAGCCCCCATGATCTGAACCAGCAGGTCGTTGGGTTGCAAGAGCTTTAGGGCCATGATCCGGCCGAGTTCCCTGTGCCGGACCTTGTACACCGTTCCCATTCCGCCCTGGCCCAGGCGGCCGAGCACCGTATACCGACCGATGTTCCTGCTCACCACAGCCTCGCTGCATAAAATGGCGGAAACCCGCGCCGCAGGATCTTCTCCGCTGTGCCTGCGATGTCGTAGGGCACAAACCGCACCTCGATGGTGTTCTCCGACGTATCCCATAGAACATATTTGGCATGGTTATCGCCGTCCCGGGGCTGGCCGACGCTGCCGGCGTTGACGATGGACCATCCCTGGAGAAGCTGCAGAACTGCCCGGCCCAGGGTTCTGCGACGCAGCTCTGCTCCATCCCAATGCGCCAGGCCAAGCTCGTGGGTATGGCCCACAAAGGTCAGTCTCTCCCCCTGGGCAAACCAAAATACAAGGCCCTGGTCGTCCACCTGGAACAGGTAGGTGGTCACGCTGTCCGGCGGAAAGCCGTGCACGAATCGTGCACCCTCCACGACAACAGACCTGGGCAGATTTGCAATGTAGTCCAGACTTTGAGGAGAGAGCAGGGCTTCGGTCAGGATCAGGCCTTTGCGGGCCGTGGCATTGAACCAGGCCCGTTCGCTTTTGGACACGATGCCCAGCTCATGGTTGCCCATGCAGCACAACACGTCCCTTTCACGCATGGCCTGCAAGACCTCCTCCGGATTGGGACCATACCCGACCATGTCTCCCAGGCTGACGATCCGGGCCACGGGAAAGGTGGCCATATCCGCCCAGACGGCCTCCAGGGCCTCGAGATTTCCATGAATATCCGACAAGACGGCGATCTGCATGCGTGCTCCGTTCCTGGCAGAGAAAAGGTCTTTGCTTTTTTGCGCACCGATGCTAAGCGAAAGCTCAACAAAATTTTTTTAGCCAGATAATGATTCAGTATTTCGGAATGATACACACTGAAGGATCGCTTATGCGCCGCAAGTATTTCTTCATCTTCTTCTTTATCTTTTTTCTCTCCACCCCTGTCTCGGGCGGACAGATCGGCGAAGTGACATTTCCCGACAGGCTCCTCCATGGACAATCAAACCTGACACTGAACGGCCTGGGCATGCGGACCTTCGCTTTTTTTGACGTGTATGCCGCCGGCCTGTATCTGGCCACCCCTTCCAAGGACGCCCAAGCAGTCCTCCGTGCTGACACCCCCCGCATCATGACCATGCACTTTTTGCGCGGCGTGCAGGCCAAGCAAATCGCCCAGGCCTGGCAGGAGGGGCTGGATACGAACACTCCTTCAGCTGAGGCCTCCCTCAAGGATCGGTTTGCCCAACTGGCAACGATGATGGAGCCCATGGACAAGGGCGATACGCTCGATTGCGTGTATGAACCCGGGGCCGGTACGACGATCCGGGTCAAAGGCGTGGTCAAAGGCATCATCCCGGGCAAGGATTTCAGCGACGCCCTGCTGGCCTGCTGGATCGGCCCCAAGCCTGGCCCAGGTGAAAAGTTCCGAGCCGGCATTCTCGGCCAGCCCTGACCACCGCACCCCGGAACTCCTATTTTTTGGCGGGAAACAGGCCCCTCAGCCCTTCCCAGGCGTAGCGCGCCCCCCGGACCATGAACAGACCCAGGACCGTGAGCAGCGCCGCGTTGGTCTTGGCGGCCTGCACCATGGAGTCCTTGAAATATTCCCTGGCCTGCTGGTAGTCACGTTCCGCCTGGCTGACCAAGGGGTCCTGCGGCTGATCTGTCGGGACCAGGGTATCTTTCTTTTCTTCCATCACCATCTCCTTGTAAATTCGCGTACCAAGCGCTCAAGTTCGGTCCTGTCGCTTCGCTCTCCATAGCGCACTGCCACATAGGCATCCACAATTTCACGCGCAGGACGGGACAGGTCTGGCTTTTCCGCCTCGATGCGCCGTGCGTAATCGAGGGGACCTTCGGCGGGATTCAGAGACACGCCCAGATGTTGGAGTTTCTGCCGGAACCTGTCGTACAGAACCAGCGCCATATCTTCAACGTTTCGCCGAGTCCTCAGCTTGATCACGAGAATCGTGCTGAATATGACCCCAAGACCCGCCGCGAGCACTGCGGCGAGCTTTCCGGCCCCGCCCCTGGTTCGCGGATCAAAGCCGAGGCGCTGCCACAACCCCCGCTGACGCTCATGCCCGAAACCCAGCACCCATTGGTTCCAGCCGTTGTTGGCCGCATCCCAGCCCCATTGGAAGAATCGTCTCACCTGGCCCAGCATCCGTGCACCTCGGCTCGGAAGCGCGCCCGCCTCCTGGGACAGGACCGCCTCGACCCCGCTGCTCAGGCGCTGCGGAGAGACCACGGAAGTCGGATCCTCCCGGATCCAGCCCTCCCCTTCCTGCCACACCTCAACCCAGGCATGGGCATCGGACTGGCGAACGATCAGATACCCGCCCAGGGGATTCTGCTCCCCACCTTGATACCCCACAACGATCCGGGCTGGAACCCCTGCCAGCCGGAGCAGAAAAGTCATGGCCGATGCGTAATGTTCACAATACCCCTGTCGCGAGACAAACAGAAAATGATCGATGACATCGCCCTGGGATGGGCCGGGACGGAGATTGTACAGGAAGCCGTCACGGAACATGCGCAAGATCGCGTCCACCATCCCGCGCGAATCCAGGCCGTCCCGGATCCACTGTTGAACCAGGGCCCTGGCCTGCGGATTTCCGTCCGCGGGCAGACCGACCCATTCCGGACCAGGTCTTGGCGTCCTGTCCGCCAGGACCGGGAGGGACAGGAGGACATAGCGTGTCCGGGATGTGAGCAGGCGCAGACTTTCCAGCGTCCGCTCTTCACGCAGCACGGTTCCATGCGGGGACTGGACGGGCCGGTCCAGGGAGAATACCCAGCGATTGCCGTGCGGCTCCAACGTCAAGCTGTAGGAAACGCTTCCGGGCGGAGGGCCGGTTTCATCGCTTGGGATACGGACAAACGGGAGGGACTTGAACCATCTTACCCCGTCAAAGGTATCCAGAACCAGCCCGCGCCAGTACAGCGCATTGCGCTCGGGCACTGTCCCGGAAAAATCCGCCCGGAAGGCCACCTCCCGCGACAGGGACAACCCGGACACCGAACCTGGTTCCAGAGTCTCGCTGAATCCGCTGACGCCCTCGTCCCGTTCGTCGTGCACCCCCCACAGCGCGCCCTGCAGACGTGGAAAAAAGACGAAAAAGAGGAAGGCCAAAGGGATGGATTGGACCATGAGCAGGGCTCCCCGCCTCAGATCCGGACAGATCCGGGTTTCGGCCGAAAACATGTGCAGGTGGGCGGTGACCACGGACATGACCGAAAACAGCATGTACATGCTCATGACCAGGGTCTGGGAGTACAGCACGTTGGTCACCACCACGAAGTAGGCCAGGAAAAGAAGGGCCAACAGATCCCGGACGGATTTGCTTTCCAGAACCTTGAGTCCGAGCATGAGGGATAGGAGGTCCACCCCGGCGTCCCGGCCAAAGGAGCGGCCATGCACGGACAGAACCAGGGCTGCACAGCCCAAGGCCAGGGCCACGCGCAACCAGCGCGGGGGCACCGGCCAGCCCCTGTACTGCATGCCCAGCCCATAGCCCCAGGACGCGCAGACAAACAGGGACACGAACAGGGACACACGAGCCAAGTGGGGAGCGAAGGCCAGGGCCAGAGCCAGAAGGACCACGCTGAAGCGACGCTTGTCGTGGATCATTCGGCCTCCGGCATGAGTGCCAACGCTTCCAGGCAACGATGGGCATGCGCGGCCCCGCTCCCGGGGGATATGGTTTGCCCTGGCAAGGACAGACCATAGAGCACCCCCATCTGCTCCGCTGC
>JAAYCS010000017.1 GCA_012729655.1 Desulfovibrionales bacterium | reverse complement strand
GTGGCATCGGGGAGTGAGCTGTGGGGAGCTGTTGTTCAATTCCGGATGATGTTCCACCCCCCGTCGCGAGGGATCATGGAGCCGTCGGGACAGGCTGTTATCTGACCACGAGCTGATAGCCCTGCCCGCGCAGGGCCTTGATAGGGGACCAGCCCTCGTCGAACTGGCCCATTTTGCGGCGGATGTTTGAAAGGTGCACGTCCAGGGCGCGGTCAAACGGGGTGGCTGGTCGTCCCAAGGCTTCCTGGTACAAGGTTTCCCTGCTGACGGGTCTTCCGGCATGCTGGAGCAGGATCCTGAGGACAGAAAATTCCACCCCGGTCAGGTGCAAGGGTTGGCTGTTGAAGGTGGCCATGTGTTTGTCAGGCCACAGGGCCAGTTCCCCGAAGGACAGCATTCCGGGGCTGGCGTCCTGTGACAAGCCCGAGCGGCGCAGGATGGCCCTGATGCGGGCCACAAGCTCCCGAGGGGAGCAGGGTTTGGCGACATAGTCGTCCGCCCCCAATTCCAGGCCCTGGATGCGATCCATGTCGGCGCCCATGGCCGTCAGCATGAGCACGGGAACCATGGTCCTGGCCCGGATCTTCCGCAGCATGTCCATGCCGGACATGCCCGGCATGCGTACGTCCAGGACCACCAGATCGAATCTTCCGCTCAAGACCAGGGGCAAACCTTCCTCGCCGCTGTGGGCCAGATGCATGTCCATTCCTTCCAGAGCGCAGTATTCCTGCAAGGCGAGGCAGAGTTCACGGTTGTCGTCGATGAGCAGGATGGTGGACCGCAGAGGCGCATCGGGCGACTTGGGACGGGGCATGGATTTCTCCAGGGTTGCTCACGAGTGGGGACTTGGACCCGGACTGGAGGGCATGGTCCGCATCCAGCTGGTTTTGTGTAAATCCAGAGGGAAGATCTTGGCAAGGGCTGGCCACCCCTGCATGCTTGCAGATCGGGGAGAATGGCCGGGGACTATCAGGCCGGCCCGCGATTGACGTGCCGCGGATTTCCCTTGGGCAGAGGACAACGCGGGGATGTCGCGACGAAAAAGCCCCGGCAGATCTTTCCCGGCCGGGGCAGTGAGGAAACGTCAGGGTTTCCGCGCATCCAGCGCCATCATGTTCAGGCCAGCTGCAACGCGGACTTGACCTCATTGATGTACGTCTGTTCCGCCGTGCTGACCCGCACCCCGCCGAAGCCCAGGAATCCGCCTTCCTTGGACGCATTCGCGGCCCTTTCGGCGATATCCAGAAGCATCTTCTTGTAGGCGTTCGTTTCTTCGGGGCTGGCCTTCTGGCTGACCAGGTTCACGGCTTCCGTGATTTTGGACAGGACGGAGTTTTTGAGGTTCGCCATCTGCTGTTCGCGGGTGCCCTCGCCGGTCAAAGACTTGGCATCGGGCATGCTCGGGAAGCTCCTGTCCTCCTTCATGGCGTTCAGCAGTTCCATGTTCGCGCCTTCCTTCAGGGCTTCCACCATCTCCATGGCCCCGGCGGCGGATTCCTTGATGGCGCCGAAAATGCCGCTCGGATCAGAGGCGCAGACCCCGCTGGCCACCAGTGAGGGCACGATCCTGATCAGGGTCCATTCGTCGGCTGTGAATGAGGCTTTTGTCGCCATTGTGTCTGTCTCCTTGTTTTGACGAAGATGTTTCGGGTGTGCCCCTGGCGGGACGCCGTTCTGCACGCGTGCTGCGTGCTGGGGCTGGAACGCGCCAGGATCGGAAAAATCTTTTATGCAGGATACAAGCACCAGGGCGGAATGGCAACAGTGAGCAGGAGTTTTTCACTCCAAAGCGACGAACCATGCGTGGAATTCACGTTTGGCTTTGAACCCAACGCCCACGGCCCCCTTGTGCAGGTACAGACAATAGGCCCAGTCCGGGGCAAAGGCGCTGGACGTGGAGGACCAGTATGCCTCGCGCGGGTCCCTGAAGGGATGATCCCTGGGCAGGGCGGGGCTGTGCTCATCCGCGTCCACCAGGGATTCCAGCTCCCGGATGGTCGGCAGACGCCAGTTCCGTCCGCCTTCGCGGCAGCCTTGTGCAGCGTGGAGGGCCTGTTCCCAGGAGCACGGCCCTGCCTGGTCCGCCGAGAGCGTCCACAACAGGCCGGTCAGCGCATCGTGCACCCCGCCTTTTTCCCGCGTGAAGCGCGGCTCGGGCCAGGGAACGCCCTGACGCAGCTCCCCGTCTTGTCCGGTCCCCAGGCACGCCACGGCAACGCCGCCGGCATCCCAGCAGCGGCGCTGCCCTGTGCGCGGCAGGACTGCGCCCACGCCCCGCACCGGCCAGACCATGGCATCCCGGCCCTTGTCCCCGTAGAACATGCGCCCTCCCTCCAGGTGCACATGCCATGCGTAGCGGGGAGCCAGGCTAGCCGTGGTGGAGGTCCAGTACCAGGTCTGGCTCACGATGAAGGGGTGCCCGCTGGGCAGGGCCGGGCGTTGGTGGGCCGGGCTGACAAGGCTGGCCAGCTCCCGGCGGTTGGGCAGTCGCCAGTCGGCATGGCCCAGAGCTTTGTCCCGGTTCATGCCGGCCACGGCGGACAGGGCCTCGGCCCAGGACATGGGGAAATCTCCCAGCCCAGCCACACGGGTCCAGAAGAGGCCCGTGAGCAGATCCTGGATCAGGTCATGACCCAAAAGGGCGAAACGCGGTTCAGGCCATGCCACGCCGGGCCGGAATTCCCCGTCCTGGCCGCTTCCCGCGCAGTCCACGGGACGTCCTCTGGCGTCAAAGCAGTCGAGCTGGCCCGAGGCCAGAATGTGACGGCCGTGCTGAAGGGTCATGATGCAGGCGGTTTCGCCGCCCATGCGTTGAAAGAGTTTTCACCGAAAATTTCACCTCGATCCACTGGGAATGTGCAGTGGATAAGGAAGAATATTTTCATACTATATGCCCCTGAACATGTAAGACATGCAACGAATAGGTGTTGCCAACAGTCGTGTCAATCCATGAACAACGTATAATCGATGTCCTCTCCGCAGTTCATTGTACGATGTATTGCGTGTCTTACAACAATTTGTCTTACATTATTTCCGCATTGACAAAAAAAAATCAGAAGCAGTATGCATTCCGCATATAGTTCTGCATGGAATGACGTTACTGCAAAAAGTCGCAAATGAGTCAAAGTGTCATTCACCCTGATGGGCACAAGCCCGCGAACGTGTGCACGTCAGGGTAGGCGTGATCCATTCTTTTCAGATAGTTAAAAAGGCATGGATTCCCTTCTCCAAGGGGTGACTACTTTTTGCAGTGAGATCTGGAATGATATGGTCAGGATGAGCAGTCTTCAGCGTGTGATGCTTGGGCAGGGGGCCTGAGGCTCACCACAAATAGCAAAGGGCGTTGTCATGGGCAGCATGATGCAACCAGGTGCTCGGACAGTGCGTTGTCGCGGAGAGCACGCCTTGTGGATTCTGGGCAGTCTGTGCCAGATGTTCCGGATTCCTTTTGACCAGGGTTTGGCCGCGCTCCACTGCCCGCCTTGCTGCGGCGAGGAACATCTGCAGCGGATGCTGCAGGCGTTCGGGTTCACTGCGGGCATGCGGTCCATGTCTCCCGGCAAGCTGGCGACGGCGCCCATGCCCGTCATCGGATTTCTGCGCGGCTCTGATCAGCAGCGTCCAGGCCATGATCCGGGGTCCAAACCAAATGCTGAGGTGGAGCGGGGCATCCCCGTCCTTATCGTCCGGGCGGATCAGGAAAATCTTCTCCTGTTCCGCCCCGGCTCCCACCATCCTGAAACCCTGCCCCTGTCCGAGGCTGGTACATCCCTGGACAGCCATGTCCTGCTGCTGGGTCGGAAACTCCCTGTCGATGCAGGCCTGGATCCCGAGGCCAGGGTGAACGCACTGGGGGACACGAAATTTGGTTTTCGCTGGTTCATTCCCGAACTCCTCAACTTCAAATGCATCTGGCGTGACGTGCTCACCGCTTCCCTGTTCATCCAGCTCATCGGCCTGGGTACACCGCTTTTCACCCAGGTGGTCATCGACAAGGTCGTGGCCCACCAGGCCAGAAACACCCTGTTCGTGGTCGCTACGGGTATGGCCGTGTTCATGGCCTTCGGCTCCCTCATGACCTGGCTGCGTCAATACCTGATCCTGCACACGGGCACCCGTATCGACGCCACCCTCTGCTGCAAGGTTTTCGCGCACCTGGTGCGCCTGCCCATGCCCTATTTCGAGGCCCGGCCCACCGGTACGCTGGTGGCCCGCATCCAGGGGGTCGAAAGCATCCGCCAGTTTGTCAGCGGCGCAGCGGTCACCCTTCTTCTGGACTGCCCGTTTCTGCTCGTCTTCATGGCCGTGATGTTCTGGTACAGCTGGCAGTTGTCCCTCGTCGCCCTGGGCATTCTGCTCCTCATTGCCCTCCTGAGCGCGCTGGTCACCCCGGTCTTTCGCAGGCGCGTGAACAGGCAGTTTCTGCTCGGGGCGCGCAACCAGGCCTTCATGACCGAGTACCTGGCCGGCATGGACACGGTCAAAGCCCTGCAGATGGAATCCGGACTGGAGGAACGCTACGGCGAATACCTGGCCGCCTACCTGGGGGCGGGATTCGCCACCCGGCAGCTGGCCAACTCCTACAACGTGGCTGCCAATCTGTTGGAGCAGACGATGACCTTGTCCATTCTCGGAGTGGGCGCGCTGCTGGTCATGGGTCACAACGGCTTCACCATCGGACAGTTGGTGGCCTTCCAGATGTTCGCCGCCCGCATGAGCCAGCCCATGCTCCGGTTGGTCGGTTTGTGGCAGGAGTTCCAGCAGGCGAACATCGCGGTGAAACGTCTGGGCGATATCATGGACATGCCTGCGGAGCCTCATGGACTGGTTCCGTCCCGGCTGCGGAACACCCAGCCTGGGCGGGTGGAATTCAGGGACGTGAGTTTTCGGTATGGGCCGGGGCAGCCGTATGTGTTCCGCAACCTGAGTCTGGCCTTTGAGTCCGGAAAGCTGAACGTGCTCATGGGACCCTCGGGATGCGGGAAAAGCACCCTGGCCAAACTGCTGCTGGGGTTCTGGCCGCCAGCGGACGGACGGGTCAGCATCGACGGCCGGGATATTCGGCACATGAGCGCCAACGAGCTGCGCATGCTCTTTGGCGTAGTCCCCCAGGACACGGTGCTTTTTTCCGGGACCATCTACGACAACCTTCTCCACCCCAATCCTCATGCCGGGTTCGCGGATGTGGTCATGGCCTGCAGGCACGCCGGGATTCATGAGGTCATCGAAGCACTGCCCCAGGGGTATCAGACAGAGTTGGGCGAGCATGGCGTGGGCCTCTCCGGCGGGCAACGCCAGCGCATCGCCATTGCCCGGGCCCTGCTCAAGCGACCCCGCATTCTGATTTTCGACGAGGCCACTTCAGGTCTGGACCAGCTTGCCGCGGAACGTTTCGCGGCCACGGTGAACAGCCTCAAAGGTCAGGCGACCGTGATTTTTATCACCCATCAGGTGCCCACGGGACTGCAGGCGGATGAGTTGTTCCGTTTCGAGCCGGGAAGGGCAGAGCAGGGCTCGGGATGTCAATCCTAACCAGGGAGGTGCGATGATCCTTCTCATCATGATGGCTGCATTTTCCGCATACCTGGCGGTTTCCGTCTGCGTGGTCTGGGGGACGGTGCGCTGGGCCAGGATGACCGGCCGGAACCCTAAGCGCTGGGGCGTCGCCGCGGCGTTGTGCATGTATCTCCTGGTATTCTGGGATCATGTACCGACCATTCTGTTGCACAAATACTATTGCGCCACCAAGGCTGGTTTCTGGGTGTACAAGACTCCGGAGCAGTGGAAAGCGGAAAATCCTGGTGTTGCAGAGACACTGACATGGATGGAAGAATCTCCGAGTTTTCATCACATAGATGGGACATGGGGATTTAATGTGAATGAACGTTTCAATTGGGAAAATAAATATGAAGTTAATCCAATACTACCTATTTTAATTCATAAAGAATCAGTAATTGACGTTATTACGTAAGCGCTCACCTGTCCGCATCTATCCATAAATTTTTCATGTGAGATAATGGGCCTCCAATTCAAGGAGGTCTTCATGAAATCTCAATTTGCAC
>JAAYCS010000216.1 GCA_012729655.1 Desulfovibrionales bacterium | reverse complement strand
CCGAAAGGGAAGAACCATGGGCGCCGAGCTGGCCGAGGATGGTTCCGGGGACAACGCAGACATCAGAGCTGCCCGCGGTGCGGACAAAGACTTGGCGGAAGTCGCCCTTGCCAAAAAGCAGGTGGGCGCGTTCGGTCTGGCCCTGGCGCAAAACGAGTCCCAGAGCCCGTTCACGTTCCAGTTCGAAATCTCTCAACACGGCCGGATCGCTGGATCGCAGTTCTCCGCGCAGCCCGGCAACCGTGGCCAGCATGTGCTCCACGCCCTGAGCACTGGCCAAAACTCCCCCCAGGGCCGGGATGCGCCACGAACCGCCTGTTTTTTCCAGCATCACGGCTGCACTCCCGGGCTGGGAGATTTCGATCCGGTCCAGCGCTGCCGTGTTCAGGTCGGCCGGCACCATGGGTCGCAAGGACTCGGAGGTCATCACGTATGCCTCATCCCGGAATGTCCTGCGGTACCAAAGGCCGGCACCCAGGAGGGCAAGGATCAGCGCGAGGATCATGATGCTTCGCGCGTTCATGCCGAAGCCCTCATGCCGCGGGCGTACTGAGCCCGGCGGCGGTTGCGGGACCAGATCCGGGACAGGGCCAGCCCGGCGATGGCCAGGGCGGGCAGGCAGTAGGTGCTCAGTTTCCAGATGGTCGTTGTTTGCGGATCGAGATCGAAAATAAGGCGCATGGGCAGCTTCTTGCCCCGGATCTGGAGCAGGTCCGGGCCGTAGGCGAGGAACTCCACGGCATTCATGAGGAAGTCGACGTTGTTCTGGAGCATGTCATCGCTAAACATGGCCGCTCCGCCGATGAGAATCAGTTCGCCTGGCGCCAGTGGGCGTTCGAGTACGGCCTCGGCCGTGGGATTGTCGGCGTCGGGCCAGGCCGGAGGAGGGTCGGCAGGGACCGGAAATTGTCCGCTGATGCGTGCAGCCACGGGGAAGGAAGCCTGCCCAACAGCCGGAGGCGTGACCTGGCTCTGGGTGAGGTGCGACCCTGTCTCGACCAGCCAGGATTTTGAACTGGAAGAGGCCAGAACTGTGGGGTGCAGCCCGATTCTGGACAGCTTCTCCGGGTCCAGGTTCAGTGCAGCGCCCCAGAGGTAGAAAAGGTTGTCCAGACGTGTGGTGATGGGATCGGCCGGGTTCATGTTGTCCTTGGTCAGGACAATCTGAATCGGGAGTTTCACGCTGAGGCCTCCGCCGACCATTTCATCGAACTGGTTGCGGGCCACGCGGATGGCCGTGTTCTGCTCATCCATGAGAATCCTGGAATCAACAGAAACGCCTAATGTTTCGAGCAGTCTGGCCAGGCCGCTGTCCAGAGGGGTGAAATTGACAGCCATGCTGCCCTGGGCCAGATCGTAGTCCCATTGCCCGGTCTGCACGGCCATGATGGTCTTCTGGCCAGCGGCCAGGGCCCTGCCCAGCTCCCATGCCTGGCGTTCGTTCATGGCCGTGGGCTGGAGGACGAGTAGCACGTCGGCATCTGCGGGGATGCTGTCCTGGCTGCTCAGGAGCACGGGTCGGATGCGGTATTTTTCCTGCTGGAGGACCCGCTTGAGCAGGTCAAAGCCTTCGCCGCCTATGACCGCAACCACGGGTTCTCTGGCCCGGGTCAGCCGGAACGCCGTGGAAACCAGCATGTATTCCAGATCACCCAGAGAGTCAGGTACGATGCGGGGAATGATGACTTCCGGAGTGTCCTTGTAGGCCACGCCGAGGGACGAGTAGATGAGATTGCTGACAGACCCTGTCTGGCGCATGGCCGAGACGGAGAAAGGTTCGACGCCCTTCTCCAGCATGTGTTTTTCCAGCGGATCTGTGCGGGGTCCCTGGGCCGCCAAGGGGTCTCCGCCCACCACGTTGGCCGCGCGCATGTGAACGCGTTTGTAGGTCAGTTTGCCGCCGCTGACCAGGCGCAGTTCCTCCAGACGGTCCAGGACATCGCGTTCCAATGTCTTGATTTCCGTGGGCATGTCTTCTTCGGGGGTGACATAATACGAAACCTGGACCGGCACGTGCAGTCCGGCCAGGATGCGCTGTGTGGCCGGACTGACAGAGTGGATCCTGCCCTCGGTCCAGTCGAAACGGGCAAGACTGACATCCCTCAGCAGGGCATTGCAGAGCAATCCGATACCCAGGCACAAACCCGTGCAGAGGGTGAAAAGGGCTGCAAAACTCCTGCGGCCCCGGCCTTCGATGTGCAGTCCGTTCAGGAACAGAAAAAGGGCGATCCAGACGAGAAAGAAGGCCAGATCAGCCACTTCGACAATACCGCGGGTGAACACGCTGTAGCGGCCCGTTACACCCAGCAATTCCCGGAGCAGGGTGCCCAATCCTTCGATCCAGGAGTCAAGGGCCGTGGCCGCAAAGTTGGTGCCCAGGAGGAAGATGCCGAAGCAGGCCAGCAGGCTCAGTACAAAGGCCACGATCTGGTCCTTGGCAAAGCCGGAGACGAGTTGGCCCAGGGCCAGGAAAAAACCGCCCAGCAGGATG
>JAAYCS010000215.1 GCA_012729655.1 Desulfovibrionales bacterium | reverse complement strand
AAGCGCTCGATGCAGACGAATTCGTACTTCAGTTGTTTGGGTCCTGTGCTGCGTAACATGTAAGCTTTCATAACAAAACCCCCGTCATTTGACGAGGGTTTTGAGGTGACTTTGTCAGCAGTCTGAAGAAAACCGCCGAAATGGCGGTTTTCTTGTTTTGGTGGGCCAAACAGCAATGTTGGCTTCCCCGGCCCATCAATGCCCTCCCATTCGACAATCCAAAAGTCCTGCCGTACATCATGCCCATGATGCAGCGCGAGGCGACAGGCCCTCTTGGGAACTTACCCTTCTGACCCATCGGGAGGTCACCATGTCAGAGGACATACAAACCGGACGGCAACCCAGGGGACACCTGGTCCTCAGAACCCTGGCCATGCCCAGGGACACCAATCCCAGCGGCGACATCTTCGGCGGCTGGATCCTGGCCCAGATGGACGTGGCCGGGGGCCTCATGGCCGCGGAAGTCGCCCAGGGCCGGACCGTGACCGTCAGCGTGGACAAGATGGTCTTCCAGAAACCGGTCCGGGTGGGCGACACCATCTGCGTGCATGCGGAACTCCTGCACGTGGGCAACTCCTCCATGGACATCAAGCTGGAGGTCTGGGCCAGGCAGATCATCGGCGCCTTCGAGGCCGAACGCCAGCTGGTGACCGAGGGCTTGTTCCGCTACGTCGCCGTCGACGCCCAGGGCAAGCCCCGCCGGGTTCCGGACAACCCGCTCTATTTTTCGCAGCGCCGGGCCTGACGGCCCCTGGAAGGTTTTTTCCCCCGCCATCCGGCTGCCTCACCCCCGCCACATCCGGCGCAGCAGGGCTATTTCTTCAGCGTACCCCGGCAGCTCGTTGGGCGTTTCCAGATAAAACGGCAGGTTTTTGAGCGCCGGGTGGTTGACGATGCGGCCGAAGGTCTCCAGTCCGATGTGGCCGTGACCGATGCGCGCATGGCGATCCTTGCGGCTGCCCCGGGGATGCAGGCTGTCGTTCAGATGCACGGCCAGTATCCGCTCCAGACCGATGACCGCGTCGAATTCTGCCAGCACCCCGTCCAGGTCGCCCACGATGTCGTAGCCCGCATCATGGACGTGACAGGTGTCGAAACAGACGCCGAGGCGTTCCGCCATCCCCACCCTGTCGATGATCTCCCGCAGTTCCCTGAACGTCCCCCCGATCTCGCTGCCTTTTCCGGACATGGTTTCAAGCAGCACGGTGGTGCTCATCCCCGGCCACATGACTGCATCCAGCTGGGTTGCGATGAGGGCGATGCCCGCCCCGACCCCCTGCCCGACGTGGCTGCCGGGATGGAAATTGTACATGTTCCCGGGGAGGTGTTCCATGCGGGCCAGATCGTCGGCCATGGACTCCAGGGCGAAATTCCTGATCCTGACCTCGGCTGAACAGGGGTTCAGCGTATAGGCCGCGTGCGCCAGGACAGACGTGATGCCCTTCTCCCGGGCCAGTTCGAGGAACGCGGCCATGTCCTGGGGGTCGATTCCCTTGGCCGAGCCGCCCCGGGGATTGCGGGTAAAGAACTGGAAGGTGCTCGCGCCGATCTTCAGGGCGGTTCGACCCATGGCCAGAAAGCCCTTGGAGGAGGAGAGGTGGCAACCGATATTGAGCATGGGTGCTCCGAATGATGGACGAATGAAACATGCCCGGAATGAACACGCTTGACGTGGCGTTATCCGTTGAAAAGCGACATCCCGGCCGCGACGATGCTGTAATACAGGGAGAAGCGCGGGAAGCGGAAGAGGCACCCCGCGAAAACGGCCCAAGAACCCAGACCCAGAACGTCCACGTTCCGGCGCCTGGCCCCCCACGCCAACTGGCCATTTCGGACTCGCCCTCCCCAGGTTCGGCGTGTATCCTCGGACCATGACTCCCAACCCCGGCCTGACCCTCGCTTTCACCGTCTTCCGCCCGGAAACCCTCCCCTTTGCGGCCAGGGCCATGCGGGGGCACGACCTGATCCTCCTCGAAGAACCTAAGACGCCCGGATTCGAGGACATGTTGCGCGGGGAACTGCCGGTGGAAGAATACCTGCTGCTCACGGACTTCGAATTCCCGCAGTACGCTGCGGGGCAATGCCGGACCCTGCAGGCGCTGCATGCCCGGGGCGCGGCCGTCCTGCAGGTCCACCCCTGGATGGATGAACTTGTGGGCATCCACGAGTTCTTCTCTGCCGGCAACGGCCCGGACGATATCCCCAGGAACGGCAAAGCCTGGGCCGTATATGCGCGGGAACGGGACTGGAGCGCAAAGCTGCTGGCATTCTACAGGGCGGCCGGAAAGAAGGATTTCGATGCCATTCTGGCCGTCGTGAACGACTTCGCACGCGCCGACGCCGGAAGGATCATGGACATGGACCAGGTCCGTGCGGCGGCCATCGCCCGCCTCCTGCCCGGTCGGACGTCGGTCTACGTCGAGTGCGGGGCCATCCACCACGACATGATCGGCCTGCTCCTCAAGATCCCGGGCCGGGGGAAGGTGCGCACCGTGCACCTCATGGAGGAGGTCTGCCGCGAGCGCCACGGCCGGCGCCGCCTGATCCCGCCCGGCGACATGCTGACCTTCCGCCATCTCCTCGGCGCGCCGCGCGACCCCGCTCTGGAGAACCTCCTGGCCGCCCGGGCCGTGGTCTACAACCGGCTCATGGAAAAGGAGGAGACGTTCGAGTCGGCCTCGCCCTGCCCGCACTTGGACGCCGAGGCCCTGGTCCTGGGCCTCATCGGCGGCTTGGACACTGAGCAATGCCGGAACCTCTTCGAGCGCATCCGACACACGTCCGTGCATGACAGCCTGAAGCTCGTGCTGGGCAAGCGGAACTAGACAGGGGGGCGTCCTCCGGGCGCGGCAGGCAGGGAGGACATGACCCGGGTCCGGATCTCCGCCACCTCCCCCTCTCCGTACACGTCCCCCGGCACCACCCGCCCCCAGACCACGCCGGGCCAGTAGGGGTCGGTTTTCCAGCGCCCGATGACGTGGAAATGGAACTGCGGAACCAGGTTGCCGATGGCCGCCACGTTGATCTTGTGGCAGCCCAGTCCGGCTGTGAGCATCCGGCCCAGAGACGAGGACGCCTCCGCGAGCTGGCCCCGCAAGGGTTCGGGCAGGTCGTGCCATTCTGTCGCAGTCGTTTCGGGGACCAGGATGAACCAGCGCACCTGGGCGTCCTTGTGCAGCAGGACCCGGAGATCGCGCCACTGGCCCAGAACATGGCAATCGGCGCGCAGGGCGGGGTGGAGGGTGAAGTTGTGCATGACCCGAGGGTACGGCAGGGAGGGCTGCGCCGCAAGGGGCCGAAGACCCCCCGAAGGTGTCCGGGATGATCCAAAAAACGGCGTCATCCCGGACATGGGCGTTCTCTGATGGACGCGGGGACGGTCAGCGGCCCGCGATCCAAGATCTCAGTCGAAGGCGGCGAACAGGGCCTTGGCCCCAGCGGGGTCCTGGCGGCATTCGAGCAGGGCGCTGAGCATGATGGGGGCCACGATGGTGGCATCGGATTCAATGACGAACATCGGCGTGTCCTTGGTCAGTTTGTCCCAGGTGATCTTCTCGTTGGGAGTGGCCCCTGAATAGGACCCGTAGGACGTGGTGGAATCGGAAATCTGGCAGAAATAGGCCCAGGGCGCGGCTTCGGCCCGCAGGTCGTACTTGATGGACGGCACGACGCAGATGGGGAAATCGCCGGCAATGCCGCCGCCGATCTGGAAAAAGCCCACTCCCGCGCCCTGGGCGAGCTCCTGGTAATGGTCGTAGAAGGCCGCCATGTACTCGATGCCCGACTTGGCGATGGAAGGGCTGCACTCTCCGGTCTTGACGTAGGAGGCAAAAATGTTGCCGAACGTCGAGTCCTCGTATCCGGGGACGACCAGGGGCAGGTCCTTTTCCGCGGCGGCGAGCAGCCAGCACTCCTGCGGCGACCCGGCATGCTGGTCCGGGCCCAGGGCGCGCACGAGCCGGTAGAAGTACTGATGCCAGAAGTGCCGCTCCCCCTTTTCGGTGGCCGACTTCCACATGGGCACGATGACGCGTTCCACGGCCCGGAAGGCCTCGTCCTCCGGGATGCTGGTGTCCGTCACCCGGCGCATGCCCCTGTTCAGGATGTCCGTGTCGTCCTGCTTGGTGAAATAGCGGTAATCGGGAAAATCCTGATAGTGGCCGTGAGCCACAAGGCGGAACAAGGACTCCTCCAGGTTGGCCCCCGTCACGGACAGGCCGTGGATCAGCCCGGCCCTGATGGCTGGGGCGAGGGTTATGCCGAGCTGGGCCGAGGACATGGCCCCGGCCACGGCCCAGAACATTCTGCCCCCGGCCTCGACGTGCCGCCAGTAGGCCACCAGGGCGTCCCGCACGGCCCGAGCGTTGAAATTGTGATAGTTCCGGACGATGAACTCGCACACCGGCAAACCCGTGTGCCCGACCTGCATGGGCCCGGAGGCCCCTTTTGCCATTTTCGTTTGACCCATCGCGATCCCTCCACCGCTGTTTTGTCCGTGCCGACGGGCAGTCCTTGCCGCCGCCCGGAGTTGTGCGCCGTCAGAAAAACCCCCTTTCCCTCCTTTTCCCCCCGCGTCAATGCATTTTGCGGAAATCCCGGGGTCCGATCCTGTTCTGCGGTATTGAAATTCGCCCCGCAGGGGTTCATAGTCCGGCCGCCTGGGGCTTGACTGCAAACAAGGACTTTTCCCATGCAGCTGCTGCACCTCTACATGCGCGTCTTGCGCCAGTTGGGGCCGGAAACCCGGCTGGCGTCGGTCCTGGTGGCCGCCAATCTGGGGCTGGCCATCGCCCAGTTCGCCGAGCCGGTCCTGTTCGGCCGGATCATCGACGCCCTGAGCCGGGCCCAGGGGTCGGACACCCCACTGCGCATGGCCGATCTTGCGCCGCTGCTGGCTGCCTGGGTGGGCTTCGGGCTCTTCGTCATCGGCGCAGGGGTGCTGGTGGCCCTGCACGCCGACCGCCTGGCCCACCGCCGCAGGTTGGCCATCATGGCCCATTTTTTCGAACATGCCCTGAACCTGCCCCTCAACTTCCACGCCGGCATGCATTCAGGCCGGCTCTTCAAGGTCATGCTGGAGGGGGCAGGGACCATTTCCGCCCTCCTGCTCAACTTCCTGCGCGAGAACTGCGCGGCCGCCCTCTCCCTGGTGGTCCTGCTGCCGCTCTCGCTTTTCCTCAACTGGCGGCTGGCAATGCTCCTGCTCTGCCTGGTCGGCGTGTTCACGGTGCTGACCACCGTGGTCCTGCGTTACACCGAGACGCTCCAGGGCCAGGTGCAGCAGCATCACAACGTGCTGGCCGAACGCACCACCGACGCCCTGGGCAACGTCCCGGTCATCCAGAGCTTCACGCGCATCGAGGCCGAAGTGCTGGACCTGCGCAAAACCATCGACCGTCTCCTGGCCGCCCAGATCCCGGTGCTGTCCTGGTGGGCCCTGGCCGCAGTGGCCACCCGCGCCGCCGTGACCCTCACGGTCCTGTCCATCCTGCTGGCCGGCACCTGGCTGTACATGCACGGACAGGCCACAGTGGGCGACATCGTCACGTTCATGACCCTGGCCGGCATGCTCATCGCCAAACTGCAGACCGTGGTGGGCTTTGTGAACACGATCTTCCTGGAGGCCCCGAAACTGCGTGACTTCTTCGACGTCCTGGACACCGTGCCCCAGGTCCGCAACCTCCCGGGCTCCGTGGACGCGGGGCGGCTGGAGGGAGTGGTGGAATTCGACGGTGTGGGGTTCTCCTACCCCGCGGCCCGGGACCAGCTTCCGCGCATGGCCGTGCAAGGCCTCAGTTTCCGGGCCCACAGGGGGGAAACCATCGCCATGGTGGGCGCCACAGGCAGCGGCAAGTCCACCACCTTGTCTCTCCTGCACCGCGTCTTCGACCCCCAGCAGGGAGCCATCCGCATCGACGGCAAGGACATCCGGGACTACACCCTGACCTCCCTGCGCAGGAACATCGGGGTGGTCTTCCAGGAACCCATGCTCTTCGCCCGGACCATCGAGGAGAACCTGCGCGTGGGCAACCCCTCGGCCACCAGGGCCCAACTTCTGGAAGCCTGCGAACGCGCCCAGGCCATGGACCTGCTCGAGCGTCAGCCCGGGGGGTTGAACGCCCTGGTGGCCGAGCGCGGCCGGTCCCTGTCCGGCGGAGAACGCCAAAGACTGTCCATCGCCCGAGCCCTGCTCAAGAACCCGCCCATCCTCATCCTGGACGAGGCCACCAGCGCCCTGGACGCGGCCACCGAAGTCAAGGTCCAGGCCGCTCTGGACGAGGTCATGCGGGACCGCACCACCTTTGTCATCGCCCACCGTCTGGCCACGGTGCGCAACGCCGACCGTATCCTCGTCTTCGAGGATGGCCGCATCGTGGAGTCAGGCAGTTTTGGGGAACTGATCAGCCTGGGCGGACGATTCGCCACGCTGGCCAGGGCCCAGCTGCTGGCGCCCGAACCCTGAGCCCTTCAGGCCTTTCGCCGACGAGAGGCTGCCGTCTCCCCGTCTGTCCATCTCCACGGGCGTTTCCCTGCCAGCCACCCTCCAGCGTAACTCAGGACCCGGGGCGGTGCAGCATCTGCTTGACTCCCTGAATCCGCCGAAAGGAGAGGGCGATGCGCTCTGGCGACAGGCGGCCGCTCTGCACGGCCCCTTCCAGGACACGCACCGCCGCGGGCACGATGTCCGGGTCATATTCCAGGTTGTTGCCGAAAACCAGGATGTCCACCCCAGCCTCCACCGCCCGGACAATGGCTTCGGCCTGGCCGTACTGCCCGGCGATGGCCCCCATCTGCATGTCATCGGAAACGATGACCCCCTGGAATCCCAACCGTTCCCGCAGGAGCCCTGTCAGCACGGCCGGGGAGAGCGTGGCGGGATGCGTCGCGTCGAGGTGGACTGTGAAGAGATGCCCGGTCATGATCAGGGGACTGGCCTGCAGTGGAATGAGGACTTCGTATGGCCGGAGCTCCACTCGGCTCCAGGTCCGGGTGATGTCGGTCAGGCCCAGATGGGAATCCGCCGTGGCGCTGCCGTGCCCGGGAAAATGTTTCAGACAGGGCAGCACCCCCCTGGACAGCAGGCCTTGACAGAACGCGAGGGCATGGGCCGCGACCAGATCCGGGTCGGCCGAAAAACTGCGCTCCAGGGCGCCGATGGCCGGGCTGGCCGGATTCACGTCCACATCGGCCACCGGGGCGAAATCGAGATTGATGCCCAGGCCGGCCAGCAGGTCCCCTGTCCGCTCTCCCTGGGCCCGCGTCGCTGCGGGCGACCCGAACCCCAGGACCCTGGCCGAGGGAGAAGGGGGAAACCCCTGTTCCTCCTTCAGGCGGCAGACCCGCCCCCCCTCCTGATCCACGGCGATGAACAGGGGCACGCTGGCGGTCGCCTGCAGCTTGGCGGTCAGGGCGCGGACCTGCGCAGGGCTTTGGATGTTGCGGCCCGGAGAACCCAGCCGCACGTCCCTGTCAAAGAGAATCACGCCCCCGAGGTGATGCTCCCGGACGTCCCGCAGAACCGGGGCGTCCTCTTCCAGGACCGCGCCCCGGAACCCGATCAGGAGCATCTGTCCGAGCATGGCCCGAAGGCCTGGCCCCTGGTCCATGGCACAGAGCAACGGCGGCCGGAGGACGCAGAACATCAGGGCCGCCAGGATCCGGACCATCATCCCGGCCCTCCTCCGACCCCGTACTTCAGGAGCTTGGCGTGCATGGTCTTCCTGGTGATGCCCAGTCTGCGGGCCGCCTCGCTCTTGTTCCCGTCCGCTTCCTCCAGGGCCTCCAGGATGGCCAGACGCTCCAGCTCCTCCAGGGTCATCCCGGACAGTCGCGATTCCGCTCCGGCCCCGTCCTTGAGGCCGGTCAGGGCCGGGGGCAGTTCGCGCTCGCTGACGTATTCGCCGATCAGCAGGACCACGGCCCGTTCCACCGCGTTTTCCAACTCCCGCACATTGCCCGGCCAGGGATGCTTCAACAGCCGATCCATGGCTTCGGGCGTGAACCCCTTGATGCGCTTGCCGTTCCTGGCCGCGAATTTCGCTAGGAAATGACCGGCCAACAGGGGGATATCCTCCTGCCGCTCGCGCAGAGGGGGCAGGGCCAGGGTCACCACGTTCAGGCGGTAGTAGAGATCCTGGCGGAAGGCCTTCCGTTCCACTTCCTGCAGCAGGTCCCGGTTGGTGGCTGCCAGGATGCGCACGTCAACCTTCACGGTCCGGTCTCCGCCCACGGGCTGGATCTCGCGCTCCTGGATGACCCGCAGGAGCTTGACCTGCATGGCCATGGACATCTCCCCGATCTCGTCCAGGAAGATAGTCCCCTTGTCCGCGGCCAGGATCCGGCCCTCGCGCCGGCGTTCCGCCCCGGTGAAGGCCCCTTTCTCGTGACCGAAGAGCTCGGACTCCAGCAGTGTTTCGGTCAGGGCCGCGCAGTTCACAGCCACATACGGTCCCTTGCTCCGCTGGCTGTTGGCGTGGATGGCCCAGGCGATGAGTTCCTTGCCCGTGCCCGACTCCCCCGTGACCAGCACCGTGGCCTCGGACGGGGCGATGGTGGACAGCATGTCCATCAACCGGCGCATGGGCGGACTCTGGCCGATGATCCCCCCCGCATCGAAAGACGAGGCCAGAGTCTCCCGCAGAACCCTGTTCTCGTCGCGCAGGGAGGCATGATCCAGGGCCCGGTCCAGGGTCAGGCGCAGGTCGTCGAAATCCAGGGGCTTGGTCAGGTAGTCGTAGGCCCCGGCCTTGATGGCCTCCACCGCCGTCTCCACGTTGGAATACGCGGTCATGACCAGCACGGGGATGGCCGGATTGTAGGCCTTGATCTCCCTCAACGCCTCGATGCCCGAGATTCCGGCCATGCGCACATCCATGAGAATGAGGTCGAAAGGCCGCTCCCTGCACAAGGCCACGGCGCTCTCTCCGTCCCCCACCCCTTCCAGGCGATACCCCCAGTCCCCCAGCAGGGTCATGAGCATGCGGCGGTGTCCGAGGTCGTCATCCACCACAAGAATGGTGATTTTAGGTTTCATGGGTGCACCTCGCCCACTGGCAACAGGAGGGTGAACACCGTGCCCTGGCCCACCCGGCTTTCCACCTTGACCTCGCCGCCGTGGGCCTCGATGATGCGGTGCACGATGGCCAGACCCAGGCCCGTGCCCGAAGTCTTGGTGGTGAAATAGGGATTGAAGATGCCCGGCAGGAGGTCCTCCGGCATGCCGCAGCCTGTGTCCGCGATGCGCAGGGCGATCCGGCCCTGCTCCAGCACCGCGGTGATATGCAGGACGCCGCCCGGGTCCATGGCCTGCACGGCGTTGAGGAACAGATTGAGCAGGGCCTGGGTCAGGCGCTCCGCGTCCAGCAGTGCATGCGGCAAGGCCTTGTCCGGGGTGAACACCACGCGGATGCCCTTGGCCTCGGTATCGGCCCGGATCAACCGCAGCGCCCGCTCCACCAGCTGGTTCACGTCCACGTCCTTGCGCTGCATCCGAGCCGGCCGGGCAAACTCCAGCAGCTCCGTGACCACCCGGTTCAACCGGTCCGTTTCCTGGACCATGGCCCTGGCCGCTTCCTGATCCTGCCCCTGGACCTTGCCGGAAAGGTAGGTGGCGAACCCCTTGATGGAACTCAAGGGATTTCTGATCTCGTGGGCCACTCCCGCAGCCAGGCTGCCCAGGGCCGTGAGCCGCTCGTTGCGCCGGACCTGTTCCTGCAGGCGGCGCAGTTCGCCCAGGTCGCGCAACAGGAAAAGATGTCCCAGGAACTGGCCGTCGGTGTTCACGATCCGGGAGAGGCTAAGGCTGACGGGAACAGTGCCCCCCTCGCGACTATCCAGGGTCGCCTCCCGTTCCAGCACGGCATCCGCGGCGGCCAGATCAGCGGTGAATGCGGACCAGTCCAATCCACCCAGGGCCTGCAGATCCGAGCCGGACAGGTCCTCGCCCCCGCGGCCCAGCAGGCGGGCTGCCATGGCGTTGGCCAGGACGACCCGGCCTTCGGGGTCCGTGGTCAGCAATCCCAAAGGCAGGCAGGTCACCACTTCCGAGGCAAAGGCCTGGGTGTCCCGCAACAGTCGGCTGGAAAGACGGTAATGCTGGGCCCAGAACAGGGCCGCGAACCCGCCCAGCCCCATGAGTACGACCAAGGACGCGATGATGGCGCTGTTGCGGAGTTCATTGGCCATGGCCCCGTCCAGGGATGCTGCGTCCAGCCCCACGAAGATGACCGCATCGTCCAGCCCGGACTCGCGCGCACTGGCCCCTTCCGGCCCCGGCCCGCCCCCGCGGTGCCCCCCCGCAGGGGCGCACCACATGGAGCGCCCCACCCCGGGCAGGGGTGAGAAATTTTTATACACCTCAAAGACCTTGCCCCCGCCCGGCATGGTCCGGAAATGCCCTCCTTGCCCGGCCTGCGCAGCAAGGGCGGCCATGGGGCCAGGATCATGCAGGTTCGACCCTATCCGGTCGGGGTCGTTATGGGCCAGAATCCTGCCGCTCCCGTCGGTCACCGCCAGATAGACGATTCCGTTCTGCTTGGCCGTCTCCTCCACCAGGGACTGGAAGTAGCCTGGCCCGCCGCGCATGCCCCTGCCCATGCCGATGCGGGTGCCGGCCTCCAGGGCCCAGGTCAGGGCCTCGGCATGCTCCAGGTAGTTTCGGATCATGTGATCCCTGGTGCGCTGGATATTGTGGAACGCAAAGACTGAGACCGCCAGCCCGAGAATGATCGTCAGTCCGGCCACCAGCCACGGAGTGATCCGGAGGCTCGCGATGTTTCGTTTATGGGTGTCCATGCCTCACCTCTGGTTTATCAACTGTAACCGTTTTACCCATGTTGTCCAGATGGATGTCACGAAATTACCCGTTCACTATTCCGAATGAGCAGGAGCAGCATCCGGCTTTTGATATAAAAAAATGGGTCATGACTAGAACAGCGGATAACAAATCTGCTAGGATCGAGTCATGGCAAGGGTTAATAAGTACGCAAATCGTTCAAAAATTTCAGAGGCCAAATTCAGGCAATTCTTGAAGCTCTTTTCCTTT
>JAAYCS010000214.1 GCA_012729655.1 Desulfovibrionales bacterium | reverse complement strand
TCGATCCTAGCAGATTTGTTATCCGCTGTTCTAGTCATGACCCATTATTTTTAATGTTATCCCCTTGACGTAACCGCTGGAACAGCGATGAAGCACAACCTGTCACAGTAAGGACTTCACATGGCCACAAAAATAAGCTGCTTCACTGTCGACGACCAAAAGCTCTCCCTCCTGTTTCGCCCTTTTGCCTTGAAGATGGAACAGCAGGGATTGCCGCCCATAGTGATCAATACCTTCAAGTGTTACTTCAATCAATTTCTCTACGGCGCCCAGGGCAAACTCCCTGATCGTGAGATCCAGCCTGTAGTTGAAACGGAACTGGCAGACTACACGGAAATGGAATCGTTCAAGGCACTGGGTGAAAAAAATCTGCACAAAATAGCCGTGATAAAGCTGAACGGTGGTCTGGGGACAAGCATGGGTATGGAAACGGCCAAATCGCTCATTCCGGTCAAAGACGGATTGAGTTTTCTGGATCTCATCCTGCTTCAGGCCAAAACCGTGCGTTCCCATTACGGGGTGGAATTCCCGCAGGTGTTCATGAACAGTTTCAAGACCCACATGGACACCATGCTCAAGGTTGGCGATTTCAATAATGGATTGACAGGCATTGACCTGGCGTTTTTACAGCATAAGTATCCGAAGATACTCGCTAAAGACTTCACTCCGGCATCCTGGCCCCAAAATCCTGAGCTGGAATGGAACCCCCCTGGACATGGGGACATTTACACAGCCATGGTCACGTCAGGCATTCTCGATGCCCTTCTGGACAAGGGCTATGAATATGCCTTCATTTCCAATTCGGACAACCTCGGGGCAATAATGAACCGCCGTCTGCTGGGGTACATGGTTCATCACAAGCTGCCATTCCTCATGGAAGTGGCCCGCCGCACGGATCAGGACAAAAAGGGCGGACACCTCTGCCGTTTGAAAAAGAACAAGCAATTTGCCCTGCGCGAGGTGGCCCAGTGCCCAGATAGGGAGATGAAGTCATTTTGCGACATAGAAAAATACAAATTCTTCAACACCAACTCCATATGGGTGGACCTGCGCGTCCTGCAGGCAGTCTTCGTGGCACACCGGATGATGCCCCTGGACCTGATCATCAATCCCAAGAACCTGGATCCTCGTGATCCGGTTTCGCCCAAGGTCTTTCAGCTGGAAACAGCCATGGGATCGGCGATCACCAATTTTTTCAACGCACAGGCAGTTGTTGTGCCCAGAAAACGCTTTGCCCCTGTCAAGACGACGAACGACCTCCTGCAGGTCATGTCGGATTGCTTCATCAGGTCTGATCGGGATACGATTATCCCCAATCCTGCCCGAACCATGCCCATGCCGCAAATTAACCTTGACGGGGACTATTACAAAAAGATTGACTCTTTTCTGGCCCGTTTCCCGAAGAATCCGCCATCTCTGCTGGAATGCACCAGCTTGTCCGTCAAAGGGGACGTTCTTTTCCAGGAAAACGTGCGTTGTGTCGGAGATGTCAAGATAACAAACACCGGAGGAACCCAGGCCGTAATCAAGGCCGGTTCCACATTGAACGGGGAAGTCAAGTTCAAATGAACCACCCCGGGCACAGGTCCGCCGACGATCAGTATCCAGCAGACCCTGCGGTGGACAAGGGTTGTCCCGCAGCCACCTGCAATGCCCCCTTGTTTGCTCAACCATGCAAAAAACCAGGGCGCGCCTTCAGAAAAGCGCGCCCTGGTCATGCAGATTGAACAACGATCTGGACCCAAGGCCCAGCCGGACCTGGTCAGCGGCCTACGCAGAAATAGGCGAACCCTTCGGCAGCCATGAGAGCGGGAGCATACAGATTTCGCCCGTCAAACAGGACAGGGGCCTTGAGGGCTTTTTTGACCCTGCCGAAGTCGGGATTTCGGAACTGATTCCATTCGGTGACCACGGCCAGGGCTTCAGCGCCGTCTAAGGCGGCGTACTGATCGTTGCAGATCTCCACCAGATGATTTTTGGCCAGCATGCGTCGTGCATTTTCCCCGGCCGCTGGATCAAACGCACGTATGCGCATGCCCAAGGCTGTCAAGCGCTGGATCATGGCCAGGGAAGGGGCCTCGCGCATGTCATCCGTGTTGGCCTTGAATGCCAGCCCCCACAGGGACAACGTTTTGCCGCCCACCCCTCCCTGCTGGTTGAAATATGCCTCGATCTTGTGGGCGATGACCATCTTCTGCCGATCATTGACCTCGTCAACGGCGGACAGGAGCTGCGGATCATAGCCCGCGACCTTGGCAGTGCCGATCAACGCCTTTACATCCTTGGGGAAGCACGATCCTCCATAACCCACACCAGGGTATATGAATTGATAGCCAATGCGGTGGTCAGCTCCGATACCGTGGCGCACATCGCGCACATCCGCCCCGACCCGTTCACAAATATTGGCGATCTCGTTGATGAAGGAAATTTTTGTGGCCAGCATGCAATTTGCCGCGTATTTCGTCATTTCAGCGCTGCGCACGCCCATGACGATCAGCTTTTCCCGACTGCGGGCATACGGGGAATATAGGGTCCGCAGCAGTTCGGCCGTGCGCACGTTGTCCGTGCCCACCACCACGCGGTCAGGCTTCATGAAATCATTGACCGCGTCACCTTCCTTCAGAAATTCCGGATTGGAGACCACGTCAAACTCCACCTGCACTCCGCGCTGGCTGAGTTCGGCCTCGATAATGGCACGCACCGCGTCGGCCGTTCCGACGGGCACCGTGGATTTGTCCACGAAAATCGTGTAACCGGTAATGATTTTGCCCACCTCGCTGGCCACCTGCTTGACGTGACGCAGGTCAGCTGTGCCATTCTCCCCTTCTGGAGTTCCCACACAGCAGAACACAAAAAGGGTGTCCTGCATGCCCTCCGCCAGGTCCGTGGTAAACGCCAACCGTCCCTCTTTGGCGTTGCGACGGACCAACTCTTCCAGTCCTGGCTCGTAAATATGGACCTCGCCTTTTTTGAGCCTGGCGATCACTTCCGGATTGATGTCCACACATGTCACGGTGTTGCCCATTTCAGCGAAACACGCGGCAGACACAAGGCCAACATACCCCGTGCCGACAATGCAGATATTCATTAGGCAAATGCTCCTTAATCTCAGCGGTTGGGCGAGAGTCAGAAAAAGCGATTCTCAGGCATTCTGGTCAGCATGGCCCGTTCGGTTTTGATCGCGCCAGCTCCGCTCAAACACGACAGCCTGAAATTTCTCCGGGAAAAGGCACAATCCCCCATGCAACACAGGGCCGGAGCACCTGTTGGCGCAAAGAATCTCTGAAAAGACCCCACTCAGCATCAAATTCTGTTCACCGCTGGGGTCTTGAAGAAATACACCGAGGCTGTCAATCGGCCCAGGCCGGATCACTCCCTTTCGTCCAGGTGCGGTTCAAAAAGTTTCACAAGGTGCAGAAAAAGTTCCGGAATCTTGTCCGGGTCCGCTCCGGCCGAGCCGGCATATATCTTGGTGATCTCCAGGGCCGTATCGATGCCCGTGGACTTTCCGAACCCGACATCAAAAAAATCATCCAGGCGCTTGCGCACATGCGATTCCATGCTTGCCTCCAAAGACGTTGAAGTGCTTTTTCAATAGTCGGCCTACGGCCCTTGTGCAGGAAAACTAGCATGCCCATCTACGAATTCCAATGCCAGACCTGTGGATTCTGTTTCGAGGAGATCCTCCCCGCCAGCAACGATACCCTGCCCGAATGTCCTCACTGCGGCACCAACGAGGCCGTGGCCAAACAAATCTCGGCCTGCACCGTGCGGGGCAATGTCACAGCGGCGGCATCCTGCACCCCGCGCGGCGGATTTTCCTGAAACTGATCCGCGCTCCCGGCGGGAGCGAAAAACAAGACCACACAAAACGGCGCGCAACGGCCGAAGCGCGCCGTTGACATTCTTTTTTGACCTGACTCAGCGTGCCATTTTGAGCTGCATCCAACATTTTTCATAGGTCTTCACGGCCGGACCGAGATCGGTTTCGAACTCGCCCCGTTCCATCTCCGCATCGCCGGGATAAACGACGGCGTTGGTCCGGACCTCCTCGGGCAGGGACTCCTTGCCCTTCAGATTGGGCGAGGAGTACCCCATTTCCTGGCAGATGAGTGCCGCGACCTCCGGCCGCAGCAGGTAGTCGATGAAGAGATGGGCGCTGTCGACATTGACAGCGTTCTTGGGGATGCACAGGTTGTCCACCCACAGACTGAAACCCTCGGTCGGATAAACAAACTTGATGTCCGGATTCTCCCCAGAGGCGATGTAGGCTTCGCCATTCCAGAGCACCGCAGCCTGAACCTCGTTGTTGAGCAGAGCCTGCTTGGGCGAGTCGGAATCGAAAACCCGCACGTTCTGCATGAGGGGCTTGAGCAGCGCGCAGGCCTCGGCCACCTTGGCCGGGTCGGCTTCATTCAGCGAATATCCCAGACGTTTCAGGCCCATGCCCAGTACCCCGCGCATGTCGTTGGGAAGAAGCAATTTGCCCTTCAGCTCCGGTTTCCACAGGTCTGCGAAGGACGTGACGGCCGCCGCGGCCGGATCCTTGGCGTTGACGGCGATGACCGTGGAGCCCCACAGGTAGGGCACGCTGAACGTATTGCCCGGATCAAAGGCCTGATTGAGCAGGTACGGATCCAGATTGGCGAAATTCTTCAAGCGTGTCTTGTCCAGGGGACGCAGCAGGCCCTCCCGGCTCATGCGCGATACGAAATCCGTGGAAGGCACGATGATATCGTAGCCCCTGGCATTGACCATCTTGATTTTGGCGTACATGGCCTCGTTGCTGTCGTAAGTGGACATGATGACCTTGACGCCGGTCTCCTTGGTGAAGTCCTCCAGCACGCTTTCCGGCATGTACTCCGACCAGTTGTACACATAGAGTTCCTTGGGGGCGGCCCAGGCCTGGCTGGCCAGGAATACACTTACAACGAAAAAGAAGAGACGTTTCATGGCTTCTCCTTCAAGAGGCGCTGTGACAGGAAGACTGCCGCGGCGGTTACAAGGATCATGATGGCGCAAAGGGCGTTGACCTCGGGCTTGAGCCCGAGCCGGACCATGGAATAGATGCGCAGCGGCAGGACCTCGAAGGTCGGGCCGGTGGTGAAAAAGCTGATGATGACATCGTCGATGGACAGGGTGAAACTCATGAACCATCCCGCCAAAACCGCCGGAAAAACCATGGGCAGGACTACATGGCGGAAAACTTCGTATTCGCCAGCGCCCAGATCCCGTGCGGCCTCGACTACATGGCGGTCGAAACCCAGCAGACGACTGTGGACGGTTATGGCCACGAAAGGCACGCACAGTGTGACATGGGCCATGAGCAGGGTCCAGAACCCCAGCGGCAGGGACATGGCCATGAACAGCACCAGCAGTGAAATGCCGATGACGATGTCTGGCGACATCATCATCACGAAAAGCGACGTGTGGATGACCTTGCGCGACGGAAAACGCCAGCGGTGCAGGGCCATGGAGATGAAGGTGCCCAGCAGACTCGAAATGGTCGCGGACACCATCGCGATGAGCAGCGAATGCGCGGCCGCCTGCATCAGGCCGGTATTGCCGAGCAGCTTGACGTACCAGTCCAGCGTCGCCCCTTTC
>JAAYCS010000213.1 GCA_012729655.1 Desulfovibrionales bacterium | reverse complement strand
CATTATGTCCGAAACCAGTGTTCTCCCGGAACACCTGCGGTCGACCTACGAACGACTACGACCTTTTTTTGACAACCTTCAACGGCAGAGGTGAAACGGATGCGTTATCTCAAGGTGTTAGGGCTGATAGCACTTTTCTTTTTTTCCATGCTTCTCTTCATTCAGAACCATGCCATCCTGATTCAAGAACTGAGTTTGGAACTCAAGTTATTCGGCTGGCATTACCAGACCGAGGCAGTACCCTTTTACCTCATCATCCTCATGTCATTTGTGGTTGGATCCCTGTTGTGCACCCTCTATTTTTTTCTGGAAAGAGTCCGTCTTTCCAAGCAGTGCAAGCAGTTCAGAAAACAAATGGATTCCCTGGAGAACGAAATCGCATCCCTTCGGCCCAAGTCAGTCGACGACACATACTCGTCCACAGACTCAGCTGAGAACATCCAGAGCTGATTCCAAGACGTTACGCTCCGCCGTGATCTTGCGTCCCGAGACTTGATCTTTCGGGACGCAATTTTTTTCGAAAAGGACAAACCATGAACTACCAGTCTGTGCTTGAAACGTTGCAGATTTCCCCTCAGCATTGGCTCATCACCGGCGTTGCTGGATTCATTGGCTCCAACCTCCTGGAAAGTTTGCTGAGACTTGGGCAGAGAGTTAAGGGGCTGGACAATTTCTCCACCGGATACCGTTCCAATCTGGATGAAGTCCGAAATAGCGTGACGCAAGCACAGTGGGACAGGTTCACCTTCATCGAAGGGGACATCCGGGAGCTGGACACCTGCCGTAACGTCTGCGCGGAGGTGGATTTTGTTCTTCATCAGGCTGCCCTGGGTTCAGTTCCGAGGTCTATCGTCGATCCGTTGCTGACCAATGCCAACAACGTGACTGGATTCCTGAACATGCTCGTTGCGGCCAAGGACGAAGGCGTGCGGCGTTTCGTCTATGCCGCGTCCAGCTCCACCTATGGCGATCATCCCGCATTGCCCAAGGTCGAAGAGGTCATCGGCAATCCCCTCTCGCCCTATGCGGTGACGAAATACGTGAACGAACTCTATGCCGGGGTTTTCCTGAAAACCTACGGGCTGGACAGTGTGGGACTCCGGTACTTCAATATCTTCGGCCGCCGCCAGGATCCCCAGGGAGCCTATGCTGCTGTTATACCCAAATGGTTTGCCGGACTTCTGCACGGCGGGGAGGTCTGGATCAACGGAGATGGGGAGACCAGCCGCGATTTCTGCTTCATCGAGAATTGCGTCCAGGCCAATATCCTGGCAGCATGCGCTGATCATCCTGAGGTTCCAGGCCAGGTTTTCAATGTTGCCTTTGGCCAACGCACCTCTTTGAATGAGCTCTTTTCGCTGATCCGGAGCGAAGCCGGCAAGGTCAACCCGGCTTGCGCCACCGCCGCGCCGCTGTACCGGGATTTTCGGGCCGGTGATGTCCGCCATTCCCTGGCCGATATTTCCAAAAGCAAAGCCCTGTTGGGCTATGATCCTGTTTACGATGTGCGAAAGGGGCTCGCCCAAGCCGGGGACTGGTACGCCCGGCATTTATCCAAGGAGTGATGCATGCAATGGCTCAAGTCCCTCTTGGGACTGCGCGATACCGCTGACCATCTCCTGACGACGGAGCCATCAAATCCGGCGCAGGATGCATTGACGGCCATCAGCCATCTTTCGCGGGCCATGAAAATCCAGCAAGGAGCTGTGGAAATCTGCTCAGCACTGGGCAATCTGTATCGTCTTCGCGGGGAACTTGACCGGGCCATCCAGATCCGTGGAGCCATTATCGACAGACCCGATCTGGATCCCGTGGATCGGGCCCAGGTGTTCTTCGAGCTGGGCAGAGATTATTCGCGGGCCGGCATCCTGGACCGGGCCAGGGACGCCTTCACGCGCTGCCGTGAGTTGGGCAGTCATACCCCGGCCCTGGAGCTTGAGCTTGCACTCCTCTCGGCAAAAAGCGGCGATTTTCTGGAAGCAAGCCGGCAGTATCACAAGATCGGCCTTGCCCCTCAGGCTGCCCATTACCTGGTCCGTGCTGCCAGTTCCAAGGATGGCACCATGCATCCTGGGCTGCTCCAGGAAGCCAAGGAGATGTATGCTGCGTCCCCTGAAGCATGGTTGGAGAGCATTGTTCTCCTTGTTCAGCGGGAGGCCTGGGTGGACCTGTTGTCCCAACTCGACCAGGGACTGTCCGCCGTAGGATCGGACCTGGCCTTTTTACTTTTGGACCCGCTCCTTGATCACACCGAAACAGGCACTCCTTCAGCCGCCCTGCTCCCCTTGGAGCATCTGGACACCTTGCTGCACATCGTGAACAGGCAGCCCCAAAATCTCGCCCTGCTCTTTTATTCAGGATGCCTGCTGCGTGCCCATGGCCGCATCGAGGAGGCCAAGACCTGGCAGGAAAAAGCCCTGCTGCTGAATCCTTCCTTCTGGCCAGCGCGGCTGGAGCTTTTGACCATGTCCCTGCCCCAGCAACAGATGACCCCGGTATTCGAAATGCAGCTCGACTTTCTGCTGCGCCGCGCCAGGCAGGTAAAACGTTTCATCTGTTCGCGCTGTGGCTTGAAGCGAGGTCAGATTTTTTTCTGCTGTCCCAAATGCCATTCCTGGCATTCCATTGCGTTCCGTCAACTCATTACCGATTGACGAATGGAAACGGTCAAACTGACGCCCATGATGGAGCAGTATCTGCGGGTCAAGGAGGAGTACCCGGGAGCGCTCCTTTTTTTCCGCATGGGCGACTTTTTTGAACTTTTTTTTGACGATGCCGAGATTGCCGCACGGGAACTGCAGATAGCCCTGACCAGCCGCAATCCCGGGGCAAGTCATCCGGTCCCTATGTGCGGCATGCCTCACCATGCCATTGATGAATATGTGCGCCAGCTCCTGGAAAAGGGGTACAAGGTGGCGTTGTGCGATCAGGTGGAAGACCCCAAACAGGCCAAAGGATTGGTGCGCCGAGAGGTAACCAGGGTACTGACCCCGGGAACAGCTGTGGAGGATATGAACCTCCAGGCCAAAGGACATAATTATCTGGCGGCCCTTTTCTGGGATACGGATTTGGGCGGCGGCTTGGCTTGGGTTGATTTCTCCACGGGGACCTGGTCCGGCATCCAGACGAGGAACGAAGCAGCGCTTTGGCAGTGGCTGATCAAGATGGATGCCCGCGAGCTCCTGCTGACAGAATCCCAGCCTCTGCCCAAGGGTCTCGAACACTGGCAGGCGAGGCTGTCCCGCTATCCGCAGAAATCCTATTTTGACGCGAAAGGGGCAGAGAAAAAAGTCCTCCGCGCCCAAAGCGTTCCCTCCCTGGCCGCCCTCGATCTGGACGATAAGCCGGCGCTGACCAGTTGCTGCGGTGCCCTTCTGACCTACCTGGAGCTGACCCAGAAACGGAGTCTCTCCCATCTGGCCCCTTTCATCCCCTTGGATCTTTCTTCCACCCTGCTGCTGGATGAGATCTCTGAACGAAATCTTGAGCTTTTTCAAACCATGGGCGGATCCAAAGGACGGGGCACCCTGATCCATGTACTGGACCAGACCCAGACCCCCATGGGTGGCCGCCTGCTGGAAACCCGCCTCCATCAGCCGTTCAAAGACTTGGGGACAATCCTGTCCGTGCAGGAGCTGGTAAATTTTTTTCATGCCCAGGACCAGTTGCGTGAAAATCTGCGCCGATTCCTGGACAAGGTCTATGATCTGGAGCGGTTGTGTACGCGCATCGTTGTCAACCGTTCCACTCCCAAGGATTTTGGGGCGATGTGTGCGTCCTTGGCCGTGCTTCCGAAGCTTTACGGCGAACTGACCCGACTTGGATCTCCGCCGTCGAGGCTGCAAAACCTGCTGCAGAACTGGGACAACCTGGCCGATGTGCACGAGTTGCTTTTGCGGGCCTTGGCCGAAAGCCTTCCACCGGTCATCACCGAAGGAGGACTCTTCCGTCCGGGGTATGACGCAACCCTGGACGAACTCATGGAGTTGACGGACCACGGCGAGTCCGCCCTGACCCTCATGCTGGAACAAGAACGCCAGACCAGCGGGCTACCCAAGCTTAAACTCGGCTATACCAGGGTTTTCGGCTATTATTTTGAATTGAGCCGAACCCACGCTACGCCTCCCCCTTCGCACTTTATACGGCGTCAAACCCTGGTCAACGCAGAACGATACATCACCGAAGAGCTCAAAATCCTCGAGGACAAACTTCTCAGTGCGTCGGAAAAACGCAAGGCCCGCGAATACGAACTGTTTCTCTCCCTGCGCGAGGAAGTGGCCGGGCACAGGGACCGGTTCATGGCCATGGCCCGGATTCTGGCGGAGCTTGATTTTGCCCAGGGCATGGCCCATGCCGCCCGCAAATGGGAGTGGTGCCGTCCTGAGCTGCACGAAGGCCTCGATATCGTCGTCAAAGGTGGTCGTCATCCTGTGGTAGAGGCGGCTCAGGGTCGGGCAAACTACATACCCAACGACCTGACACTTGAGAACAGCGGCCGGGTGCTCATCATCACGGGACCAAACATGGCGGGCAAATCCACAGTATTGAGACAGGTGGCCATCATCTGCATTTGTGCGCAAATGGGTGGGTTTGTTCCGGCGACCTCGGCCCGGATTGGCCTGTGCGACCGGATTTTTTCCCGGGTGGGAGCTTCAGACAACCTGGCCATGGGCCAATCGACCTTCATGGTCGAGATGAGCGAAACCGCCAGGATCCTGCGTCAGGCCGGAAAACGCGCCCTGGTCATCCTGGATGAAATAGGCCGGGGCACAAGCACTTTTGACGGGCTGTCCCTTGCTTGGGCCGTGGTCGAAGAACTGGCCAAGCGACAGGGAGGAATACGCACCCTGTTTGCCACCCACTACCACGAACTGACGGTGCTTGAAGACAGCTTGCCCACTGTGCGCAATTTCAATATCGCCATCAAGGAATGGAAGGGAGACATTGTCTTTCTGCGTCGACTGGTCCCGGGTCCGGCGGACCGCAGCTACGGGATCGAAGTGGCCCGCTTGGCCGGGGTACCGGCCTCAGTGGTGTCCAGAGCCAAAGAAATCCTGACCGCACTTGAAAAACATGCCCCGGGGGGCAGCCAACGCCGCGAGCTCCTGACCCGTCAGATCGGACTTCCAGGACTTGCCACGGACAGGCTGACCACAGAAAAACCGGCTGAACATCCGGTGCTGGCGGCCCTACATGCAATGAACGTCAACGCGCTTTCCCCTTTGGAGGCATTGACTCTGCTCCACACCTGGAAGGCAATGTCTGGACAGTCATGAAACGAATTCTTCTTCTCGCACTCCTCGTCCTCGTCGCATGCGGCAAAAAAGAGTGGCCACAGCCCATTGTCAGCGATGAAATGATCCTGATCCATCACCTGGAAGCCGCCATGGACCAGGGTTGCCTGCTTATCAACGCCAAGCTCGGAGGTAGGTTGGTCAATCTGGAATATTTCATGATTGAAATCGAACAGGACGGTTGTCCGACATGTCCTTTCACCCCCTCCTATTCGAAAAAGGTTTTTCCCTTCGGAGAAGGGGTCTACCGTCGAGAAAACAGCTTCATATTCACCATCTGCGATCCGCTTCCGGCCGAGAATTTGCGGATCCGGGTGAAAGCAGATAATACCCACCACATCATTGCCCCGGCCATTTCCGAGATCATCTCCATAGCCGTCCCCGGACAGTGATTCTGAAGGAGAGAATATGCATTACTTCACATATAAGAACGGACAGCTGTATGCTGAAGATGTCCCGGTGGCGGACCTGGCCGCGGAGCACGGAACTCCTCTGTACATCTATTCCGCCTCGACACTGAAACGTCACCTCAACGCGTTTGATTCGGCTTTCCAGGGCATTGACCACATGACCTGCTATTCGGTCAAAGCCAACTCCAACCTGAGCGTCCTCAAAATTCTGGCACAGGCAGGGGCGGGCACAGATATCGTATCGGGGGGGGAACTGTTCCGGGCCCTCCGTGCCGGAGTTGATCCCAAAAAAATTGTCTATTCTGGCGTAGGCAAAAAGACGGTTGAAATTCAGGAAGCCCTCCTGGCGGACATCCTTTTGTTCAACGTGGAGTCGATCCAGGAGCTGCAGCGGATAAACTCGGTGGCAGGAGACCTGCACAAGGTGGCCAGGATCAGTCTGCGCATCAATCCGGACGTGGATCCCAAGACCCATCCCTACATTTCTACAGGGTTGAAGGAAAACAAGTTTGGCCTGTCTCGGGCTGAGGCCCTGGAAGCCTATACATTGGCCAAAAGTCTGCCCAATGTGGATCCCGTTGGCATGGACTGCCATATCGGTTCTCAGCTTACCAAGCTCTCCCCTTTCCTCGAAGCCCTGGACAAATTGAAGATTTTCTACGCCCAACTGCGGGAACGCGATATCGCCATTAAATATCTGGATCTGGGTGGGGGACTGGGCATCACCTACAATGAGGAGGAACCACCCCACCCTGACGAACTGGGGCAGGCCCTGACGGAATCGCTCAAAGACCTCGATATGACCCTCATCCTGGAACCCGGCCGGGTCATTGCCGGAAATACGGGCATCCTGGTCACCCAGGTGCAGTATCTCAAGAAAAATGAGGACAAGCTCTTCGTCATCGTGGACGCGGCCATGAACGATTTGGTCCGTCCGTCGCTGTATGGCTCATATCATCGCATCGCGCCGGTACGCGAAGGAAGCACCGGGGAAATGACGGTCGATATTGTCGGCCCCATCTGCGAATCCGGTGACTTTCTGGCCAAGAACCGGACCATCCCCCGGGTGGATCAGGGCGACCTGTTGGCCGCTTTCTCGGCGGGGGCTTACGGGTTTGTCATGTCCTCTCAGTACAATTCCAGACCCAGGGCTGCGGAGATCATGGTTCAGGGGAGCAAGCATGTCCTGATTCGCAAGCGCGAGACCTACAACGACCTGGTAGCGCTTGAAGAGGAAGGACTGGCCCTCATCGACGAACTGGACGACTGATGTCCCGAACAGTCGAACAGGAAACCGCCAAAAGATTCCGGGAAAGGGTCTTCTCCACAATTGATATGATGTCAGTCAATGAGACCACGCGACAAATTGATCGCCCTGCCAGTCACTGGCCGGGCGATTTTTTTCCGCAAACACTGCGACGGGCAATCATACCCCTGTGCATACAGCACCAGAATCAGCATGACCAGGGCCGCTAAAATCTGGAGCAGCCCATTGTCCTGCTGCTGGGCTGCGGGCTGTCGCCAGGCCAGGTATGAATCTCGTATGGCCCTGACTGCCTCTCTGTTTTACATGCACTCGAAATATCACTAGCGATAAATAATATTAACGTTTCCAGTCATATGGCTGCAAGAACACATCAACATTCCTGGAGTGGTCCCGGCCTGCTGTGTTGAAATTAATGACAACTTCTTGACCATTTACTGGACGGATGTTTAGCAAGCAGGTGTCTCGGCTGGCCACCAGGGCCAGTCGCGATGTGATGTCGTGGTCATGAGGAGGCAGTGAATGAAAAATGTTGTACGATCCATAGCCATGTGGCTGGGTTGTCTCTTATTGATCCTTCCGCTTTCCGTGCGCGCAGAGGAACGCGGGTCCCTGCCGACCAGGACCATGCCCATGACGCATGACACCCCAGGTGCTGAAGAACCCGGCATCTGGTCGGGGACAACGGGCCATGGATTCCTCTCCGGAACCCAAACCATGAGCCTGGGTGTGGGGGTGACCTACGGAATTATCGTCCTTGGAGGCGAGGATCAGCATGATCTTGTGCCTCTCGCCCTGGCATATGGTGTCATGATTGGAGACACCGTAGGTGCTCAGAGCTGGTATCGAGGAAATTTCGAAGTGCGTCTTGAAGTACTTCTTGGCCCACAGGTCAATTCGGGATGGGATTGGACTTTGGCCCTGACGCCTCATCTGCGCTATCATTTCGCTACTGGCACGCGTTGGGTCCCCTATGTCGATATCGGTGCGGGAATCGCGTTGACGGAAATCCGTTCCCCAGACCTGGGCGGGGCCTTCCAATTCAACGAACAGGCTGCGGCGGGCGTGAACTACTTTCTCCAGGATGACCTGGCCATCTTCTTGGAAGGCCGGTATGTGCACATCTCCTCGGCCGGCATATCCGAACCCAATGAAGGCGTGAATACGGTGGGACCTTTCCTCGGAGTGAATTATTTTTTCTGATCCGCCCTGTCAGGAAACATCGGGCAAAGCGCGCAGTGTGGGCCGGTCAAGGAAGGCCTTCTGCGGATTCGACAGACTTTTTGAGTACGAGACGCACTGTTTTTCCTCCATACGAAAGGTTTTCTGTCAGGAGCGGCAGTCGTGTTCTTGGAGAAGAATGGAGTGAACGCAAACAGGGGGAATGAAATGGACCAAAAGACAATTCTGGTCATTGACGATGAAGAGCATGTGCGCATGCTCTATGCCGAAGAGTTGCGCCAGCTCGGTTACAATGTGGCTTGCTCCAACGGCGACGGCGATGTGCTGGCCCTTTTGGATGAACACAAGCCGGATTTAATCATTCTGGACATCAAGCTGGAAAATCGATCCGGTCTGGATATTTTACAGGAGATCCGTTGCAGGCACGCCGCGTTGCCCATCGTACTGTGCACCGCCTACGACAGCTTCCGTTTTGACCTCAAATCCATCGCCGCCGACGCCTATGTGGTCAAGTCTTACGACAGTTCAGAACTCATGGCCAAAGTCAGGTCTTTGCTGCGAGGGTAAAAAATTGCAGAGATGAACCAAGTCAGAAGGCGAGGCATTTCTGACCAGTTCCCGACTCCCTATCGTTATTGCACAAGAAACCAGTCCGGCAAAGCCAAGTGCCACCGACCACGCCCAATGGGCGTGCACTTCTACTCCGCATTAACGCAGAAGGTAAAAAAATATTCTAGTTTCCTGGCATACCTGATTATTTTATTCAAAGCACAGATTCTCCGCCGCGCCATGACATCCCCGGGCACCCCATTTTTGTGTCGTTCCAGGGGTTGCATCATCCCTTTTCATCGGATAAAGGGCAAAATTGTTATGTCCCCTTTACCAACTGCGGCCGGCCCATCCGACCTCTCTTCACGGCACTCGCCTATTCCCCTCTCGCCGGCAGCATCCACCGCAAAACAGATATGAGGTACTTGCATGAGCAATCATGGCGCATTTGTCGTCACCTCGCTTTTTTTCATCCTCATAGCCGCCCTGATAGGGTTCGCGGTCGACACCACGGCCAGGACGGCAGCGGAAGACTACTATACCGCCCGTATTGAGGAGCTGAAGACGGAACACTCCGTCCAGATCGAAAAGTTGAGCGAGGAACGGCAGCAACTGGCACGACAGGTCGCGGACCTGCACGAGGCAAGAATCAAGGAAGTGACGTTAACGGCCTACAGCCCAACACACGGAGAATGTGACCCGGATCCGACCACGACAGCCAGCATGACCAAGGTCCGGAGCGGAATTGTGGCTGTCAGCAGAGATCTGTTTGATCAGGGCTGGGTATTCGGCAAGAAAGTCTATGTGAAAGGACACGGAATTTACGAAATAGCGGATCTCATGCACAAACGCTATTCATCCCGGGTGGATATCTTTGTCCCGGACACGAATGAAGCCAAGCGGTTCGGGGTCAAGCAGGTCAAGGTGGCTCTGCTCGCCAGCTAGACAGAAAGGGGTGCTTGGCACCCCTCAGACCACTGACAAACCCTCGCCGTACCGTTCGGCGAGGGTTTGTTTTTTTGACGATTTGTATTTTGCCCGAAATCGTTCAGGAGGCCCTTCTGGGATCAAATTGGGGCGTATTG
>JAAYCS010000212.1 GCA_012729655.1 Desulfovibrionales bacterium | reverse complement strand
GTCCGCCGTGGATCAGCGGCGGCACGCCTGGCAGCAGGTTCGGAACAGCCTGGGCCTCCCGGACATCCAGAGGGCGGGTTTGCAGGAGGACGAGTTTGGCCTCCGGCGTAAAGGCCCATTCGATGTCCTGGGGCATTCCGTAGTGAGCTTCGATGCGGGAGGCCATGGAGGCCAGCTCGATGATTTGCGGATCCTCAAGGGTGGGCTGTTCACAGAGTTGTGGATCAACGGAAATCCGGCAAACCCCTTCAATGTCGGAACAGGCCAGGGCCGACTCCTTGCGCGGAACGTGGCGGTCCACAATGTGCATCCCGTTCTCTTTCTCCACAACGAACTGATCGGTGGTGGCCGTGCCGTCCACCACGCCTTTGGCCACACCCCAGGCGGAGGTGATCTGGATGCGTTTGTCGTCAGCGTTGAGGGGGTTGACCGTATACGCGACCCCGCCGGCCCGGGAGGTCACCATGCTCAGACAGCCGACGCACATGAGGACGTCGTCGTCGCGGATGCCGCGCATGTATCTGTAGGTCATGGCGTGGGCTGAATACTTGCTGGCAACGACCTCTTTGTAGCCTTCGATCAGACTGTCGCGGTCCAGGTTCAAAAGGGAGCGGTGCTGTCCGGCAAAGGAGGCCCCGGCGCTGTCCTCTCCCAGGGCGCTGGAGCGCAGGGCCACGTGCATCTGTCTGCCTTCGCGTTCGCACAGTCGGTCGTAGGAGGAAAGAATGGCTTCTTCGAGTTCCGTGGGGATGGGTGTGGAGAGGATCATGCCCCTGATCTTGGAGCACAGCTCCAGAAGGGCGATGGGCTGGTCCGTGGTTTCCTCCTCTTCGGGGTCACGTGGGGCATTGACTCCCGCTGCGAAGTGGGAGGCCATGGGGTGACCCAGCACAAGGCAGTTGATTTCCTCCAGCAAACCTGTCTGGCGCATGAACGCCATGTAGCCCTGGGCCGTGATGGCAAATCCGTTGGGGACCGGGACTTGCAGCGCGTTGCGAAGTTCCCCGAGGTTGGCCATCTTCCCGCCCACGTCGTCCACGTCGCTGGCCGTGATCTGGTCCAAGTCCAGCACAAGTTCCTGGCGGTGCGGGGTGTCCCTGAGATTGATTTCGTTCTGGATCTGTCCCTGGATGGTGCGCATGGCATCAGGCAGGGCCTGGTATTTTCCAGGGGCCAGGGACAGCATATTGTTGACCATGGCGTAGACTTTGGCTGTGATCGCCGTCACCCGCGACCTGAGGAAGTGCATCCCGAAATGACGGCTTCCCCGGGCAGCCGCCTCCAGTTCCGTCATGATGTCGAGGGCCGCGTTGTTGGCAGACAGGAGTCTGCGAAAAGCCTGATATCTGGCCTTGAAGAGGTCTTCCTGTCCTTTATCCTCCTGAACAGGAGGGGGTGGGAAAAAGACGTTTTTGACTCGTTGGAGTAAACTCATGCGTGCTCCAGACGTTAACAGGACTGCCGGGAATGCAAATACCAGTGATCGTCGGGTTTCCATCCCCAGTCCACTTCTGACACAGAAGGTGACAGGCTTGCAATCATGAATGGTGTGGCAGCCCGAAAAAGGGGCCGCGTTTCGTACGAACCGCTGGATGGTCATGTTCTGATCATGGGAAAAGTTCCTTTGGAAATGGCGTCCGGCCGGAGGGCCAGGATATCCGTGGGAGGCATCCAGATGGAGGCACACCGCAGGGCCATGCCGCTGTCTTGTCTGCGGAGAACTCCCGGCATTGCGGAACTGTCCATTGCTACACAGAAGTCAGGTGCCGCATGCGAAAGGACCTTGTTGCGTCTGGGGCTTGGCTCATATATGTTTTGATTTTCGGGGCGAATGAATCTTTTCCACGGAAGTTGTTTTGAATTTTTGCGTGGGCGGTGAACATGTCGATTTTCAGGCTTAAAGATCTTGGCACCAAAATTGCCGGCATGGCCCTGGGATTTTCATTGATACCACTGATCACGTTGGGTGTGACCATGTATTCCATGTTCGCGTCAACGTATCATTCCAAGGTCAGGGCAAATATCATTACCCTGGCGGAGAACAAACGCCAGGGCATTGACCTCTTTCTGCGGGAGCAGGTCTCTCAGCTGAGGACCATGGCCTATTCAAATACAGTCGAGGATCTCTCTTCGCCGGGAAAACTGGATTCGATCCTGGCGACTATGCAACTCAGCTCCAAAACATTTATCGACCTGGGTCTGATCAATGAAGAAGGACGGCACGTCAGCTATGCCGGTCCGTACAACCTTGCCGAAGCGAACTACAAAAACGAGGACTGGTTTCATCAGGTCATGGTCCGCAAGATCTATGTTTCTGATGTCTTCGAAGGTTTCCGGGGATTTCCGCACATGATAATCGCCGTCAAAATTCAAGACAAAGGCCGGGTCTGGATTCTGCGGGCCACCATTGACTCCGATATCTTCGATTCCCTGGTCCGCTGGCTGCAGCTTGGAGACAAAGGAGACGCCTATCTGGTCAATCGGAGTGGAGCCCTGCAGACTCGGCCCAGGTTTGGGAACAAGAGTGAGGACATCTACTCTTCTTTTCTCGGGACGCCTTTTTCTGGGGCCAAGGTCCAGGAGCACGAGTCGGACCGGAAAAAGATCTTTGTCGGCGGGATTTGGCTGCAGGAGAAAGACTGGCTGCTGGTCATCGAAGAAGACAGGCAGGGTGAACTGGCCCCCCTTTTCAAAACCCAGGCTGCAACCTGGGCTGTCGTCGGAAGCGGGATTGCGTTCATCATCATCGGGACGCTCATGCTCACGCGCATGATTGTGGTGCAGCAGGAGCGCATGGAGCGCGAGCAGGCGCAGCTGAACGAAGAGTTGATCCAGTCCAGCAAGATGGCCGCCTTGGGCAAACTGGCCGCAGGGGTGGCGCATGAGGTGAATAATCCTTTGGCCGTCATCCGTGAAAAAGCAGGATGGATGCGCGACCTTTTGGACGAGGAGGATGTCAAGTCCAGCCCGAATTTCCAGGAGTTCGTCGATGCAGTGGACAAAATTGAACAGCATGTGGAGAGGGCGGGCAATGTCGTGCACAGGATGCTCGGGTTTGCCCGTCGCATGGAGCCTGTCTGCAACGATGTGTACATCAACGATCTGCTGAAGCAGACCGCAACATTTCTCGATAACGAAGTGCGGTTCAGAAATATTGCCTTGAACTGGGACCTCAGAAAAGATCTGCCCGCTATCCAGTCCGACGCGTCACAATTGCAGCAGGTCATCTTGAATCTGATAAACAACGCGATCGATGCCCTGGACAAGAAAGGGAATATTTTCATCTCCACAAATTTCGACTCACAGGCGGACATGGTTGAAGTCAGGATTCGCGATGATGGACCGGGCATGGACAAGGAGGTGCAGCGGCGTGTTTTCGATCCTTTTTTTACCACCAAGAAGGTTGGGGAAGGGACAGGTCTGGGCCTTTCCATCAGTTATTCCATCATCAATAAGCTGGGGGGAAGCATCCGTTTTGAAAGCGAACTTGGAAAAGGTACTGAATTCATAATACTTTTGCCGGTGAAACATCATGACTGAAAAGAGTAATGCCCAGATTGCGTCCGTGCGCACAGGCCCTGCCGTGCTGGTTGTCGACGATGAGCGTGATTTTATGGAGACGCTGGTCAAACGACTGGAGCGCCGCGGGTTCAAGGTCACCGGGGTAGGCAGTGGGCGCGATGCGCTGGCCGCTCTCGGGCAAAACAAATATGACGTGGTCATTTTGGACGTCATGATGCCGGGCATGGATGGACTGGAAACGTTGCGCGAGATCAAGCTCGGGTGGCCCAGGACCCAGGTGATTCTCCTGTCAGGGCATGGCGGTGAGGAAATGGGTCTGCGGGGCATGGCCTATGGGGCATATTCCTACCTCCTCAAGCCCGTCTCCCTGACTAAATTGGTCGACACAGCATATTTGGCCTTTGAAGAAGGGGGTGTCCGGTAAGGGACCAGCATGCGCCAATTCACCATCCAAGCCATCAAGCGCAATCTTTTCGCGACCATGTTTCTCGCCCCATTTATTCCGGTGCTCCTGGCCCTGGGTGCGGGAGGATATCTGTATTGGCACCGTGCCCAGGACGATTCTCTCGAGCACTTGACACTTCTTTCCAGACATTACGTGTACATCCTTGAGAGATACATCGACGACTGCCTCGGGGACATGGCCCTGGTCGATGACCAGCTGTCCCCTCAATCCGGTCCTGCAATGCTGAAGACCGTCCTCGAGAACCTGGAGGCCAAGCACAAGGAAATCTTGGACGTAGCCCTTGTGGATGAGGGCGGCGTCGTGCTGGCCTATGCCGGCCCAAGCGTGTTCAAGGGTACGCATGTCACACCAGACAAGTGGCTGGACGAGGCCATCAAACGGGGGCGCAGCGTCAGCGGGGTCATGTCCGGACAGATGGGCATTCCCCATTGTGTTCTTGCCTTGCGGCAAACCTTTGGAGAAAAATCCTATGTCTTGCGCGCGTCCCTGGATCCGGCAGCCTTTACCCGCATTCTTATGGATGTGCGCGAGGAGGGCGTCGATGTCTTTTTGATCAATCGTGAGGGCGAGGTCATTGCCGGCAGTGGGGGCCAGGTGCTGACCAGAGATCAGGAGCTGGCCGAGCCCGTGTTTTTGGATCGGGTGGGGATGAGTTTTTGGGATGATTCTTCCAAGGTTGCCTATGCAAGCAGGGTCATGCGCCACACGGGGTGGATTCTGGCGGTGCGCAAGCACTCGACGGGCTTGGTTCGTGCTTTTGACAATGCGGTTCTTTTTCTGGGACTGGCTGTTCTTTGCGGCGGTATCGTTGTCTTTCTGACATCGCTTTATCTCACCGGATATGTGGAAAAAATGCTGCGACAGCGGGAAGAGGAACGCGAAAAACTGCGCGAACAGCTGTATCGGGCAGGTCGGCTGGCCGAACTTGGGGAAATGGCAGCAGGTTTCGCGCATGAGATCAACAACCCCCTGCAAATCATGAAGAGCGAGCAGGCTTATGTCGAGATGCTGCTGCAGGATTGCAAGAACATGCCTGCAGATGATCCCGATTTCGTGAACACCATGGCTGAACTTTCCTCCAGTGTGGATCAGATCAAGGCGCAGATCGATCGGTGCGCCAGGATAACCCATTCCATCCTGAGTTTTGGCCGGGCTGGGAATGTGGAGGAGCAGAACGTCGATCTGGCCAAGTTCATACCCGAAGTGCTGACCATGATTCAGAAGAAGATCCAGCTCAACAACATCCTCTTGCGAACCGACATGTCACCTTCCCGTCTGATCGTGCACGTTGATCCCGGCAGGCTCCAGCAGGTACTGTTGAACCTGCTCAACAATGCCATACATGCCGTTGGCGAAGTGGCTGACGGACGCGTTGGGGAAATCACCCTGTCCTGTGCTCCCGAAGATCCGGACCGTGTGCGCATTGCCATTCAAGACAACGGCGCCGGCATCAGCCCGGAGCATCAGCAATTGATTTTCACTCCATTCTTTACCACCAAGCCAGCTGGAAGTGGTACCGGTCTTGGGTTGTCCCTCTGCCATGGGATCGTGGACAGCATGAACGGCGTGTTGGATTTTACGAGCGCCAAGGGACAGGGCTCGACGTTTTTCATACTCCTGCCCAAAGTTTCGTCTGCTGCCTCGTAATATCCGGAGGCATGGCTCGACGAGGTTTTCTCCCCTTGCAGCGGATCATGGTGAGGTGCCCATGGATACTTTGCGCGTTCTTCTTGTCGACGACGAGGAATACTACCTGCAAACTGCAGCCAAGATATTCAAACGCAAGGGCATTGAGGTTGAATTGTGCTCGAATGGCCGGGATGTGGTGGGCATCCTGCAGGAAAAGCAGTGTCAGGTCGTTGTTCTGGATCTGAAGATGCCGGGCATGACAGGGCAGGAGGTCCTGCGCGACATCAAGGCAGCCCTTCCCGCTGTGCAGGTCATCATCCTCACCGGCCATGCCACATCTGACGACGCCGCAGTGTGTTTGACCAATGGCGCGTTCGATTTCCTGATCAAACCAGTGGAAATGGCCCACCTCATGGACCGGGTCAAAACCGCATATGAAATGTGGAAATTGTCCCTGGAACGGTGATGTTTCGGATTGCCGTTTAAAAGAAATGTTGAAGGAGAGTAACGTTGAGCAGACCGCATGTTGTTGTCGCAGATGATGAAGCCCGTTTTCGGGAGAACACAGCCAAGATTTTGCAACACAGAGGCTTTGTGGTTTCCCTGGCCAAGAATGGCGAAGAGGTTCTGGATCTCCTGCAGACAGTCAGCCCTGAGGTTGTCCTGCTGGATGTCAAAATGCCGGGTTTGAACGGGGACGAAGCGCTGCCGCGTATCCTGGCCATGAAGCCCGGATGCAAAGTGATTGTCCTGACAGGTCATGGCGATCAGACTGCCGCGCGCAAGGCTTTGGAGTCAGGGGCTTTCGATTATCTGTGCAAACCCTGTGACGTGCACATACTGGCCTCCCGCATTCACGAAGCCGTGGGCATTGGCAGAAACGGGCTGGAGCGTGAAAAGACCATCATCGAGATCATGATCCCCATTGACGAATACACCTGTGTTCAGTCTTCGAACACGGTGCGGGAAGGGATCGCAAAGCTCAAGCTCGCATCCGAGAGCTTCATTTCCTCAGGCCTGATCATGGAGTCCGGACATCGAGCCCTTCTTGTCTTCGATGGACAGGAGCTTGTCGGCGTGTTGACCATGCGCAATCTTATTCAGGCCATATTGCCCGAATATCTGAAGACACAACACGGCCCGCTGCCATTGGGGTTGAAGTATTCCAGTCTGTTCTGGTCTGGCCTGTTCAATTACCAGGTCAAGGCCCTGGAATCCAGACATGTGGGCGAGATCATGAATCCCAGGCCGCCGGTGGTGAACTTTTCGGAGAGCCTGATGCAGGTGGCCTATCTGTTGTGCGAGGAAAATCGCCGGCGGGTGGCTGTGGAAAGGGAAGGCAAAATCATCGGCGTGGTCAGGGAGCAGGAGCTTTTCCACGAGATTTCCCGGCAGATTTCGAGCAGGACCTAGCCGCTTCCTGCGTTTTCGGAATGGACTTTTACAGCACAGGACGGCGGGCTGCCTGTGCTCGGCAGACAGGATGCCGGGCTCCTTTCATTTCCGTAATGATTGGCAGTCGTACGCCTAGATGGGCCGCCCTTGGCCATTCCAGCCAGGTTCAATCCGTCTTCCATTTGCGCTGGAAAGGGGATCGCAAAACAGGGGCAGCGACCATTGCCACCCTCTTCCTGTTCCGTGTGATCTGCCGATAAAGGGGGCGGGATCATGGCCGCAGGGATGACTGACCCGGGAAAACCCAGGTCAAGCAGATCTGCGGCCATGTTTGGTTCGATTCAGGGGATGCCCTCGAAAAGCGAAAGTCT